>CAJMLH010000001.1 GCA_905214195.1 uncultured bacterium
AGTACCCTAGTTATTGGGACTAGGGTACCACCAACTCTTTTTGTCCTATAGGCCTGAAAATAGGGAACCCGGTTAAGAGATGGGTTCCCTATTTTTTAATTACACTTGAATTTATGATTTTGAGATTATTTTATCATATGCTATTCGACTGCCTCTTTGGAAAAACACAGTACCGCAGTATACAAATCCATGTTTTTTAATAATATGCTGCATTCTTTTATTTTTTAAGTCGGTATCTAAACGAATGTAATTCACGCCGTTTCTCAGACAGAAATCCTCGATTAAACGAAATATTGTGCCGGAAAGTCCGACTCCTCGGAAATCGCTGTTTACTGACAATCTGTGGATGACTGCATAGTTGCTGTCGAGATGCCACTTGCCCTCGATTGAATTGTATGCAGGGTCTCCGGAAAAATTTATGCACATATAGGCAGCAGTTTTTTCTTCTTCCTTTATGACATAACCTTTTTGACTCAGTATGTCTTCACGAATCGTATCTACAGTGGGGTAATCTGCAGTCCACTGGACGAAACCTTGTTCTTGCTGGAAGCGTCTGCCGTCATCTACTATTTTGTAACATAATGATATGTCCTTTTCCGTTGCTTGTTCCAATGTATACATAAATTACTTCCTAAATTGCTTACTTTTATTCCGAAATGGATTGTGGATCGTATTCAAAGCAATCCATAAATTTCAGCTTGAATTGATTGATTTTATGAAGTCTGTCTATGCGAGCCTTTGTTTGGGCATCGTCTATCTGACCGGTTCTTATATATCTGTCAAGAACAGCATATGTGAAGCCTAAGTTTTCTTCGTCAGTCTTAGGCTGCAAACCATCTATAGGAGTTTTGTCAACAAACATTGAAGGAAGACCCAGTTCTCTGCCTATGGCTTTTACTTCCTGCACAGTAAATTTACTGAGAGGGCTGAAGTCACCTGCGCCGTCTCCGTATCTTGTGGCATACCCAACCCAATCTTCACTTAGATTGCATGTATTTGCAACACGGCCGTTGCAGGATTGAGATACAGCATAGGTGGCAGCCATTCTAAGTCTTGGCGGAAGATTGGTGACTGTCTGGACTGCAACTTCAGGCAGTGCGGTATTTATTTCATCCATTAGACCTTTGAAGCAATCTTCAATATTTATCTCGTAATGTTTTATGCCAAGGTGGGAGACAAGAGCAAGGGAAACATCTATATCGAACTGTTCTCCTTTTGGAAGAAGAACACCGATTACTCTATCTTTACCTAAGGCCTCTTTACATAATGCAGCTACAACAGAACTGTCTTTGCCGCCGGAAATTGCGACTATGGCATTGCAGCCGGGGCCATTGGCATCAAACCATTCTCTTATCCAAGTAATTATATCTTGGACAGCTTTTTTTGCATTGAATTTGTTGTCCAAATCTGAATACATATCAAGTTCCTCCGTTAAAGTGTTATCGGTAATAATATTATTGTATGTATTTTTCCCTTAAAAATCAAGAAACAATTAGAATTAAAGGGTAGCAGAACATATTTGTTTTATGAACGACACTCGGAGTAAACTTTGTAATGTCAAAAGATGTAAATTTTATCGCTTGCGACAGAGTGCCTTTTGTATTATAATAAATAAAACCACAGAAAGTAAAGTTGCAGTATTGCATGTGCAGTCTGCCTCAGAAAGGAATATATGAAAGAAATTTTTATAAGCGACTTGAGAAAGGATCAGGAAGTAACGGAATTTTTTATGGCTAAGACGCTGACTATAAAAGTCGGCTCTAACGGTAAGCAGTATTTAGATATAACCTTAGCCGATAAGACCGGTGAAATATCAGGTAAAAAATGGGATGTAAGCGATGCCGAATATCAGTCACTAAAAGAAATAGAAGATAAATCAATAGTAAAAATAAAAGGTATTGTAACAGAGTGGGCAGGACAGCTACAGCTAAGAGTACAACGAATAAGGGTTGCCGTACCGGAAGACGAACAGGAAATGAAAGAGTTTGTAAAGGCTGCACCTGAAGATACCGAGAGCATGTATAATTACATATACAATATAGCTGATAATATGAAAGACCATGACCTTAAAAGGTTATGTATTAAGATATTAACTGACAACAAAGAAAAGATGATGTATTATCCCGCAGCACAGAAGAATCACCATGCAGAGTTTGGGGGACTTTTGTACCATATCAAACGAATGCTTATGACAGGTGAAAGAGTTTGCGAAGTATATACAAACCTCAACAAGGATCTTGTGTGCACAGGAGTGATAATACACGATATAGAAAAGCTTAATGAAATAGTTGCAGGCAATGACGGAATCGCCACAGGATATTCCGTTGAAGGACAGCTGTTGGGACATATTGTGCAAGGAGTGGTTGTCATAGACAGATTGACAAGAGAACTTGATTTCCCTACAGAAAAGGCAATAATGCTAAAGCATATGATATTGACCCATCATTACGAACCTGAATTCGGAAGTCCTAAAAAACCGTTGTTCCCTGAGGCAGAAGTGCTCCACTATCTTGATGTATTGGATGCAAGAATGTTTGATATGCAGGATGCACTTGCATCGACGGAACCGGGAACTTTCAGCGAGCGTGTGTGGGCGCTGGAGAACAGAAAAATATACAAACCCAGTGAAGGAGAAGGAGAGGAATGTTAGTAAAATTACCCAAAGAGGTCGGCAGAATAATGGGAGCCTTGCAGCAGGAGGGCTTTGAAGCCTATGTTGCCGGCGAATGTATATCGGATTTCATTACAGGGAATAAACCTGTAGGCTGGGATGTGCTTACCAGTGCAAGACTTGAAGATATGAAGAAAATTTTCCCTGAAGCAGAGGTTTTCAGTGAGAAATTTGAGGTTCTGAGATTTGAGTTTATTAAAGAAATAAAGGACAAGGACGGCGATGTTGAAGGCGAAAGCGGAATTATAGTGGATTTGGCCGCATATAGGGGCGGCGCCAAATATGAGCAGGGAAGACTGACGGATGCCTCTTATGTTCCTACAGTGGAAGAGGATTTGAAATGCAGAGATTTTACAGTTAATGCCATAGCAGAAAGCCAGAATAAACTTATAGATCCGTATAATGGCAGAGAAGACATCAAAAATAAACTGATTAGAACTGTGGGGGATGCTGAAGCATGTTTCCGTGAAGATCCTTTGAGAATGCTGAAAGCCGTAAGAATGGCGGCGGAACTTGACTTTGACCTGCATCAGTCTGCATATCAGGCAATTGTAGCAAATCATAGACTTTTGGATACTGCTGCAATGACCAGAATCAGAGATGAGTTTACTGCGATACTTTCAGCTCCTGCCGCAGGAAAAGGATTATCCATGCTGCTTGATACGGGATTGATTTCAGACATAATAGGGCAGGATGTGGTTGACAGGTTGAGTAAGAGAGAAATGCAGGATCTCACCATATTAAGCAAAAATATCGACAGAACTCAGCGTGTTGAAGACAGAAGACTGGGCTTGTTCTTTTCGTGTATAGATAAAAAGAAAATAAGGGGAGCAATCGACAGGCTTAGTTTTGAGGAACCGACTCACCAGCATATTATCGATGTCATAAATGACATGCCGAAGCTTTATTTTACTGTAAATAAGCCTGCTCTCAAAAAATTCATATATCAGAGAGGTATGGAGAGGTATGAATTCTTGCTGAGCATGGAAAAGGCACAGAGAATCGTGTTTGAGTATGATTCGGAGACCAAGATAAAGAGTAAAATGTATATGTTGGAAGAAATCAGGCATTTTGGAGAACCTATATTTCCGGATGAACTTAAAATTGACGAAAACGATTTGATTGCGGCAGGTATATGCACAGAGGAAAATGCAGAAAATATGCTTCGTATGCTGACTGAAGAAATCCATACTCATCCTCGTAAGAATACAAGGGAAGAGTTACTTAAACTTGCCAAGCTGTACAGCAAAAATAAATTGGCAGCCAAATTAAGAGGTATACACTGGACCAAGTAGTGTCGAAAACATGGGAAACACAGATAAAAATCAAACAATAACAAAAATAAGCCAGGTCACCCCAGAGGTGACCTTGTTTTTACGAAAACTTGGATTTTCCAATTATTACATAATTAAAATCTTTGCCCTTGTAGGTGAGGCAGCTATAGCCCTGACTGAGGATAATCCATATTGGCTGCTCAGTGAATTTCCGGCTATGAAGTTTGACAAGGTGGACAAAGCGGCTGAGGCTATGGGTATGGAAACTGATAATGTTTACAGAATAGAGGCGGCCATAAAGCACGGCTTATCTCTTCATGTGGGCAATGGTAATACTTTTGTGCCTGCTCGTGAATTTTATGAACAGATAGCGGGATTTCTTGACTTGAGCCGTGAGGTTATAGAAGATGTAGCTGAAGACATGACACTTGCGGGGGATTTGCAGATAGCGGTTGTTGACGGCAGAGAAGTGTTGTACTTTTATGGATATTACAAAACTGAATGTCAGATTGTAAGTCGAATAAGAGAAATGATTTCGGCTGACTTTTCGGCAGCGGCAGAGGATATAGATTATGTTATAAGAAAAGCTGAAAGTATGACTGATATATCTTTGTCTAATCAGCAGAGAGAAGCTGTAAAAAATTCTCTTAAACGCAACATATCAATAATAACAGGAGGCCCGGGCACAGGAAAGACCACAATCATTGAAATATTGGTGAAAATCATGGAAGAAAGTGGTATGAGTGTTGCAGTTGCAGCGCCTACAGGTCGTGCAGCAAAGAGAATAACCGAAGCCGGCGGCAAAGAGGCTGTTACACTGCATAGGCTTTTGGAATATTATTATGACGAAGTAAGTGAAACGATGGCTTTTGGGCGTAATGAATCTAATCCTTTGGATTATGATGTTGTAATAGTTGATGAAAGCTCTATGATAGACCTTATGCTTATGGGGGCCTTGTGTCGGGCACTCAAACAAAGCAGCAGACTTATAATGACCGGGGATAAGGATCAACTTCCGTCAGTGGGGGCAGGAAATGTTTTGAGCGATTTGATAGACAGCGGGTACATATATACATCGAGACTTACGGAAGTTTTCAGGCAGAGAGCCGAGAGCAACATAGTGTTGAATGCACATAGAATAAACGGCGGACAGTATCCTCATTATGGAGGAGATTTTGTTTTAGTGAAAGCTGACAAGCAAAACGAGATATTGGAAAAAACGGTAAAGTTGGCTTCCGGATTGCCTGCGTGTCAGGTACAGGTAATCACCCCGACGAAAAAAGGGATATTGGGAAGTATAAACCTTAATGAAAGTTTACAGAAAGTATTTAATCCGGCGGCTGTTGATAAACCTGAGATGGTGTTTGGAAATAAAGTATTCCGTGTCGGAGACAGAATAATGCAGATTAAAAACAATTACAGGCTTGAATATAATAAAAAGAGCGGCAAATCAGGTAAGGGTGTTTTTAACGGAGAAATGGGTATAGTATCAGCTGTTTATCCCGATGACGGTAAGTTAGTGGTTGAGTATGATGACGAACGATGGGTCGAATATCCCTATGTACAGTTAGATGAAATAGAACTGGCTTATGCGATAACAGTTCACAAGAGTCAGGGCAGCGAGTTTCCTAAAGTAATAATACCTATGAGCTGGTTTCCTCCGGCTCTTGCCACTAAAAATCTTATATATACAGCCGTAACCAGGGGTAAAGAACAGGTTGTAATAGTGGGTAACGGAGATTATCTTAATGCAATGGTTGATAATGTACAGAGCGGAAAACGCAATTCCGGTCTGAAAGAACGACTTATAAATGTTTACGAGGGGATTTGATATTGAAAATTTGGGATGTAGCTAAAGACCTTGTGTTTCCACAGGGTCTTTATTGTAATTGCTGCGGCAAATATATAGATGATAAACGCAGCTACGGTCTTTGTGATTATTGCATAAGACATATGGATTTTGAAACAACAGAAATATGCTTTTCAGACGGCTGTGAACATAGAGGAATGGCAGCGATGAAATACGGCTTTTATGAAAAGCGGTTGATATTTTCTTTGAAATATAACGGTAAAACATATATAGCGCCTATCTTGGCGCAGATAATGTACGATGCCATGCTAAAGGAACTTGCAGTTAAAAGAAACAGTGAGTTTCTTAAAGCAGATTTGATAGTTCCCGTTCCAATCAGCAGTGAAAGGCTTAAAGAAAGAGGCTTTAATCAAATGGACAGAGTAGGGCGACACTTGGCTCGGCTGTCAGGCATACCAATGGAGAACAGGCTTCTTAAAAGAGTAAGGGAGACAAAGGCGCAGAGAGCATTGTCGCCGACAGAACGAAAAAACAATATGCAGGGAGCTTTTGAGGTGAATTCTGTAATGGCTGAAAAACTTGAGGGAAAGAGGATATTGTTGATAGACGATATATATACAACCGGAGCAACTGCCGTAGAATGCTGCAATGCGTTGAAAAGAGCGGGGATAGAGAATATATGTTTTTTGGCTGTAATGGCTGCGAATAAGAAGCAAGTCAAGTAAAACAGAGGAGATTATTGTAAAATTCATATGCAAGAGAAATCCGGTTTTACTTAAATATCTCTTGCAATATTTTGTTCAAATGTTAAAATAAAATATGTTGTTCAGGTCTGTGGTTGAAAATCCAAGCCAGGTGCGGGCAAAAGGATCCACGTAAGCCGTCAGCCGAGAATGGGGCGGTGATCATGGCGTACCTTAGAAGTAAGTCCTCCGCAAAGCGGGTAAAGGCAAGTGTGGGGTCAAAGACCAGGTCAGCTGAACAACATTTTTATTGCGAGAAAAGTCATAAAGTATACATGAAGTATACATATAAAACACTTTTATTTTTGAGTATATCTGTGATATAATAAAAGAAAAGTACAGGAGGTGATCAGAATGAAGATCATCGTAACAGGCAAGAACATCAGTGTAAACGACAAAATTCAGGCAGCAATCGACAAGAAGTTTGAGAAGCTGGGAAAGTATTTTGCAGATGATATCAAAGCCAATATAGTGATGCATCCTGAAAAGGCGAAAGTAAAGATGGAAGCCACCATTGTAACAAAGGGAGCTATTTTCAGAGCAGAGGATGTTTCACAAGACATTTTTGACTGTATAGACATAGTTGCAGATAAGCTACAGAGCCAGATGTCAAAGTATAAAGGCAAAATGGCTAAGAAGAACAAATCCAACGAGTCGGTTAGGTTTGAGATGATACCCGAATTTGAAGAACCCGATGATGAGGGTAAAGTTGTAAAAACCAAGAAATTCAGAATCACTCCTATGACTGTAGATGAAGCAATTTTGCAGATGGAACTTTTGCAGCATAACTTCTTTGTATTTCTGAATATCGAGACAGATAATGTAAGCGTTGTTTACAGAAGACAGGATAAGGATTACGGAGTTCTGAACACAACATATTAAGAGACATGCCTCGAACCTTAAGGTTCGAGGCTTTTTGTGTGATAAATATCATTGCATTTATACCAAGGCATTGATGATTATCGTGATAACTTTTTGATATGGGCTGATACATTCTCTACTTGAAACCAACACATTTTCAAAGTATAATATAAGTTAAGCCTAAATAAAGGATATTATGTGATTATGGAGAATTTTTTGAACAATATAATGTCAAGTATTGGGATAACAGATGTACTTGATATATTGATAGTTGCGTTCATAGCATATAAAGTGCTGGGATTCATCAGAGAGACAAGAGCCGAACAGCTGGCAAAGGGACTGCTTGTATTGGTAGTTGCAACCGTATTGTCAGATGTTTTTCAACTTTATACTTTGCATTGGCTGCTTTCGGGATTTATGACAGTAGGTCTGATAGCTATAGTGGTCATATTTCAGCCGGAACTCAGAAGAGCCCTTGAGCATTTGGGTCGCAGCAGACTTAGCAATATTATGAGCGATATCGATAAGGATGAGGCAAAACGCATGGTAGCGGAAATAGTCAGAGCCATCGATGCCATGTCTACATCAAAAACAGGAGCCCTGATGGTTATTGAAAGGGAAATAACCCTTAACGATATAGTAGAGACCGGAACTGTCATAGATGCATCTATTTCGGCAGAGATGATAGGAAATATATTCTATGAAGGGGCGCCGCTTCATGACGGAGCTTTGATAATCAGGGTGGATAGACTTTATGCAGCCGGATGCGTATTGCCTTTGACTCAAAATAAGGGTCTTAATAAGGAATTAGGCACAAGGCACAGAGCCGGAATAGGAATAACAGAAAATTCTGACGCACTTGTAATCATTGTATCTGAAGAGACAGGTGTAGTTTCTGTTGCCCAAAACGGACAGCTTACCAGATTTATAGAAACAAAACAAATAGAAAAAATGCTCCTTAGCATGTATTTGCAGGAGGATAAAAAAGGATTCTGGTCTGAGAAGATAGGCAAAATGCTGAACAGAGGTGATAAAGATGCTGAAAAGTAAGAAGTTTAATATCGTTTTGGCTCTTATAATCGCCATAGCATTGTGGGCTTATGTTTTGGGGGAAGTCAACCCGGAATCATCCATAACTGTAAAGAATGTACCTATAAATTTTATAAATCAGAAGAATCTTGAAGAGTCGGGACTGACTCTGCTTGAGAGCAGCGATACGACGGTGAATATAAATATTTCCGGAAAAAGAACTGTAATAACAAAAGTTGAAGCAGATGATTTTTCCGTTACGGCGGACATAGAGGGGCTTAAGAAAGGTGAACATACCGTGCGCCTTAATATATCAGGCCCGGACGATGTAAAAATTGATCATGTAAATATTGAAAAAACCAAGGTTAAAATAGATGAACTTGCAACTGTGGATAAAGAAGTTGAAGTTGTGGTAAACGGCCAAACGGGCAGCGACAAGGAAGCTGATATCATAGAGCAAAGCCTTGACACAGTAAAGGTGACGGGAGCAAAAACTCTTGTGGAAAAAGTGGATAAAGTTCAGGCATTGATCGAACTTAAAAACATAGGGTCAGAAATGTCATCTTTTGATACATCTCTTACACCTGTGGATAAAAGTGGGCTTCAGGTACTCAATGTAAGACTCAGTAACTCAAAAGTTAAGATAACAGCAGTAATGCTTAACAAAAAAACAGTAAATCTTCATGTACCGGTAACAGGAGAAAATTCAGGAGATGTGGAGAGAATCGTATCAGTACCTAAGACGGTTATGATAAAAGGTTCGGAAGAGGTGCTTAAGGACATAACAGAGATAACATGCAGGACTCTTGATGTTTCCGGTGTTTACTCAAATACCAATATAGAATTGAGTCCACTGCTTCCGGAGGGTATCAAGTTAAGTGATGATTCCTTGGGAATTTCAGCCAAGGTGACAGTCAAAGACCTTAGCAAAAAAACTTTAGAATTCAGTCAGAATGATATAAACCTTTTAAATAAATCAGACGGCCTATCATATACTGTAAATACAGCAAAACTCAGTATAGAGGCGATAGGCAAAGAGAGCATTATAAACGAGCTCTCTGCCGCAGATTTTACCGTTTCCGCAGATGTGGCAGGCCTTGGAAAAGGCACGCATACGGTAACGATTATTGTAAATTGCGGCAAAGATATACTTTCGGCAGTGCCGTCTGCTGAAAGAGTGGAGATAACCATTGAATAAAAGTGAGGGAAGAAAATGGGAAGATTATTTGGAACTGACGGAGTCAGAGGGGTTGCCAACAAAGAATTAACTCCGGAGCTGGCATTTAATCTGGGTAAAGCAGGTACTTATGTGCTTAAAGCAAAAAACAAAAGACCTGTAGTCGTTATCGGTAAAGACACCAGAATATCGGGAGACATGCTGGAAAGTGCTTTGGAGGCAGGTATACTTGCGGTAGGCGGTAATGTCATAAAACTTGGTGTAATACCGACTCCGGCAGTAGCATACCTTGCAAGATATTATAATGCAGATGCAGGTATAGTTATAAGTGCATCTCATAATACTTTTGAGTACAACGGAATAAAGTTCTTTAACGGAGACGGCTATAAGTTAGACGATATTCTTGAAGAGAAGATAGAAGATTTGATAATAAGCAGTGTGGATGTTAACAGCCATATTACAGGTGAATTGGTTGGCCGGTGTCTTGAAGGCTCAGAGGACGCAGCTGACCTTTATATAAAGCATTTGCTTGAAACTGTTGATTTCAGACTTGATGGAGTAAAGGTGGCTTTGGACTGTGCCAACGGAGCATCATACGAAATAGCGCCAAGAGTTTATAAGGCTCTTGGGGCAGAAGTTTCCGTAATGGGCAATAACCCTGACGGAATCAACATAAACGGAGGATGCGGATCCACTCATCCGGAAAAACTTGGCGAGTTGGTAAAGAAAACAGGCTCGGATATAGGGCTTGCTTTTGACGGAGATGCAGACCGCCTTATAGTTGTTGACGAAAATGGAAATGCAATCGACGGAGACAGAGTAATTGCTATTTGTGCCAGAATGCTCAAAGAAGAGGGAAGACTTGCTGAAAACAAAGTTACGGCAACCGTTATGAGTAATATAGGCTTCCATAAAGCTATGGAAAGTTCCGGAATAGAGGTGGATGTTACAGGTGTAGGAGACAGATATGTTCTGGAAAAAATGCTGAAAACAGGCTGCGTTATAGGAGGTGAACAGTCCGGTCATATAATTTTCAAAGAACATACGACTACCGGAGACGGAGTCCTTTCGTCTTTGCAGTTTATGAAAGCGTTAAAGATAAGCGGCAAAACACCTTCTGAACTTGCCGGAGAAATAGAAATTTTCCCGCAAGTTTTGGTTAATGCTAAAATAAATAACGATTATAAAAAGACTTATATGGAAGATCCGGATGTAGTTCAGGCTATAAAAGAAGTAGAAACGATATTGTCAGGAAACGGCAGAGTTTTAATACGACCTTCCGGTACTGAACCTTTGGTGAGGGTAATGCTTGAGGGCAATGATGAAACTCAGCTTTATGAGCTTGCTCACAAGTTGGCCGGCTTGATTGAAGAAAAATTTAGGTAGGTGAAAAGAATGTGTGGTATTGTAGGATATGTAGGCAATAAAAATGCTAAGGATATAGTAATAGACGGACTCAAAAAGCTTGAGTACAGGGGTTACGATTCAGCCGGGATTGCAATAGTGAGAAACGGCAAGTTAGAAGTTAAAAAACATGTGGGCGGAATAGCTAATTTGGAAAACCTTATAGGCGATGATCCTATGGACAGTCCTGTTGCGATAGGGCATACAAGATGGGCAACTCATGGAGCACCATCTGATACGAATGCTCATCCGCATGTAAGTCAGAACGGTAAGATTGCAATAGTTCATAACGGAATAATTGAGAACTATGTTGAACTCAGACAGGAGCTTATCGAAGAACATGGCATAAATTTCAAATCCGAAACCGATACTGAAGTGGTAGCACAGCTTATAGGTGTAATATATGAGCAAAAGAAAGATCTTCTTGAATCGGTATTTGCTGCTGTTGAAAAAATGAGAGGAGCATATGCGATTGTAGCCATAGCAGAGGATGAACCTGACAAAATGGTAGCAGTGCGTAAGGATGCGCCGTTAATCGTGGGATTGGGAAAAGGAAGTAATTTTGTAGCATCGGATATTCCGGCACTGCTCAAATATGTAAAAGAAATTTATCTCATAGAAAATAATGAGACTGTACTTCTGACAGGCGACAATGTGACAATATTTGATGAAAACAGGAATACAGTTGAAAGAGAAGTATTTCATGTAACATGGGATGTAGATGCAGCTGAAAAAGAGGGTTATGAACATTTCATGCTTAAGGAAATCTATGAACAGCCAAAAGGACTTTCGGAAACTCTAAACCGCCGTCTTGATGATACAGGAAAGATAAACCTTGAGGGTATTTCTATTACAAAAGAAGATATAGAAAATCTCAGCAAAATATATATCGTTGCCTGCGGAACAGCTTACCATGCAGGACTTGTAGGCAAATATATCATAGAAAAGCTTGTAAAGGTGCCGGTTGAAGTTGATGTTGCTTCAGAATTCCGTTACAGAGATCCGTTAGTTGATGAAAACACCCTTTTCATAGCAATCAGTCAATCGGGAGAAACTCTCGATACACTTGCAGCCTTAAGAGAAGCAAAAAAGAAAGGTGCAAGGGTGCTTAGTGTTGTAAATGTTGTAGGTAGCTCAGTTGCTCGTGAATCCGATGATGTATTCTATACCTGGGCAGGTCCGGAGATTGCCGTAGCTTCAACTAAAGCATATACAACTCAGCTTATGTGCATGTATATGTTGGCTCTTTATATGGCTTTAGAAAAAGGAACTGTAACAAGAGCGTTTTACGACGAGTTTATTAAAGATTTACAGGAAACACCTGACAAGTTAAAAGAATTTTTGAAAAAGGCTGATGAGATAGAAGCTCTTGCAAAAACACTCTATAACAGGGAGCAGGTATTCTTTATAGGAAGAGGTCTTGATTCGGCAGTATCTTATGAAGGATCTCTTAAACTTAAAGAAATTTCATATATCAACTCTTTTGCCATAGCCGCGGGAGAACTTAAACACGGAACAATAGCTCTTATGGAACCGGGAACACTTGTAATAGCTTTAGCATGTCAAGATTTCCTTTATGAAAAGATGGTTTCAAATATTCAGGAAATAAAAGCAAGAGATGCTTATGTTCTTGCAGTTGCAAAAGAAGGTAATCAATCAATAGCGAAGCAGAGTGATAAGATGGTATATATTCCGGAATGCAGAGATGAAATAGTTCCGTTGATTAGTGTAGTTCCGCTTCAGCTGTTTGCATATTATGTGGCCAGAGAAAGAGGCTGCAACATTGATAAGCCAAAGAACCTTGCTAAATCAGTAACAGTAGAATAAATAGCGTTTGCAGTTTTCAGGAGATAAAAATGGAAAAATATCAAGTAAGAGATTTAAACCTGGCTCCGTCAGGGCATAGAAAAATACAATGGGTAAGAGATAACATGCCTCTCCTCAGGGGTCTGGAAGAAGAATTTAAAAAGACAAGACCGTTTGAGGGAATCAAGATTTCACTTTCAGTTCATCTGGAGGCTAAGACTGCATATCTTTGTCTTGTTCTTGCAGCCGGTGGGGCAGATATGGCAGTTACGGGAAGCAATATATTAAGTACACAAGATGATGTTGCAGCAGCCCTTGCAGACGCAGGACTGAAAGTTTATGCTTATCATGGAGCTACTCAGGAAGAATATGAAAAGCATATAGAAATGTGCCTTATGCATAAACCTAATATCGTAATTGATGACGGTGCAGATTTAGTTACATTCCTTCATGATAAACGCCCTGACTTGATGGAAGAAGTATGGGGCGGATGTGAAGAGACTACTACAGGCGTAATCAGGCTGAAAGCTATGGAAAAAGAAGGAATTCTTAAGTTCCCTATGGTAGCGGTTAATGATGCAGACTGTAAACATCTTTTTGATAACAGATACGGAACCGGTCAGTCTACTTGGGACAGCATAATGCGAAATACAAATTTGATAGTTGCCGCAAAAAAAGTAGTTGTTGTTGGATACGGCTGGTGTTCAAGAGGAATCGCCATGAGAGCAGCTTCCCTTGGTGCTCAGGTGATTGTTACGGAAATTGATCCTGTGAAAGCTATCGAAGCAAAGATGGATGGTTTTTCTGTTATGCCTATGGCAAAAGCCGCTCATTTCGGAGATATATTTGTGACGGCAACCGGATGCTGCAAAACTATAACTACAGATCATATGATGTCTATGAAAGACGGGGCTATTCTTGCTAATGCAGGTCACTTTAATTGTGAAATTGATATGGATGCCCTTGAAAAATTTGCAGTTGACAAAAAAGAACGCAGAAACAATATAATGGGATATGAATTGCCAAACGGAAATTGGGTTAATGTTATCGGAGAGGGTCGCCTTGCAAACATTGCAGCAGCTGACGGTCATCCTGCCGAGATAATGGATTTGAGTTTTGCCGTTCAGGCCATGTCTGCATTGTATATAAAGGATAATCATGACAAACTTGAAAATAAGGTTATAGATGTTTCTAAAGAGATAGATGATGTTATAGCACGCAAAAAATTAGAAGCATGGAATATTGAGATAGACAGCCTGACAGAAGAACAAGAGGAATATTTAAACAGCTGGCAGGTATAGGAGGCGATTAAATTGACTTATGAGGAAATTAAGACACAGGCAGCAGATGCTTGCAGTGAGCTTGTAGAGATTGCCAAACTTCAGAAAGGCGATATTCTTGTCGTAGGATGCAGTTCGAGCGAGGTAATGGGTCTTAGAATCGGAAAAGGGTCTGATGTAAATGCGGCAGAGGCAGTATATGAAGGGATTATGAGTGTCATAAAGCAAAAAGGAATATTTTTGGCAGCACAGTGCTGTGAACATCTCAACAGAGCTGTAATAGTTGAAAAAGAAGCATTGCTTCCGGGCAGTGAAATCGTAAATGTGGTTCCGCAGCCTAAAGCAGGCGGTTCATTTGCGACTACTGTATATCATAATGCAAAATGTCCTGTAGCGGTTGAAACTATAAAGGCTGATGCAGGAATGGATATAGGAGATACTCTTATAGGTATGCAGCTAAAGAAAGTTGCTGTGCCGGTAAGGCTTTCTGTAAAATCCATAGGCGAGGCACATCTTACTTGTGCAAGGACCAGACCTAAATTCATAGGCGGTCAGAGAGCGATTTATGATGAAAAGCTTTCAGGTGGAGATATTCCAAGATAATAAATAATAAACAATAAATTTTAAAATCCGGTAACAAAATATTGCTTAAAGTCATATTGTATACTACAACTGAATAAAGTTTAGTTTAAAAAATATGAAAGAAGCAGGTGAATTAAATGGGAAATAATTGTGGTCTTTTAGGAGACGGTGGTGTTGATACCAGCTTATTATTCTTCTTCTTGTTACTGGTAATAATTTTCTGTAATTGTTACAATTAGACAGTTGATACCTAAAAGCGACTGCCCTTAGGGGCGGTCGCTTTTGCTTTGATTGAAAAATAGAGGGATTTCCGTCGGCAATGTAATGTCAACGAGTGGTTTTGCTGTTTTAATACTAAAGTTTAGTCAAAATATACTCATGGGTAATTGTTAAAATTTTACGAAACCGCTATAGTTTACCCATAGCCGAAGTTAATCGGCTGTGTGAGTTTTATTATTTATTTATAGGAGGACTTATTATGGGTAAGAAGATTCCTTTATGGCAATGTCTAATTGTCATCCTGGCGATGATCGGATTGCTGGTTTGGTCTATCGTTAAAGACTCAGGCGGCGAACCTCATATCGCACTTTTATTAGCTGCAGCTGTTGCTGCTGTCGTTGCTTTCGCTAACGGTTGGAAATGGGCATACCTTGAACAGGGTATACTTGCTTCCATCAACAGATCCATGCAGGCTATCCTGATTCTGGCTATCGTAGGTTCTATGATCGCTTCCTGGATGGCAGCCGGAACTATCCCTTCAATGATGTACTACGGAATTATGGTTATCAGCCCTAAGGTATTCCTTGTTACCGCTTGTATCCTTTGTTCCATAGTTTCGCTGGCTACAGGTTCATCCTGGTCAACTGCAGGTTCCATGGGTGTTGCTCTTATCGGTGTAGGAACAGCTCTCGGATTCCCTGAGGTAATGACTGCCGGCGCAGTAGTATCCGGCGCATACTTCGGTGACAAGATGTCTCCTCTGTCAGATACTACAAACCTGGCTCCTGCAATGGCAGGCGCTACCCTGTTCGATCATATCAAGCACATGATCTATACAACAGGTACTTCAATGGTTATCGCACTTATCGCTTATACAGTTATGGGATTCATGTTCTCATCCGGAAACGAAGTTGACATGAGTGTTGTTGAAGAAGTTAAAGAATTCATCAAGGCTTCCTCCAACATCAGCATCATCGCTCTGCTTCCTCCGGTATTCGTAATCGCAGCTGTAGCTCTCAAGCTTCCTGCTATTCCGTCACTCTTAGGCGGTGTACTTATCGGTGTTCCTTTGATGTTTATGAACAAAGCTCACATCGATTCAGCTCTCGTTGCAGCTGAAACTGCAAAAGAAGGTCTTACTAACAACATCTTCTACATGCTCAACAATGGTATAGCAATGGGTAATGTTCCTGAAGGCGCTTCTGATATTATAAATGAGCTTTCATCCTTGCTGTCCAGTGCAGGTATGCAGGGTATGATGTGGACTATCTCCATAATCCTGATGGCAATGTGCTTCGGCGGTATCGTAGACTGCACAGGAATGATGGCAACATTTGCAAACCTGCTTCTTAAGGTTGCAAAAGGAAGAGGCGGACTGGTTCTGGCAACAGAATTCTCTTGCCTGTTCGTAAACGCAGTATGCTGCGACCAGTATCTGTCACTGGTACTGCCTGGCAGAATGTTCAAGGAAGCTTTCGAAGATATGAGACTTGCTCCTAAGAACTTGTCAAGATGTCTGGAAGACTGCGGAACAATCACTTCCAACTTCTTCCCTTGGAATACATGCGGTGCTACTATGAGAACATTCCTCGGAGTAGGAAGCGGATATATTCCATATGCAATACTTAACTGGCTCAACCCTATAGTATCTTGTATCTTTGGATTTACTGGAATCACAATGACTAAGATGACTGAAGAAGAGTACCAGAGAATATTGGAAGAAAGAGAAGCTGAAAAAGAAGCTGCTCTGAAAGCTCTCGAAGCATAATTTTAAGTCCTCTTTAATACTAAGACGGATGAAAATAAATAAAACACTCGAAAGACCGGATGTTAATACATTCGGTCTTTTGAGTTTACAAAAAAACGGATGCTAAGAAAGTGTTTAGGAATACTGAAAAAACAATATCAAGAATATAAATGGTATATAATGTATAATGTGAGAGGAGGATAGTTATGCCTCAGTTTATACAGTTGATATATATACTTACCATAATTATAGGAGCAGTATGCTTTGCTGTTCAGTCAATGGTAGTTTCAAAGAATCTCGATGTAAGCAATGAATTGGTTAAAAGCAAAAGAACAAGAGCATTTTTGGCTATAGTTCTCAGCTTCAATGTGTGTGATTTTCTTACAGTATTTCTAAACGGTTATGTTACGGCAGAAAGTACAGAACTTATTTTGATAGTAGAAAATGTGCTTGAGATAGCCTTGGCATATGCCCTCATAGCTATGGAAGCAGAATATGCCGGAATTAGAGAAAAGAAATGGATGGCAAAAGCATTTGCAGTTGTTGGAATAATAGTTTTCTTGGCTGATGCAGCTTATGCATCAAAATTGCTTAGGATAACAGAAGATATTTATTTAGTTCTTATGCTTATGCTGAATGTATTGCCACTAATTGCGGCAATATATTTTTGCAAGGTATATATGAAAAAAATTACAAATGAATCTAAAAACAGGATAATAAAGGCATATTTGTCAGTATACAATATTGTGTTTGTATTTTTGTGCATGGTTGTCACATTGAGCCTTATAGATTCAAGAACGGAATTTAATTATATAAAATACGATAAAACGGTATATGTTGTATTTTGGTTTGTGTTCAATAGCTTAAATGCAATATTGATATGGAGTTCGTGCCGTGTAAAAGATACGGAAACGGAGCATTTTGATGAAAATTCAATTGAGCAAAAACTTGACAGAATAGCGCTGAGAGTGGGGCTTACCGGAAGAGAAAAGGAAATAGCCAAACTAATTTATGAGGGCAGAACCAATGATGAAATAAGTGAAAAATTGTTCCTCTCTGTCAATACAGTTAAAGTACATACTTCAAACCTTTATAAAAAAATGGGTGTAAGCAACAGAATTGCCGCTATAAGAAAAATAAGCGAAGAATAAGGATGCACTTTTTCAAAAAAATAAAAAATTGAGATGGCTGATATTGTTTTAAGCCACCTCAATTTTTATTATGGACTTTTTTATTTTGATAATTTATTTACAAGAAATTTTTTAGTCTGTCTCTTGTTCTGCTTTCACCTAAAATTTGCTGAATTTCCCAGATGTCAGGCGACTGGCTTTTTCCCATGAGAGCTATTCTGATAACGGTGCTTACATGGCCGACATGACCTTTATATTCTTCGGGATGTTTTTTGTAATCCTTAGGCTTTGCAGCATAACCCAAATCAGTTGCGATTTGGCGTATCTTACCGAACCATTCCTCTTGAGTGTCATTATGCTCATAAGATTTCAGATACAAGTTTATGATTTCGGAAACATCATCCTTAGCTTCGGCAGGGAACTCATCAGTTATTTTGAACATATCGTCAAAGAAGTAACTGATATTCTCCATAATTTGTTCGGCATATATGTGATCCTTTCTTGGCTTAGCTTCTTTTCTGCCTATATCAAGAATAGTTTCCAGATATTCTCTGTCGTCGAACATATGGGACAGTTCCGGTTTAAATTCCTTAGACCATGACTTGAGGAAATCGAAAAGGTCAGAAGCACTTATACGAAGAAGCACATCTTTGCTTACATCATTGAGCTTATTCAGATCGAAAAGAGCACCTGAGTTGCTCATTTTTTCTGTAGTGAACATGAATTCCTCTATGTCGGCCGTTGGATTTGCAATGCGCCATTCTTCAAAGTTGGAGTTTAGAACGGTCAGGAGATACTCTCTCACTGCTGCCGGATGATATCCCAGATTACGGTAGAAATTCAGAGAGAGTTCAGGATCCTTTCTCTTTGAAAGTTTGCGTTTGTTTCCGTCTTCATCAAGTTTCATAAGCTGGGCTGTATGGCAGTATATAGGCGGCTCCCATCCCAATTTTTCAAACAGTTCCACATGTATAGGCAGGGAAGCAAGCCATTCTGCACCTCGAACCACATGGGTTGTTCTCATCAGATGGTCGTCAACAACATGAGCAAAATGATATGTCGGAATACCGTTTGCTTTAAGGAGTACTGTATCCTGATCGTTCACCGGCATTGACAGTGTGCCTCTTATAGCGTCTTCCACTTCAAATCTTCTTATTTGATCTTCAGGCAGGCTCATATCTCCGTCAGATTTTAATCTGATTACATATGGCATTCCTGAGGACAGCTTGTCCTCTATGTCTTTAAGACTTAAATTTCTGCTTTTAGCCCATTTTCCGTATATTCCGGGGTTCTGTTTAGTCTGCTCCTGCTCGGCTCTGATAGCGTTAATTTCGTCTTCTGTGAGGAAACATGGATATGCTTTCCCCTCAGAGATTAGCTTTTTGGCAAAACAGCGGTAGATTGGGCCTCTCATGCTCTGAGTATAGCTGCCGTAGCTGCCTGTTTCTCCATCGGCAGAAGCACCTTCGTCAAAGTTGATTCCAAAGAATTTAAGGGAGTTGATAATTGTATCAACTGCACCGTCAACATATCTTTTGTCATCGGTATCTTCTATTCTCAGATAAAAAACTCCACCGGACTGGTGTGCAAGCCTTTCGTCTGCAAATGCACCGAATAAATTGCCCAGATGGATAAAACCGGTAGGACTCGGACCGAGTCTTGTTACTTTTGCACCTTCCGGGAGATTGCGAGGCGGAAACATATTCTCATAATGTTTAGGCGTTTCGCTTATTTCCGGAAAGAGCATTTCTGCAAGGCGTGTATAATCCATTTATAAAAACCTCCATGGTTAATTTCTGACTTAATAATTATATATGCAAAAGTATGAAATGGCAAGATTTTGGAAGAATAAAAACAGAATGAAAGGAGCGGGTGATGTTTAAAAAGTATTTAAAATATTTCAGAAATGATCTGCCTATAGGCGAAAGTTTCGATATACTCGAAAGAAAGATAAAAATAGGAGGCAGAAAAGCATATATATTTTTTACCGACGGGCTTACCGACGGTGAAAAGACACAGCGCATATTGAGTTATCTTATGAGAGTTCCCGAAGAGAGCATGGAAGGAATAGATACAAGCCGTAAACTCTTAGAGGAACAGATACCTTTTCTCGACAGCACTCTGATAGCACCCAAAAATATATCCAATGCTTTAAAGGAAAGCCCTCTCAAGTGGACGGAAGCGATGATAAAAGACTGCTGCATTCAAGCCGAAGAAAAAATGTATTCAGGGCTTACACCTATCATAGTCGAAGGGCTTGACCAGATAATAATAATGGATACAAGAGCCTATCCGGGTCGATCGGCAGAAGAACCGGAAAAAGAAAAGTCGCTAAGAGGTGCGAAAGACGGCTTTACAGAAAATATAATGGATAATATCAGTCTTATACGCCGCCGAATAAGGGATAACAACCTGATTTTTAAACATAATTTGGTGGGAAGCATAAGTAAAACAGATGTAGTTATATGCTATATGAAAAACAAGGTTAATAAAGAATTGCTCAAAAGGCTGGATAAAAGAATAGCTTCTCTTGATGCCGAGAGTTTGACGGTAGGAGATCAGAGCCTTTTGGAGAGGCTGCTCAAAAGCTTTGGAGCTTACGGAAAGCTGAATCCGTTTCCAAGAGTAAGATATTCTCAGAGACCTGATATAATAGCGGCTCATGTCACGGAGGGTAAGATTGCTGTAATTGTTGATAACTCGCCGACAGTCATGTTGCTTCCAATCGGGATTTTTGATTTTCTACAGGACATAGATGACTATTACTTTCCGCAGGTCACAGGAAATTATTTCAGATTGCTCAGAACCGTGAATTTTCTTGTAATTTTGTTTCTTACCCCCATATATATGCTGATAATAGAATATGAGGAATTTACACCGCAAGTTTTGAAATTCTTTGTGCCTGAAGAAGATTTTGCCGTACCTATATTGCTGCAATTCATATTGCTGGAAATCGCCATAGACGGACTTAAGCTGGCATCTTTAAATACTCCTGAATCTTTGGGAATGTCCCTTTCTGTAATAGGAGCTTTGATTTTGGGAGAATTCAGCGTTAATTCGGGATGGTTTATACCTCAGACCATTCTCTGTATGGCTGTTGTGGCACTTGCAAGCTTTACTCAGCCAAGCATAGAACTTAGTTACGGAATCAAATTTTCAAGAATTCTCATGATTTTGGGAGCAGGACTTTTCGGAGCATGGGGATTCGCTGCAGGCATAGTAATTTCAGTGCTTTTTCTTATTACAACAAAGACGCTTTCAGGAGACTCCTACCTTTACCCGCTTATTCCGTTTAAGTGGAAAGCATTAAAAAGATTGCTTTTCCGCAGTGAAAAGTGATATAATAATCAAATACACTAATGCCAAGGGGGTAAAATATGGCAAGAATTTTAAAAAAAATCCCTGATTTTAAACTTCCTAAGTATACAATGAGGGAAATAGATGAGATCGAAGAACTGAATATTGAATATACACCTGAAGTCATAGAAAATTTAAGAAAGAAAAATGATAAAAAAGGTGAGTGTTATCCGGGAACAGAATATAAGACAATAAAAGAAATATTCCTCAGAAGCACGGAAATGTTTAAAGACAGACCTTTTATTCTTGAGAAATTTAACAGAAAAGGCAGTTTTGAGGAAATAACTTACGGACAATTCCGTGATGATGTTCTCAGCCTGGGAACCGGACTTTCAAAAGCTTTTAAGCTGAAAGGCGAAAAAGTTGTTATTATAGGAGAGACTACTTACGAATGGTATGTTTCCTATATGGCAATGCTTTTGGGTGTAGGTATTGCAGTACCTGCAGACAAGGAACTTCCGGAGAACGAACTGGAGAACATTATAAAGCGTTCTGATGTTGCGGCAGTCATTTACTCGCCGAAAAAGAAAGACTTTATTAAGAAAGTGGCAAACCACTGTCCGAGTGTTAAATTTTTTATTGAGATGTATTCCGACGAAAAACTGGACGGCCGTTTTGCCGGACTTGAATATGTGAAAGAGGAAGGCAAATTCCTCCTGGATATGGGTTATACGGAATATGTGGATACTGAGATAGATCCTGATGCATTTGCAGTGCTTATATTTACCAGCGGAACTACTTCTGCCGCCAAAGGTGTAATGATTTCCAACACCAACCTGGCCTACAATATAAATTCCGTCACCCCGTATGTATATTTGATGCCGGACGACAGGCTTTTTTCGGTGCTGCCTCTGCATCATACCTATGAATCAACTATAGGATTTTTGCTTCCGATGGCCTGCGGCTGCTCTGTGGTGGTTTGTCAGGGTCTCAAACATATTGCAAACAATATGAAAGAGACGGCGCCTACAGCCATAATCGCAGTCCCTCTTTTGATAGAGTCTCTCTATAAAAAGATACTTCAGGGCATCGAAAAGAGCGGAAAGACTACAGCAGTAAAAACAATGATTTCTCTGAGCAACGGTCTTAAAAATCTCGGAATAGATGTTAAGAGAAAAGTATTCAAGGACATATATGCAAATCTTGGAGGTAATCTTCGCATAGTGGTTTCTGCTGCTGCGCCTATAGACGCCAAGGTGGGAAAATGGCTGGAAGACATAGGTATAACATTCCTTCAGGGCTACGGCTTGACAGAAACAGCTCCAATAGCCGCACTTACTCCGGACTGGGATACAAGAGTAGGTTCTGCTGGAAAATCTGTAGTCTGGGATGAAATCAAAATAAATGAGCCTAATGAGAAAGGCGAGGGAGAAATACTTATAAAAGGAAAGACTGTTATGCTTGGATACTATGAGGATCAAGAAGCGACAGATGCCGTTCTCAAAGACGGATGGTTTAATTCCGGGGATATAGGTTATATGGATAAAGACGGATTTATCTATATAACAGGCAGAAGCAAGAATGTTATAGTTACACAAAACGGTAAGAATATTTATCCTGAAGAAATAGAAACGCTGCTTTCTCATGTTGAAGAAATTTCCGAGTGTATGGTTTATGGCAAGGAAGTTTTAGGTGAAAAGGAACTTGTAGTTACGGCAAGGGTAATTCCGGATTACGATAAGATTGAAGAACTTCACGGAGTTACAGGCGAGGAAGAGGTTTATAAGGTAATCTGGGAACAGATAAAGAAAGTAAATCGCAAGTTGAGCAATTACAAGACTGTTAAAAAACTTGAAATTAAGCAGGAACAATTTGAAAAAACCAGTACAATGAAGATTAAGCGTTATGCAGAACTGGCAAAAGACAAAGAACAGCAATAATGTTATAAAAACCCTAAAGTCCATAAGACTTTAGGGTTTTTGCTTGATTTTAAATTTTAAAGAGAGCGTTTGTAATATACCCGCATGGGGTATATTACAGTATCGGCAACTTAAATTTTGGCTCTATGAACAGGATAAACAGCGAATGAGGTGAATTGAATGAGCGATAAAGAGAAAACTAAATGTTGTGAAAGACATACGATGAGAAGCCCGGAAGAGCAAAAGGCGCTTATTAACAGGCTTAACAGAATAGAAGGACAGATAAGAGGAATTCGTGGAATGATTGAAAAAGACGGCTATTGTAATGATATACTCATACAGTCGGCAGCCGTAAATTCGGCAGTCAATGCTTTTAACAGAGAATTGATTGCGAATCATATGAAAAATTGTGTCGTAAGAGATATTAAAAACGGTGATACACAAATAATAGATGAGCTTGTTGTTACATTACAAAAACTGATGAAATGATAATTGGGAAAGGTGTGATTTCGTGGAACAATATAATGTTACAGGTATGAGCTGCGCCGCATGCAGCGCACGAGTGGAAAAAGCCGTTTCGAAAGTGGACGGCGTCAAGTCTTGCTCAGTCAGCCTGCTTACCAATTCAATGGGAATAGAGGGCGACGCTTCGGCCGCTGATATAATAAAAGCCGTAGAGGAAGCAGGATACGGAGCTTCTCTTAAACATGGAATAGCAGAAGGGGATGCCGCTAAGGCAGGAGGCGGAGCTGCTTCCAATAGTGAAGATATGCTCAGAGACAGAGAAACTCCGGTTCTCAAAAAAAGACTTTTATATTCCCTTATATTTTTGGCAATTCTGATGTATATTTCCATGGGTGTGATGATGTTTGGATGGCCTGCGCCGCCGTTTTTAAAGGATAATCATGTGGCAATGGGGATAATTCAGATGCTGCTTTCGGGCATAGTAATGGTGATAAATCAGAAGTTCTTTATCAGCGGATTCAAGAGCCTTTGGCATCGTGCTCCCAATATGGACACTTTAGTTGCTCTGGGGGCTACAGCATCCTTTGGATATAGTACAATTGCTTTGCTTGCAATGACTGACGCTCAGATGAGGGGAGACAGTGAAGCCGTGATGGCTTACATGCATGAATTTTATTTTGAGTCTGCGGCAATGATTCTTGCCCTTATAACGGTTGGAAAGATGCTTGAAGCAAGGTCTAAGGGCAAGACTACAGATGCTCTGAAAAGCCTGATGAAACTCGCCCCTAAGACGGCTGTTGTTTTTAGTGACGGGATTGAAAGAGAAGTTCCTGTAGAACAAGTAAAAAAAGGTGATATATTTGTAGTCAGACCGGGAGAGAATATACCTGTAGACGGCGTGATAATAAGTGGCAGCAGTGCCGTAAATGAGGCGGCTCTCACAGGTGAAAGTATTCCGGTAGACAAAGAAGAGGGGGATATGGTATCAGCTGCTACTTTGAACCAATCAGGTTTTATAAAATGTGAAGCTACAAGAGTAGGAGAAGATACGACGCTTTCTCAGATAATACAGATGGTAAGCGATGCGGCGGCGACCAAAGCTCCCATTGCCAAGGTGGCAGACAAGGTTTCGGGAGTTTTCGTACCTGTAGTAATAGGCATAGCACTGCTGACTATAGGTGTATGGCTTGTTTTGGGGCAAACAATCGGTTTTGCTCTTGCGAGAGGAATTTCGGTATTGGTAATAAGCTGTCCTTGTGCTTTGGGACTTGCTACACCTGTAGCCATAATGGTAGGCAACGGTATGGGCGCCAAGAACGGAATACTTTTTAAAACAGCAGTTTCTCTTGAAGAAACGGGGAAAACAAAAATAGTTGTACTGGATAAAACCGGAACAATAACCTCAGGAGAGCCGGAAGTTACAGATATATTCGTCGCTTCTAAAGTCACAGAAAAAGAACTTATGGATGTTGCTTACTCGTTGGAGGCAAAGAGTGAACACCCACTTGCAAAAGCTATAATCAGAAAAGCATCAGAAGATGGTGATATTGCCGCAGAAGTGAAAGAATTTGAAGTCCTCCCCGGAAACGGACTTAAAGCTGTCAATGATAAGGGTATTTATTTGTATGGTGGTAATTATAAGTTTATCAGTTCCGTATCTGAGGTTTCTTCAGATATGAAGAGTTTGGCAGAAAAGGTTTCAGTTCAAGGGAAAACACCGCTTTTCTTTGCTTCGGAAGATAAATTTTTAGGAATAATTGCGGTGGCGGATGTAATCAAAGAGGATAGCCCAAGAGCTGTTGCAGAACTGCGGAATATGGGAATTCGTGTAGTAATGCTCACAGGAGATAATGAAAGAACAGCAAAAGCAATAGGTGATGAAGCCGGAGTAGATGAAGTAATTGCAGGGGTTATGCCTGACGGAAAGGAAAGTGTAATACGCAGTCTCAAGGAGAGAGGAAAAGTGGCGATGGTAGGTGACGGCATCAATGATGCGCCGGCACTTACAAGAGCCGATGTGGGTATAGCCATAGGAGCGGGAACTGATGTTGCTATAGATGTTGCTGATATAGTTTTAGTGAAAAACAATTTACTTGATGTACCGGCGGCCATAAGACTCAGCAGAGCAACACTTAGAAATATTCATCAGAATTTGTTCTGGGCTTTTATATATAATATTATAGGGATACCTCTTGCAGCGGGAGCATTTATTTCGATTCTGGGCTGGCAGCTTAATCCTATGTTTGGGGCTGCGGCCATGAGCCTTTCAAGCTTCTGCGTAGTTTCGAATGCATTGAGACTCAACTGGTTTAAAATGTATGATTCATCTAAAGATCATAAGATAAAAAATATTTCAAAAGAAAAAAAGGAGAAGAATATGAACAAGGTGATAAAAATTGAGGGAATGATGTGTGCTCACTGCGAGGCAGCAGTAAAGAAAGCTCTGGAAGCACTGCCACAGGTTGATAGTGCAGAAGTAAGTCACAGCGAGGGTATGGCAGTAGTAAAACTCAGATCTGAACTTTCAGACGAGGTTTTAAAGAAAACGGTAGAGGATAAAGACTACAGAGTTTTGGAAATCAACTGAATATATAGGTAAAAGGGGAGAACCGGATTGGTTCTCCCTTTTAAAGATTAGGAAGCACAGGCGGCGAGTAGTAGACATAAGTAAGTCTGACTGAGAATATATCAAGGACCATTATGTTGCCTGTAGTTATTTCCTGAAGGATTATGTAGTTACTGCCTACTCCAACAAGGAAGCCGTAGCGGTCTTGTATTGTATTTGACCCTACTAACTGCTCTATTCGCATGTATCTTCCTATCTGAGTCCTCAGAAAACCGTTTAAAGCCTGAATTGTGCTATAATCTATTTCTTCATCATAACCGTTAGGAGTCATAGGATCCTGCGGCGTTATGATAGAAGGATTTTCGGCAGTCCCGCCCATTGAAACATTGCTCATGTAGGATGTCATTTGAGAATAAGGCAGTGGTGAGACCTGTGAATCTTGTGATTTTGCAGCGTTAATTCTGTAAATGGGTGAGCTGTACCATGAAGTGCCGGGGATGTTTTCTGCCTGTTGCTCACTTTTCTGTTCGGATATGGCTCGATTTATTACACCGCCGGGAATTCCCGTTATTTCAGAGGAATTTTCGGATGCAGTTTCTGCGGATATGTAATCTTCTTTTGAAACTGTGGAATTTAAATCTTCGCTCTCTGGGTTTGCAGGAGAAACAGCTTCAGGCACGGAATTTGAAACTGTTTCGTAAACTTCTTCATCAAGCTGTATTTTATCTCCGATTGAAACATTGCCGGATTTTATCATTCGAGGTGTAACGATGTTGTTACAGCAAGGTGCCATAAAATACCTCCCGGTTTTATTTGTGGTGAATCAAGTATCGGCATAATAAGAGGTCGGAGCATAGAAACAATGGTCTCCTATGCGGTTATGCAGTATGCCTACTCTGGTTGGAAAATTTCTGGGGCAGGTAGAGCTGTAAGGGTTGAAAAAGAATAACGAATTATCTATACCTACCAGGCGGCCGCCGGCCATGGCCCAATCTACTATTTGATAGTGAATGTCAAGGGGGCGCATGTTATATACATTTTGCGAATTGTATGAGCCTGCGACTGATTCTTGCATACATACAAATTGATTTGGCTGTGTTATTACGGCTCTTACATCTCCGCCCTTTCCTATGCGGCTGAATTCTCCTTCTGTGGCAGTGGCTCGGTTCATAACAACAGTAGCTACTGCTGCCATTCCTTGTTCACCTTCTCCGCCGGCTTCACATTGTATAAGCCTGGCGAAAAGTTCTCTTGTATCTAATGCCATAGTTCACCTCCATGGACTTATATATCATATGCTCAATTCTTAAGATTTGTGAGGGGATATTGATTGAAATTTGATAGAAAATTTAAGCATAAACTAAATATCAAATAAGGTATTCGAAAGCGAGTATAATTGATAAAATAGACTATTTTTACATAGATAAGTTGGGGATAATAAATATAGAGAGTTAATGCAAGATAATAGACCTGTAATGTGAAAAAAGAATATTCCGATAAAAGAAAACAGGTATCAGCCTTTCGGATGATACCTGTGATTATCCCTTGCGAGGCTTGTGTATGTATTGAGTTATTTATATTTCATTATTAACTTACAGAAGCGGTGCGGGGGATTTTTTATTACAGTTATTTTATTTGTTATCTTCCAAGTCTTTAGCACTAACAGCTTTTTTAATGGAAGCTGATTCGGAAGCTTTGAATGACTTTTCGGAAGGCGCAGCCTTAGTCACTTGCCATACACCGAAGATTATAAGCAGTGAACCTATAAACGAGACAGGAGTCAGAGGTTCGCCACGGAATATTACTCCTGAAAACATCGAACATATTGTAGTCAGAGTACCGTATATGGCAAGAGTCATTACCGGCATTTTGCCGGCTGCATAGTTTACTATGTTGTAGCATAATACAGAGCAAAATACGCTGAGAATCAATACAGGCACGATGAAATGAGGATTTGAAAGAGGTGCTGTAAATTTTGAAACATCTCCGCCCTCTTTTATGAGACCGGTTATTACAAAAACAAACCATGAAACACCTATCATGAAATAAGTTCGCTCAAAGGATGTGTACTTTTCGGCAAGTTTTCTGTTTAAGGTTCTGTAGCCTGCTGATGCAAACAATGTAAAAGCAAGGAGTAACATTCCAATCGGGCGTACTATGCCAAGCTTGCTTCCTGAAAGTGTTATCATTATTACTCCGGTTATTGGGAGTATGCAAAAAATCAACTGTTTTTTAGTTGGGTACTCTTTAATGAAAGCAGCGGCAAACAACATGGCTACTATTGGAACAACTGACAGCACAACGCCGGAATAAGTAACATTTGTGTACATGATTCCATAGCTTTCACAATAAAAATAAATCGGCTCAAGAATACTGAAAGCCGCCAAAAGACCGGCAGACTTACCTCGTATGGATAACTTGAATTTTCCTGTCAAAAGCATTATATTAAGGATAATAAATGCGATTGAAAATCGTATGGTCAAAAGAACATCAGGTGAGGCAACTTCAAGAGCCATACTCGTAAATAAATAGCTGAAACCCCATATGGAGTGTCCTAAAGTTGCGGCAACTATCGGTAAAACCTTTTCGTTCATTTTATTGTTCAAATTATTTTCCATTTAAGCATTCTCCTTGATGTCAAAATATTTATGTATAAACGCTATTTAAGAATGAAATCCATGTAAACCGGATTATGGTCAGAACATGCAAATTGTTTATCTATTACATCTGATTCTACACACTCCACATTGTCTGATATTATGAATCCGTCTATGGTAAGCTGGAAATTGTTATCCGGATTCCACGGTCTGTCTGCATTACGGCAGCTTGGAACCGGAGCGTCGCTGTTAAACGGTGCAATTACCTTTAGCCCATGGGGAACGGAATCGTAAGGAAAGGCTTTTGCCCAGCTGTAATCATCTCCCGAAACTCCGAATATTGCGGAAGAGTCTTCAAGAAGATCTTTGTTGAAATCTCCGCCGCATACTATGTAATTTCCTTTTTCATATTCAGCAGTCAAATCCTGATATAACATTTCAAGCTGGCTTTCTGCTATGGTAGGGTCGGTGGTGTATGCCGAAAGATGGAAATTTACAAGAATCAATTCTTTGCCGTTTTCAACAGGCAGGCGGCTTATACTGTAGCAGCGATCCAAATCCACAAACTTTGCAAAACCGTCTTGAATAGGCAGACTGCGGCGCAGTGCGGATGATATATAGTAATCGGACATTGTGACTATACCGGCCACCGATTTTCCGTGAGGCTTTAGTATCGGATAAAAAAGATACGGAGAATCGTAGTTTTGTGCATATACCTTGCTCATGTCGGTGAAAGGTGCTGTTATTAGGTCATATTCGTTGATGTGATATGAACGAGTAGCGTCTACATCCACCTCCTGAATAAGGTAAAAATCCGAATTCATTTCTTTAAGGTCATCGGTCATTGTTTGAACGGTATCATAAACAATTTCTTCTGAGAAACCTCTTGAGTATTTGCCTCCGTCCATAAAAAACGAATATTCATCGGTATAAGCTCCAAAACCTATATTCCATGAAGTTATACTCAGCTTTTCGCCTTGGGGAACTGCTTTTTCCGCAGTATGTGAGCTGACTGCCTCAAGTTTTGTATTGTCTTCAATCCTTTCATATGCGGCAAATACATATATAACATATGCTATTACTATCAAGCAGAGTGCACTGACAACAATGCCGCTTACTTTCAAAAATTTTTTCATGTCCAATCTCCTTATTAAAATTCATTAGAATTCTAACATATAAAAATGAAGTTTTCAACATCGTCGGCAGCTACTTTAGCGGCAACTGTACCAAAAGTAGCTTTTAAACCATCTTGGCCTGTGGTAAAATAAAGAAAAGGAGAAATCTATGGCATTTACACATTTACATGTACATACTGAATACAGTTTACTTGATGGAGCGGCAAGGATATCAGACCTTGTGAGCCGTGCAAAAGAACTGGGCATGAATAGCCTTGCAATAACCGATCACGGCGCCATGTTCGGCGTGATTGACTTTTATAAGGAATGTAAAAAGCAGGGGATTAAGCCTATTATAGGATGCGAAGTGTATACTGCTGCAAGGAAGATGACCGATAAGGAACCGGACAAGGACAAGCATCAGGGTCATCTTATTTTGCTTGCAAAAAACAACACCGGATATAAAAATTTAATCAAGATAGTATCCATGGGATATATAAAAGGATACTATTATAAACCGAGAATAGATAAAGATGTTTTAAGGCAGCACAGTGAGGGAATTATAGCGCTGTCTGCATGCCTTGCGGGAAAAATTCAAAATAGACTTTTGAACGGAGATTACAAAGGAGCAAAAGAAGAAGCCGCCGAACTTTTGGATATATTCGGCAAAGGTAATTTTTATATTGAACTTCAAGACCAAGGCCTTGAGGAAGAAGCGGCAATACGCCCAAAGCTCATGCAGATAAGCCGTGAACTTGACATACCCACGGTTGCCACAAACGATGTCCATTATGTAAGGAAAGATGACGCCAAAGCGCACGATGTGCTTTTGGCAATACAGACTGCGACCAGTATTCATGATGAAAACAGAATGCGTTACCCTAATGACGAGTTTTATCTTAAAAGTGAAGATGAAATGCGCAGGATTTTCGCATCGTGCCCGGAAGCCATAGATAATACCGAAATTGTTGCAGACGCCTGCAATGTGGAATTTGAATTTGGAAAGTATCATTTGCCTGAATTTAAGTCGCCGGACGGAAAGAGCAACAGCAGTTATTTGAGGGAACTTTGTGAAAAAGGACTTAAACTCAGGTACGGAGAAGATACCGACACAGAACTTAAGGAAAGACTGGACTATGAACTTGATATCATAGAATCAATGGGATATGTGGAATATTTTCTGATAGTCTGGGATTTTATAAATTATGCCAAAGAAAATAAGATAATGGTAGGACCGGGAAGAGGGTCGGCAGCCGGGTCTCTTGTTGCATATTGTCTTAAAATTACAGATATAGACCCGATAAAATACAATCTCATCTTTGAAAGATTTCTCAATCCGGAACGAGTAAGTATGCCGGATATAGATATAGACTTCTGTTATGAAAGAAGACAGGAAGTAATAGATTATGTAACTAAAAAGTATGGTGAGGATCGTGTGTGCCAGATTATAACATTTGGTACTATGAAAGCCAAACAAGCTGTAAGGGATGTGGGAAGAGCCCTAGATGTCAGCTACAGTGAAACTGACGCAATAGCAAAGGCCATACCTTTTGACCTTGGGATGACTATAGAGAAAGCACTTGAAACAAGCCCGGATTTTAAAAATATGTATGAAGAAAATCCAAAGGCAAGAGAAGTCATCGAGATGGCAAAGTCACTTGAGGGAATGCCTCGTCATGCTTCGACCCATGCGGCAGGTGTGGTTATCTCAAAAGAACCGATAGACGAATATGTACCTTTGTACCTTTCGGATAAAGGACCTGCAACTCAGTTTACTATGACTACCATAGAGGAACTGGGACTTCTTAAGATGGATTTCTTAGGCTTGAGAAACTTAACTGTTATAAGGGATGCATTGGAACTTATAAAAGAAAATCACGGAGTTGAAATTGATTTTTCAAAGATGGGTTACGATGATTCCGGTGTATATGAGATGATAGCGCAAGGCAACACTCAGGGAGTTTTTCAGCTTGAAAGTCAAGGCATGACTCAGTTTATGAAAAACCTTAGACCGACATGCTTTGAAGATATCGTCGCAGGTATTTCTCTTTATCGGCCGGGGCCTATGGATTCCATACCAAAATATATAGAAAACAAAAAAAATCCCGAAAAGATAAAATATGTTCATCCGGCTTTGGGACATATTCTTGATGTAACTTACGGATGTCTTGTATATCAAGAGCAGGTTATGCAGATAGTAAGAGATTTGGGCGGATACAGCTATGGCCGTTCGGATTTGGTACGCAGAGCCATGTCTAAAAAGAAGATGAGCGTAATGCTTGAGGAAAAAGAATATTTTATACACGGAAAACTTGATAAAGACGGAAATGTTGAAATCCCGGGATGTGTCAGAAACGGCATACCTGAAACTGCGGCAGAAGAAATCTTTAACGATATGGTCAGCTTTGCTCAGTATGCCTTTAATAAAAGTCATGCGGCAGCTTATGCCGTAGTTGCATATGAAACAGGGTATCTTAAGCTTCATTACCCTGTTGAATTTATGGCAGCTCTTATGACCAGTGTAATGGGAGACGCAAGGCAGACACCTAAATATATCAGAAACTGCAATGAAATGGGAATCGAAGTGCTGCCGCCATGCGTAAACATGAGTCAGAAAAAGTTCAGCGTGGAAGAGGGCAAAATTCGATTTGGACTTTTAGGTGTTAAAAATGTCGGTGAAAATGCTATAGAAGCGATAATAGAGGCCAGAGAAAACAAGGGCATTCCAAAGGATATATTTTCATTTATTCAGCAGCTGGATATAAGCCAAGTAAACAAAAAGGCTGTGGAAAGTCTGATTAAGGCGGGAGCTTTAAGCTGTTTCAGCGATAATAAAGCAGCTATGCTTTCGGTATACGAAAAACTGGTGGAATCGGCTCAAAACAGCGTTCGCAAGAACTTGGAAGGCCAGATGTCGCTGTTTGATATAGGCGGCGGTGAAGAAATGATGGAAGCAATGGAGAGTAAGCTGCCTGATGTTATGCCTTTCCCTGAAGAAACATCTCTTGCTATGGAAAAGGAGATGCTGGGAGTATATATTACAAATCATCCTTTGAACAATTATGCAAAGATGATGGAAAGATTAGCTACCGTTACTTCTGAAGACATAAATCATGCAGGCGAAGATGGGGAAATGTCGCCGTCTGCTCATAGCCATATGGCAGAGAACAGGATTTACGACGGTATGAAAGTCGTGATGTCGGGAATGGTTGCTTCTAAGAGAACTCTGATAACCAAGAGCAATAAGATGATGGCATTTGTAGTTTTGGAGGACTTGTACGGAGTGTCTGAAATGGTAGTGTTCCCTAATGTATATGAAAGGTGTGCTCACTATTTACAAGGTGATTCGGTTATTGCAGTTTCCGGAACTTTGAACTTCAAAGAAGATGAGGCGCCTTCCTTGCTTGCAGATAACATAATGCCTATAGAGGAAGCAATTGAAGCAGGGATGAAGCCGGGAACTCCAAGAGGTAACAAGTCTTCAAGAATGCAGGCGCAGGAAAAGCAGCCAAAAGGTAGGAACGAGGGAAACAAACCATCTGAACCTGCCGGCATGATAAAAGTTAAAATACCTTCCGGTGTAAATGTCAATATGACATTAGGGCAGATAAAAACAACATTGGAACGACACAGCGGCGATTTTCAGGTGCTTATATACCTGCCTGATGGGAAAATTTTAAAAACAGAGCCGGATATGTGGGCTGAATCGTCTAATGCTCTTAAGATACAGCTTATGGCAATTTTGGGCACAGAAAATGTGAAATTTCAAAAGGAGTAGGTGAATATGAGAAAAATCGGTGTACTGACAAGCGGCGGAGATGCGCCGGGGATGAATGCGGCAATAAGAGCAGTAGTAAGATGCGGAATAGACAGCGGACTTGAAGTATGGGGAATAGAGAGAGGTTTTGAGGGGCTGCTTGACGGAGAACTTCATGTTATGGACAGAAGTTCCGTGGGCGATATACTGCATAGGGGCGGAACCGTTTTAAAAACCGCAAGAAGCGAAAGGTTTATGGAACCAATGTGGGTGGATAAAGCAGCGGAGCTTCTTAAAACCTTTGGAATAGAGGGGCTTGTTGTAATCGGTGGAAACGGCTCGCTTCGTGGGGGTCTTGAGCTGGCAGGCAGGGGAATTACCGTTATGGGACTTCCCGGAACTATAGATAATGACCTTGGATATACAGACTTTACTATAGGGTTTGATACAGCTGTAAGTACGGTTCTTGAAGCAGTAAGCAAGATAAGAGATACTTCGTCAGCTCATGACAGAACCAGCGTAATAGAGGTTATGGGACGAAATTGCGGGGATATAGCATTATATTCAGCAGTAACAGGCGGTGCTGAGTGTGTTCTCATTCCTGAAAAGGAAGAGGACATAAACATGATATGCCGCAAGATAATAGAAGGAAGTAACAGAGGTAAACTTCACAGTATAATAATAAAGGCGGAAGGAACAGCAACGCCGGGAGATAAATTAACCAAAATCATCGAAGAAAAAACAGGTAAGGAAACTAAGCTCATAGTTCTTTCCTACCTGCAAAGAGGCGGCAGTCCGACAATGAACGACAGACTGCTTGCTACTTTGTGTGCCGAAAAGGCTGTAACGCTTCTTATGGAGGGGTCCGGCAGCAAGGCGATAGGAATATCCGACGGTCACATTGCTGCATATGACCTTGAAGATGCTTTGAATGTTAAACCTGCATTTAATGAGGAACTTTACAGACTTATAGGTGTGCTCAGCAAATAGAAAAAGAGGAAAGATATGGACAAAACTATTGTTATTTATAAAAGTAAACACGGCTCTACAAAAAAATATGCAGAATGGATAGGAGAGGAACTGAACTGTCCTGTTGTTGCGGAACAGGACTTCTCAAAAAAAGATTTTGATAATTATGAAAATGTGATATTCGGGGGTTGTGTTCAGGCGGGAGGCATAATGGGATTTGATATAATCAAAAAAAATATGCGCCGCTTGCAAGGCAAAAAACTTGTTGTGTTTGCCGTAGGACTTAATGTAATGGAAAAAGAAACGAGAATGCAGCTGAGAGAGATAAACTTCAGCAAACGCAAGTTAGCAGGGATAACATGCTATTATTGTCCCGGTGCATATGACCCTGATAAGATTCATGGAATAGACGCAAAAATTATGAAGATGATGGTTAATATGTTAAAAAGCAAAAAACCTCTTGAAACTACAGATAATGACATAAGGCTTCTTGAAAATGTTCAAAACGGCGTCGATATGACTGATAGAAAATATATAGCGCCTATAATTGCAGAGTTTAAATAAAAGTAAGTATTGAAAATAAAAAGCCATCTTTGATTCCTATAATGCTGTGATATGGGGAATAAAGATGGTTTTTTTGTAAAATTATGATATCAGATGTCTTTTCGGCCGGCAGGTCCGTCGCCGTCACCCTTAAATTGAATACCTAAATCATTGTTTACTACGGAAGCAAATCCTATAGCGCCGCTTCCGAATTTTTCACGAACCTTATCCATAGTCAATTCAACCTTTTCATTTCGTTCCTTTTTTTTGATATCGTCACCGAACATGGTCAGTTGTTCTTGACTGAGGTCGTCTGTAAGATTGATGCCTGTTATGGTGAGCATACGGATTGGGACTTTAGACTTCCATGAAGCCTGAATTATATCAAGGGAAATCTTGCATATTTCTTCTGCAAGCCATGTAGGTGCAAAAAGCTGTTTTTGACGGGAAATTACCTTAAAATGGGTGTCCTTAATATCTACTTTGATTCCGTAAGCTTTGTAACCGTACTTTCTGAGGCGGGCTGCCACAGTATCGGACAGCGCTTTGACAGCGGTAGCAATATCTTCTTTAGAAACTAAATCTCGTTTGAAAGTTACGCCGTTTCCGACTGATTTCATAGGTTCACGATGAGAATAAAGGGAAACGGGACTTTCATCTATTCCATTGGCATATTCCCAAATTATATTTCCCGATTTACCAAAAATAGAATGGAGATATGCTTTATCTGAATGTGCAATATCACCTATGGTTTTGATCCCAAGCTTATAAAGTTTTTGATAAGTTGCCTTGCCTACGCCAAAAAGTTCAAAGGCAGGAAGCGGCCACAGCAGTTCCTTGAAATTATCACGGGTTATAACTGTGGTAGCATCAGGCTTTTTGTACTCGCTTCCCATTTTGGCAAGAACTTTGTTATATGAAACACCGGCTGAAAGCGTCATGTTTAACTCTTTTTTTACTGTTTCTCTTATGGTGTCTGCAATTTGTTTTCCATTGCCGAACAAGCTTTGACTGGCTGTTACATCCAGCCATGATTCATCGATGCTGAAAGGCTCTACCATGTCGGTGAAACGAAGATAAATTTCGTTTATTTTGCCGCAGTAAAATTTATATTTTTCCATGTGGGGAGGAACCAATTGTAAATCCGGACATTTTTGTTTGGCTTTCCATATGGTTTCGGCGGTTACAACACCTCGCTCTTTGGCGAGTTGATTTTTGGCAAGAATAATACCGTGGCGGTTGTCGGGGTCGCCGCTTACAGCCATGGGTTTTCCTGCAAGCTCAGGATAGGACAGCATTTCAACCGAAGCATAAAATCCATTCATATCGCAATGCAGTATAACAGGTTCCCTCTTGGAAGCAATCATAATTCTTACAGCCTTTCACTCTTATTTACCAAGAGTATAACATGAGGAAAGGGCATTTTGCAAAGCCAATATATGTGTTTTTTGTGAAAGAAACACCCCTAAACTTGACTTAAAAGCATATGGCAATGTATAATAAATAGGCTTAGGAGGAAGATAAAGTGAGAAGTTTAAATATGATTATCGGCGCTTTGTTTGTTATCGCCGGAGTTGCAATGATAGCCGGATTTAACGGCATTACATTTTTATCGGTAGCTTTTGTGATAGGATTACTGTTCATGGTTGCCGGAGTTTTAGGATGTATGTCTTATAAGAGCAATAGAGAAGATTCCGTAGACAGCACTTGGGTAGTGGTTGACGGAGCAACGACATTTGTTCTGGGATTTCTCATAATATCCAACAAACTGGCTTCTGACGCAGCAGTTCCTTTGGTTTTAGGCCTTTGGATAGCTGTAACGGGAATTCGTAATCTGACAAGGGCGTTGGAAAAAGCAGATGTTAAGGACAGTTATTTTTACGGACATCTGGTTATAGGACTGGTTAATGTAATTGCAGGCCTTTATATGTTCTTCAATAATGATTTGCTAATGCTTCCTGTCGGTATTCTGGTAGGAATATGTTTGTTGGTACACGGTCTTAACATATTCATGGTAGCCATAACTATTTTGGTTGCCAAGTCGGGATTCATAATGAGTAAGGAAGAAATGCTTGAACAGGCCGCAAAAGAAGTTGAAGAAGCTCACGAGGCTGCCAAGGAAGCTATTAAGGTATTGAAAGAAGCCAAGGCTACAGTAGAGGTTATAAAGGAAACTCCGGAGGAAGAACTTGATGCAGCACTTGCACCTAAACCTACCGAGGTTTCGGAAGAAGAAAAAGTATGAATAGATTCGTTGATATAGTCATAGTCGGAAGCGGACCTTCGGGACTTGCAGCAGCTGTTAAGATAAAGGAGAATATGCCCGGCGCAAGGGTATTGTTGATAGAAAAGATGAAGCAACCGGCAAAAAAGCTTAGTGCTTCCGGTAACGGCAGAGGTAATTTATCCAACAGAAAATGCGAATCCTGTGACGAAGCACTCAGATTTTTCTCTGAAATAGGTGTAGCTGTCAGAATGGATAGTGAAGGGCGAATATATCCATACTCGGAAGACGCTAAAGCTGTAACTGATTCTCTTGTGAAGAGAGCAAAGCAGCTTGGTGTGGAGATACTTTTAAATACAAAAGCAGATAGTGTGGAAGCAGCTCGTGATAAGAAAGGCCGCTTCCATATTTTTGTTGAGAGAGAAAAAGAAAGAGGACAAATATTTGCAGACTATGTTCTTATCGCCACCGGAGGCAAATCTTTTGCATCATACGGTTCTACAGGTGACGGACAGATAATGGCAAGAAAACTGGGTCATACAATTAAGCCTATGATTCCTGCCCTTACAGCCATAGAAATAAAAGAGAATATAAAGAGTCTAAAAGGAATCAGAGCAAAGGCACAGGCTTCGCTGTTTTTCCAGGGCGAATCGGTTTTCTGCGAACAAGGGGAAATCCAGTTCAGAGAGGACTGTATTTCCGGTATATGTATTATGAACATGTCATCGAAACTGCCTGTATCAGGGCATGATGATGGTGGCAAATCCATGGAAAACTGCAAGATTGTTATAAACTTTATGCCTGATTTCAGTTCAGCAGAGTTAGTGGGATTTTTGAAGAATGAAGCAGATAATATATGTAAAACCGCTTCAGATATGTTAAAAACATTGGTGAAAACTGCAATTTTAGATGAGATATTGAAAAGAAGCAATATAGCTCCTGATAAAGAGGCAAAATCTTTGACAATGGAAGAGATACTAAGCCTTGCAAATGGCCTCAGAATGTTCACTCTGACTCCGACCGGCCGTAAAGGATGGAAAGAGGCTCAAGTGACCAAAGGCGGAGTTTGCCTTGAAGAAATAGATGGAAAAACCATGGAATCAAAACTTGTAAAAGGACTGTATTTTGCAGGTGAAGTAACAGATTATGATGGACCATGCGGTGGATACAACCTCAACAATGCATGGATTACGGGAATAAAAGCAGGCTGTGCAATGGCAGCCGCCTTTAAAGGAGAATAGAAGTTTATGTACAGGATTAACCAGATAAAACTGAGTTTGACGGAAAATGAGAATAAGCTTCCCGAAAAGGTTTTAAAAAAACTCAGATGCAAGGATTTGAAGCTGAAAGAGTGGAAAATTTCAAGGGAGTCCATAGATGCAAGAGACAAGTCGGATATAAAAAGGGTTTTTTCGGTGGACTTTGAAATCGAAGAAAATTCTTTCGGCAAAAAATCGGCAAATATGGCGAATATAAAGAAAAAAATAGAGAAAGCCGGAGCTGAGTTTTTCGTTCCGGAGGAATATAGGCTTCCGCAAGATTGCGGAAGTTTTTCTGACAGAAACAAGGAAAGACCTGTAGTAGTCGGCTTCGGTCCGGGAGGGATTTTTGCAGCGCTGATTTTAGCACAGGCAGGTGCAAAACCTATTGTAATAGAGAGAGGCTGCGATGTAGATAAAAGGGCGGAGGATGTTCGGATATTTTGGGAAAAAGGTATATTAGACACTGAATCTAATGTACAGTTTGGAGAAGGCGGTGCCGGTGCCTTTTCAGACGGAAAATTGACTACGGGAATAAAGGATTTAAGAATAAGGAAAGTTCTTACGGAGCTTGTTCGCTTCGGTGCACCGAAAGAGATTCTCTATAGGCAAAAACCTCATGTGGGTACTGATCTTTTGCGTGGAACGGTGAGAAATATAAGAGAAGAGATAATAAGACTTGGCGGAGAAGTGAGATTCAATACGACAATGACCGGATTCACAGCAGAGGGAGAACAGCTTACAGGGCTTAAACTTTTGGATAGGGGCAGTAGCAGAGAATACGAGCTTCCATGTGAAAAGGTGATTCTTGCTATAGGTCACAGTGCAAGAGATACTTTCAGAATGTTAAATGCTTTTGGTATAAAGATGGAGCAGAAACCTTTTTCAATCGGAGTAAGAATCGAGCATCCGCAAGACTTGATAGATACGGCGCAGTATGGCAGACCGGGCAGGGAGCTTGGATTGCCGCCTGCCGAATATAAGCTTAGTTACAGGTGTCGTGAAGAAGAAGGAAGAGGTGTTTACAGCTTTTGTATGTGTCCCGGAGGCGAGGTGATAATATCATCTTCCGAGAAAGGCGGGATTGTGGTGAATGGTATGAGTTTGCATGCTCGTGACAGCGGAAAAGCCAACAGCGCACTTCTTTGTGATGTAAGAACGGACGACTTCGGCAGTGACGATGTTTTGGCCGGAGTTTCATTTCAAGAAAAGTACGAAAGGCAGGCTTTCCGCATGGCAGGCGGCAGCTACGCTCCGCCTGCCGCCACATGGGGCGCCTTAAGGGATGGGTTTGCGCCCCATGTTGAGGGCTGCCTTCCGGAGTTTGCAGTGGCAGCCCTGCGGCGAGCAATGCCTGAGTTCGGTAAAAAAATCAAGGGCTTTGACTCTGATGATGCTATGGTATATGCGGTGGAAACAAGGAGTTCTTCGCCTGTTAGGATTTTAAGGGGGAAAGACGGTAAAAGCCTTTCATTGAAAGGACTATATCCATGCGGAGAGGGGGCAGGTTATGCAGGAGGCATAACATCTGCTGCCGTAGATGGAATAAAAATGGCGGAAGCCGTTTTGAGAGCAGAGTAAATAAGCGGCGAATGAGAGGTAACAGCGATATATAAAAAGCCGCCGTAGAATGCTTGCTGAACGCAAAGTGACGGAGCAAATGACGGTTCTATGTCAAATGTTGGAGATTGGGGGTTATAGGACAAAAGGGTTGGTAAAAATCGCCGTGACTGTTGATAAATGAATGGTTATAGCGATTTAAGCTATTTTGCCTTATAACCTGTGATTGATACAAGTTTGTAACAAAAAATCGAAAGAGGCGGCGTAAGCCGCCTCTTCACTATTTGAACTGTACCCCATTGTGTGGACATTTTGAAGAATGTTTTACCTAATTCCCTAAACTCCTGATGTGGGATATATGAACTGTATCCAATAGAACGGATAAGGAGAGGAAAGGGGAGTACCTAAAAAAGCGTAAAAACAAAAGTGGAATGTAGACGAACCTTATGACGAACATTCAAATACCCAATAAGGAGATGACGAAACCTTTTCAGCCACTCAACCATTCATTAGGGAATCCAAATGACGAAGCTGTAACAGGTGGCATGAGCCACCTGATTTTGATATTATAAGGCTGCAAGCGGTTATTCAAGGAAATAATAATGATAACTGATGAGTGGTAATGCAGGAAACAGAAAGATATAGTTAAAAATTTAGCAAGTATTCTGTATACACATCAAAGTCATATTGAAATCATATATATATGATATAATTTTTTAAAATATAAATAATTTGTCGAGAAAAGGGGATGTAGTCAATAAAGGTTAGTTATCAGGAATGGCAGGTGGGATATCATGAGCAAATACAAAAAACATTTACTATAATTGTACAGGTTCTGATACTGATTATATTTTTTATGGGTGAACAGAATAATTTCGTGATTCACTTTGAAGACTTGTTTGAATCACTATTGTGGGTGGCACTAAATACAGGATTTATCCTAAGCAGGTGCAGAGGAGGCCTTAGAGGTAGAGGTTCGAGGAATATTATAGTTATTGCAAGTCTTTGCTTATTGGCAGCAGACGGCATTGTTTTTCTCTTTGGGCTTATAAGCAAGACTGATATTTCGGCAATTTTTTTGATAACGACATTCCTGCCGGGTATAGCATCAATAGCAGCGGCAGATGATGAGGCGAAAACAGATAATATATAAGAAAATACCCGATAATGTAAGCATGTTGTTATTTGAACCGGTTCTTTAATATATTTTGAGTGCTTTTGCTATTGGTGGCGGAAAAGAGGCTGATTATGAAAAAAAGCAACTTTTTAAAAAAAATCAAGCTGTTATTAACCTCCGTAAATCAACCTACAGGAGTATATATAACTCAGGCCGTGGTGCTTTACAGCTTACTTATATTATATATTATCAATGAGATTGGCACCTTTAAGTTTTTAATGTATATGGATTTGTCCGCTACGCAGATTACATTAAAATTCGCCATATGTGCATTGCTTCTTATGGGCGCAACGGTGTATATGGTTAAAGGTATAATCTCATACAAGAAATGAAAAATCTTTCCATTAAGGGTGTGGTTTTAAGAAATTACAGAGGGACGGTTGCTGCTGCCCCTCTGATTTTTTTAAAATTTACCACTTTCCTTGAGCTGATTGTTATAATTTCGTTACCTTTTAAGCTCATGTTCCTTTCTCTGAACGGCACTACCGAAGTTTACAGTTGGCTTGTAATTTTGACACCGTATCAATCGTTAGTTCCTCTTGTGAGAATTATAATGTCAGGGAAACCATAAAAATTGAAGAATAAAATCATTAACAATTGACAATAAAGATAATGTAATTATGATATAATTATAAAGAGGGAAATTTTGCAAATGTATTTTGAATGGGACTAAAGGAAAAATAAAAAACATCGGATATCGTTCGATGAAGCGAAATCGGTATTTTATAATGATAAGGCAACACTGCTTGATGATTCGGAACATTCAATAGATGAAGAATGATTCTTGATTATAGAAACTTCTCAGACAGAAAAAGTTTGTATTGTAAGCCATTGTTACAGAGAACCAAATGACATAATTCGTATTATATCAGCAAGAAAAGCAACAAAGACTGAAAGAAAATTTTATACGAAATAAAGGTGGTGTTAATCATGAGAGAAGAATATAATATCAATGAATTAAATCCAAGAAAAAATCCTTATGCTGAACGCTTGAAAAAGCAGATAACAATCAATATAGACAAGACAATAATTGATTTTTTCAAAGAAGAATCCGAGAATGTAGGAATCCCATATCAGACACTGATAAACCTATACCTTAAGGATTGTGTAACAAAGAAAAGGCATCTTGAATTAGAATGGAAGTAACGATAAAAGTACCTAAGAATAATTCTTAGGTGCTTTTTTATTTTTAACAGGTGCGTTATTGCTAAAGCAATAACGATTGTGATCTTTGTTCACTTGAGCTGTCATTATGGGTCATTTCAAGCCACCGGCAAGGGGCGAGCTGTTGTATTCGCTAAAGCGAATCTCCACCGGCAAGTCTGCCACCATTGCTTCAGCTTTCCATTTCCCCATTGGGCAGTCATCAAGTGAACGCACTAAGGTGTTACGGAAACTGTATTTGATTAAAAAGGAAAAATGAAAATGAATAGAGAAGAATTTGCAACGAAAATAAAATATGGCATAGATCCTTATTTACCTTGAAGATTTTTCTGAAATCTATCAGATAGGACTTCCTATAGAACCGGTGCTAAGGGAGATAGCGAAGAGTTTTGATAGATAATGGGAACGGGAAAATTTTTTGTTTAATAAAGAAATGAACATTCTGATAAAAACTCAACACTATGGTTTGTTATTTTTTTAAAACTTACTATTGTCATTTAAGGGGTAGTACGCAAAAATTATGGTATTTCATTCTTGAATTATCCGATTTGACATGCTAAAATAAATTCAAATATCAAAATTTGTTTTTATTTCAAAGAGGGGGGAATGGCATGCCAAAGGTAGCTTATTCCGAGGAGGACAGAGAGCGTATCAGAACGGAACTTGTCAGAGTTGGTCTTGAGCTGATGGCAAAACAGGGCATACAACATACTACCGTGGAGCAAATATATAAAAAGGTTGGGATTTCACGGACTTTCTTTTATTCCTTTTTCGCAACGAAAGAAGATTTGGTCGTTGAAATGCTGTACTTGCAACAGCCTAAAATCATTGAATATGTGCAAAGGCTGATGAACAATCCCGATTTGAACTGGCGTGATGCTGTGAAAGAATTTCTCTATGCCTGTTGCTATGGAGAAAAAAATGGTATTGCTGTTTTGACGGTTGAAGAACAACAGCTTCTTTTTAAACGCTTGTCAAAGGAGAGCTATCGAGTGTTCCGCCAAAAGCAGTTTCGCCTTTTCGGAGAAATTTTAGAAAACTTTGGGATAAAGAAAGACCCGGCAAGGATCAAGCTGTTTACGAATTTAAGCTTGACGGTAATGGTTGTACGCAGAGCTATTCCCGATACGCTGCCGCTGTTTGTTCCCGAAGCTGCCGATGAGACGATTGACTTTCAGATAAATGCAATTGTCGATGCCTTGGAAAAATTAAAAACAGAGTCTGCATCTTAAATGATTGATATGGATAATCCGTCCGAATATTATGTTTCGGTTTTATATTCAGGCGGATTTCATTTCAAACCAAATAAAGATAAACTTAAATATTTGTACTTATTTTGTGCGATAAATGATAAAACAAAATACAAATGGGCGAAGCGTACCCCATATTGTTAAAGCGTAATATTGTGAAAAACCTATTTATTTATGATACGGAGAGGACAGTCCTATCCGTTCTCATATAAAAATTTTAAAGATTTACGGAGGAAATGAACATGGGATTTTTTGGCAAGTTATTTAAGGGGCCTGAAATTGACATGGAAAAGAGCGACGCAAATGCAAAGAAAATGCGTGTTCTGTTTAATCAGGTTGTAGAAAATGGGGAAAATTACAGACTGATTTTCGGTTATACAGAGGATGTGAGCCGTTTCAATTACGGCTTTGTTCATGGTAGCAAAACAAAGATCGGCAATTTAATTGTCGGTTGGAACGAAGATGATCAGACGATTGTAGTAGTTCCCACAGTACCTGACCTTTCCGGATGCAGCGATCCGACATACTATCGCCGTTCTGAAATTTTGAAAGCATATAGGAATAAGTATCCTACTGAGGCATTCATCATTTATCCGGACAAAAAGGGGTACATCGGTATCAATGCTTATGACTGGCTGGAAGATGAAAGCCTGTATGTCTATGTATCGCAGGATGATGAGTTGGCCGCTTTTACCGACTTCTTTATGAACCGTTTTGCGACAAAGTGATGTGAAAAATGTTTATTGGAGAAATCGGAGCGTTTCTGCTGCTTCTTGTGATTGTGTTTATATTTGCCAATTTGTGGTTTCATTTTATAGAGGCAATATTGCAGAGAATCAAAAGGGTGTTTACACATCATAAAAAACCTTCGGCATGGCATCCACTTCCTCCGGACAAGGAGGAGTGAGAATGTTTGATATAAACGAGATTAGAAAACGAGCAGGCATCCGCTGATACAGGGTTATAATTAGGAATTCTTGACCGGAGATTTGGGTCAGCGGTATAAAAGTCAATATGCCACTGATCTGCACAGAGAAAAATCGTGATTATAAAGCAGACATTAAAGCTGACACAAAAGACTGCAAGCAAAAGCTTGCAGTCTTTTTTTGATGTATAACTTATACAAGAGGCTTTCCGGTCATTTCTCCCGGGATGGGAACACCGGTCAGCTTTAAAATAGTAGGCGCTATATCGCATAATTTGCCGCCTGCCATAATAGGACATGGATTTTCTGCTATATAAACGAGGGGAACAGGATTGGTGGAATGAGATGTAACGATATTACCGTCTCTATCTTTCATTTCATCGGCATTACCATGATCTGCTGTAAGCAATATACGGCCGCCAACTTCAAGCATGGCTGACTCAATCTCTCCAACGCACTTATCCACTGCCTCGACAGCCTTGACCGCTGCGTCAAAATTGCCTGTATGTCCCACCATGTCGGCATTGGCAAAGTTCAAAATTATATAATCGTATTTAAGCGATTTTATTTCTTTAATGACAGCCTCTGTCACTTCAGGTGCACTCATCTCAGGCTTAAGGTCGTATGTGGCAACCTTAGGTGATGGAATCAGAATTCTGTCCTCGTTGGGATTTGGTTTTTCCACGCCGCCGTTAAAGAAAAATGTGACATGAGCGTATTTTTCAGTCTCGGCAATTCTAAGCTGAGTATAACCAAGAGAAGAAAGATATTCTCCCAGAGTGTTTTTTATTACCGACGGAGGGAAAGCAACATCCACATTTGGCATGGTAGCGTCATATTGAGTCATGCATACATAGGACAAATCGTTTATAGGCGATTGACCATTTTCATATCTGTCAAAACCATCGAATTCAGGGTCTGCAAAGCAACGAGTTATTTCTCTTGCTCTGTCGGGACGGAAATTACAGAATATTATGCTGTCGCCTGATTTAACTCCGGGGAAGCTGCCGCAGACGGTAGGTTTGATAAATTCGTCGGTATCACCGTTTTCGTATGCATTTGCAACTGCCTGACATCCTGTCAAAGCCGAAAGACCTTTGCATGATGTGAGAGCATCGTAAGCAAGCTTTACCCTTTCCCAGCGTTTATCTCTGTCCATGGCATAATATCTTCCCGAAACCACTCCGATTGAAGCTTGCGGTATGTCTGAAATAAAGGCTTCCATGTCTTTCATATAATCTATGCCGGAAGTGGGAGGAACATCTCTGCCGTCCATGAAGCAGTGAACATATATTGGGGAAACATTTTCCGCTGAGGCCATTTTTATAACTGCTTTTATATGATCTATATGGCTGTGTACACCGCCGTCGGAAAGAAGCCCCATGACATGAAGGGCACCGCCCGTTGAAGATGCATGCTTCATAGCGTTAAGAAGCGCTGAGTTGCCGTTTAATATACCGTCATCTATAGCCTTGCTTATGCGGGTAAGTTCTTGATAAACTATTCTGCCTGCACCGATATTAAGGTGTCCTACTTCTGAATTTCCCATTTGACCATCGGGAAGTCCTACAGCAAGTCCGCCGGCGCTTAACGAAGCAGACGGATATTCTTTGAATATTCTATGAAGATTCGGAAGATGGGCTGAGGCTATGGCGTTTCCATAGCTTTCAGTGTTAATACCGAAACCGTCAAGTATCATCAACATAAAAGGTTTTTTCATTTTTTCCTCCTTGAAGCAGCACCAAACAGCCGCTTTTTGTGATTGTAACTATAGATAAATATACCACAAAACGCTTGTCATTGTAATAATAATTTTCCGAGTGATTATACCCCCTGTTTTATTGGACTTACTACAATAAAACAAATGACGATACTTGGATAAAATGATATAATGTATAAGAAATATGATTTAAACGCAGGAAATGCAAGGTATGTACAGTTGCATGAAAAAGACGGCGATATCTTACAGATAAGGGGTTTAGACTCGGATGAATTGGACTAAAGAACAACAAGAAGCTATAGAGCTGAGAGGAAAAAATATATTGGTTTCGGCAGCAGCAGGCTCAGGTAAGACTGCTGTCCTTGTAGAACGGATAAAACGGTTGATTCTTGATGAAGGCAGTTCCATAGACCGTATGCTTATAGTGACTTTTACCAATGCGGCGGCTTCTGAAATGAAAGAGAAGATAAGGAAAGCAATAACAAAAGAGGCAGAAAAACAAGCGGAATTCAGTGAAAATCTGCCGGGTGGAAAAGAAAAGGCAGCGTTTTTTAAAAGACAAATGAATCTGCTGTCAACGGCCAATATAAGTACATTCCATTCCTTTGCTCTTGAAGTTATAAGAAGATATTTTTATTTGATAGGAATAGAGCCAAACTTTAAAATCTGCGACAGTACGCAGGAAACTCTTCTTAAGGGAGAAGCTATGGATCAGCTCCTTGAGGAACTTTTTGAGGAGGGGGACGGCAGGTTTTTCCGATTTTTGAAATGCTACAGCGGTGACAGGGATGAAAAGCGTTTCAGAGAACTTTTGAATAATTGTTACAATACAATAAGAAGTTTGCCGGAACCTTTCGTTTGGGTAAGAGACAGCGTTGAGCGGCTTTGTGGTGGGAATGGAGCCGGAGACGACAAAACATTGGGGTTCATATTTGAATTGGCTTTGGAAAAATTGACTTCGGCTGCAATGATGATTGGATATAACTTACGGATTGCCGAGGAGAACAATTTAGCGGGGCTTATTGATTTATCATCTGATGACCAGAAAAATATAAATACGCTTAAGGCTATGATTTACGAAAGCAGCGGCAGGGAACTTTATGAATCATTGCGAGATGCCCTTGGTTCTTTCAAACTGCGAACCATGAGCAGCAAGATTTTTGCTTCGGCTGAGAATGGAGATACACTTAAAAAAATCGTTACGGATAATAGAAACAGCGCTAAAAAGATTATCAGAAATTTGAAAGAAGTGTACTTTTCCTACAGCATTGATGAAATGGCCAATGAAATGGCAAAGACTTATGATTCCGCTCTTTATATGGAAGAATTGCTGAAACGATACGACAGAATTTACAGTTTGAAAAAGCGTGAAAAGAATTTGACGGACTTCGGTGATATAGAGCATTATGCATACAGCATATTGAAAAATCAAGAGGCGGCGGATTTTTACCGCAATCGGTTTGAACATATATTTATAGATGAGTACCAAGACAGCAATGTGATACAGGAAGCCCTTGTGGACTTGATAAAGCGGCCCGATAATTTGTTTATGGTAGGAGATATTAAACAAAGTATATATAAGTTCAGATTGGCTGAGCCTGAAATTTTTCAGAAAAAATACAGTATGTATGCATCAGGAGAAGAAGACTCTGTAAAAATAGATTTGAATAAAAATTTCAGAAGTAAGCAGCCGGTAGTTGATTTCATAAACTGCATATTTGAAAACATAATGGAGGGGTATGACGATAATGCCAAGCTTTATGCAGGCAATCCCGATGCCGATATGTGTACTGCTGTGCCACAGATGTTGCTTACTCAGGTTCCGTGGGACGAGAATTCAGAAATAGATGAGGAACTTAAGAATATAATAAAAGCGGAGAAAGAAGCATATGCAGCCGCAGCAGTAATCCGCAATTCGCTGGGAGATATAATTTTTGACAGCAAAAGAGGGCTAAAAAGACCTTTAGAAAAGAGGGATATAGTAATACTGATGCGTGGTGTCAGAAATTACGGAGATATTTTTTACAAAATTTTAAGTGAAAATAATATTCCTGCGTACATAGATGATAACGATGGATTTTTCGATACAATGGAAATTGACGCTTTTCTTTCGGCCCTTTATGTAATAGATAACCCAAAGCAAGATATTCATCTGTTGACTCTTATGCGTTCGGAGATGTTGGGATTTTCCATAGAAGAAATGGTAAAGATAAGGATTCAATTCAAAGAATCTTCATATTATGATGCTTTTTTATCTTACGGTAACAGCGGCAGCGATGAAGAATTGGCTTGCAAATGCAGAGATTCTTTTGAGAAGATACAAGAATGGCAAGAGCTTAGCAAGATAATGCCTCTTGATGAATTCGTGTGGAAACTGATGTTAAACACAGGATTTTATATTGCTATGGGAGCAATGCCATCAGGCGGACAAAGACAAGCAAACTTAAGAGCCTTAACCGATAAAGCAGCAGCGTACCAGGATGTATCGGGAAGTTCACTTTACGGATTTATAAGGTATATAGAGGCTGTTAAAGAAAAGAAAGTAACTATGGGACAAGTTAAGATGCTTGGTGAAAATGATGATTTGGTTCGCATAATGACTGTTCATAAATCCAAGGGTCTGGAGTTTCCTATGGTCATACTTTCCGGGTATTGCCGCAGGCTTAATTACAGTACCGCCGGCAAGTCACCTGTATTTCATAAAGATCTTGGTATGGGTTTTCCGATAATTGATCCCGGAGCCGGATGGTACCGCACGACGCTTTTGCAGAATATGATAAAAGAAAAGTTCAGAAAAGAGGAAGCAGACGAAGAAAAAAGGATTCTTTATGTGGCACTTACAAGGGCGATGGATAGGCTCATATTGCTTGGAATTTGCCCGGATATACAAAAGGAAACAGAGCGCATATCAAGCAAGGCTCCGGCTTCTGACAGTTATTGGTCCATGACAGGTAGGGTAATTCGTGAAAACTACGGAATAGGAGTTATCGGCGACGAGAAAATTATAGGTCTTTCTAAAGGCAGACGACGGAGTATAGATGATATGCTTAAGCTTATGGATGAATGTGCGAACATTCAGGTGTCGCCTGACATAGAAAGAATGATGACATTTGAGTATCCGCATGAGAGAGCGTTAAATGTTAGAAGTAAGTATTCAGTAAGCGATATAAACGGCAGCGGCCGCAGGGCAATAGAGGACTTGGAACAGCCGGATTTTGCATCTGCAAAGGAGAAGATTAGGTCAATGTCTCGAGGCACTGTATATCATGCTGTTTTGGAACACATGGATATTGCTTTAGCTGCAAAGGAGAGGGAATCATATATTGCCAAGCTTTTGAAGTCGATGATTGAAAATGAATTGCTCACATATGATGAAGCAGAAATCGTAGATGCAGATAAACTTGTGTCCTTTGCATCTTCAGAACTTGGAAAGAGAATTATATCAAGCAGCAGAGTGGAAAGGGAGAAACGATTCAATTTCATGACGGAACATGATGGAAGTAAGGTGATAATACGAGGTATAATAGATTGCTTTTTTGAGGAAGAAGATGGAATTGTACTTTTGGATTACAAAACAGGAAACTATAAGGCAAAAGCTGCCGATATTAAAATGCGTTACGGCGTGCAGATGGAACTTTACAGAAAGGCTCTTGAAGCCGCCTATGGCAAGCGGGTGAAAGAAATGTACATTTATCTGACCGACAGCGGCAGAATAGTGGAAATATAAACAAAATAAAGAAATAAAAAATGAACCGGCTCTCAAAAATCGAATCAGTAATCTGATTTTGGAAGAGTCGGTTCATCTTAATTTTCCGGCCTTTTGACATCCATAAAGCGTGCAGCGACAAATCCTGCTGCGAAAAATGCGATACTTGCAAAGAGTTGCCCTGCACCGGTGAAAGATGTCGGAACAATCATAAGCACAGATGATATTACAAAGCCTATAATAACTTTTGACAAAACGGAATAATGTTCTTCTATGAGTCGGTTCATGATTTTGGCACTTACCGCTACGGTTATTATAAATCCTATCATCATAGGAATGAGCACGCTCATATTGAGATTTCCGATGCCCTCTGCCATAGGCTGATAAAGACCCATAAAAAGCAGTATGGACGAGGAGCTTAATCCCGGAACCACCATGCTAAGTCCCCATATGGCTCCGCAGAAAACAAACCATCCAAAGTTAGCCTGTATGGAATTGCCCATGTCATTTTCCAATATGTTAAAGAATACAAATGATGTTAAAAGTGCTATTATAAGGTAAGTCCAGCCTTTTTGATAACCTGCTTCGGAGGATTTTTTTATTAAGTCCGGTACTGTTCCGCATATTAGACCACAGAAAAGAGATATGGCCGCAACTGCGGAGGCTGCAAGAAAGCTCTCGACGACTTTTGCAAGCAGTACGAAGCCTACACCGCCGCCGATAAGTACAGGCAGGAGTATATGGAAGTTCGTTTTGAAAGTGCTGCGAGGGTGTGATAAAAATGACATCATAGGCTCATATATTCCAAACGCAACACAGAGAACACCGCCGCTTATTCCCGGCAAAATCGCACCGGTTCCGATAAGCGCTCCTTGAAAAAAACGAAGCAGATAAGTTTTCCACTTGGTTGTCATATATTTGTTCCTCAATAATTAAAAGTTTTCTATAGATGCTATGTCGTATAAAAAGACATATTATGATTTTATCACAAAAATAATTTATACTCAAGAAAAAAGGCCTCAATCACATTAAATCATCATAATCAAAAGAGCATGAGGGTAAAACCTCATGCTCTTTATGTAAATCAAATGTTTATATTATACAACGCCCTGAGCCATCATAGCTTCTGCAACTTTTTCAAAACCTGCAATGTTAGCGCCGGCTACCAAGTTGTAACCTAAGCCGTATTTTTCGCAAGCTTCAGCAGCGTGCTTATGGATGTTAACCATGATAGTTTCAAGCTGTTCGTAAACCTGAGCAGGTGAGAATACAGTGTGTCCTGCATTCTGTCCCATTTCGATACATGAGCAAGCAACTCCGCCGGCATTTGCAGCCTTTGAAGGTCCTACTACTACACCGTTATCCATCAGGTAAGTAAGAGCTTCGTTAGTTGTAGGCATGTTGGAACCTTCGCAGAGGTACTTACAACCGTTAGCAACCATAGTCTGAGCATCTTCAATGCGGATTTCGTTCTGAGTAGCGCAAGGAATGTAAAGGTCAGCCTTAACTTCCCAAGGTTTCTTGCTTGCAAAGAACTTAGCACCAGGGAACTTGTCTGCATAAGGAGCGCAGATGTTCTTTCCGGAGTTTCTGAGTTCCAGCATGTAGTCAACTTTTTCACCTGTAACACCATCTTCGTCATAGATGTATCCGTCCGGACCGGAGATAGTGATTACTTTAGCGCCTAATTCGTTGAGTTTCTTTACTGTACCCCAGGATACATTACCGAAACCGGAAACTGCAACTGTCTTGCCCTTTAATTCTTCTCCGCAGTGTTTCAGCATTTCTCTTGCAAAGAATACGATACCGTAGCCTGTAGCTTCAGTTCTTCCTGCAAGTCCGCCGTATGAAAGGCCTTTTCCTGTAAGTACGCCTTCGTATCTGTCAACGATTCTCTTGTACTGTCCGAACAGGTAGCCGATTTCTCTTGCACCTACACCTAAGTCTCCGGCAGGAACATCAGTGTTAGGTCCGATATGTCTGTATAATTCAGTCATGAAAGCCTGGCAGAATCTCATGATTTCCGCATCGGATTTTCCGTTAGGGTCAAAGTCTGCACCGCCCTTGCCGCCGCCGATAGGAAGACCGGTTAAGCTGTTCTTAAAGATCTGTTCAAATCCGAGGAACTTGATGATTCCAGGATATACATTAGGAGCAAATCTGATACCGCCCTTGTAAGGTCCAAGTGCGCTGTTGAACTGGTATCTGTATCCTCTGTTTACCTGAACATCTCCGTTATCGTCGGTCCAAACTACTCTGAATGAGATTCCTCTTTCAGGTTCTATAAGTCTTTCAATGAGACCGGCTTTTACATACTCAGGATGAGCTTCAAGAACCGGTTCGATTGACTTTAAAACTTCTTCTACAGTCTGGTGAAATTCAGGTTCGCCTGGATTTCTTTTTTTAGCAAGTTCAATGTACTTGTCAACAATGTTTGCCATGGTTAATCTCCTCTTCTCTTTAACATTATCGTTTTGTTACTAATACAACAAAGTCTTTATATTCTCAATTTAACACTATCTAAATGCTTTGTCAACACCGTGTATACAATATTCTTTTGTTCTTTTTTTTGTTCAATTTTGTAGCAGAATTTTTAAGAATATTAAACAAAATTATGGTTTGAAATCCTAAACTTGCGCCTTGCCAAAGTTTATATCATTGATATATAATAGAATAGTTAAGGAATAAATAGAAAAGGAGAAGAAATATGGACGCTGTTCCTGACGGGAAAATTTACAATACTGAAAAAACTCCTGTTTTATTCCGGGAAAAACGATGATTTGAAATCTCCGTTTGTCTCGGAATGACGGGGCAAATGAAAGGAGGAGATTTCGATGGATATAAATATGATAAAAGAGCCGGAGAAAGCTATAGACGAGTCTTTAGAAAAAATCTTCGCTTGTATAGAAGAAAAAAAATATTTTAAAGCAAGAGACGAATTGCTTAAACATAATGAAGCGGATATAGCCGAGATGTTTGAGGAAATGCTTGAAGATACCAATATCCTTGAATCGACGATAGTAATTTACAGGCTTCTTCCAAAGAATGTGTCGGTAGAGGTATTTTCTTACTTGCCTTCGGACGACCAACTTAAGATAGTAAACGGAATTACCGATGCGGAGCTTAGTTATATCGTTCAACAACTTGATTTTGACGACAAGATAGATATACTTGAGGAGCTTCCGGCCAATCTTGTAGATAAAATTTTGGAGAAAGCGCCTAAAGATGAAAGGCGGCTTATCAATACTTTTTTGAATTATCCCGATGATTGTGCGGGAAGTTTGATGACTCCCGATTATATCAGTCTGCAAAAAGAAATGACCGTTGGCGAGGCTCTTGCGTACATCAAAAAAGAGGGAATGGACGCTGAGACCATATATACATGTTATGTTAAAGATACAGGACGCAGGCTCATAGGTATAGTATCATTGAGTACGCTGGTGGTGTCGGATGATAACACAAGAATTAAGGACATCATGCATACCGATTATGTCTGGATAGATGTTTATGAGGGGCAGGAAGAGGTTGCAGAACAGTTCAAGAAATACGGATTCATCGCTATGCCTGTAGTTGACAAGGAGCACAGGCTTATCGGAATAATCACATTCGATGATATACTTGATGTAATCGAAGATGAAAATACAGAAGATATCGAGCGTATGGCAGGTATCATAGACTTTGAAGATTCCGACAAAGATTATCTGGATGTATCTGTATGGCAGCATGCCATAAACAGATTGCCTTGGCTTCTTATACTTATGGTGGCATATATTTTCACAGGGATGATAATAACGAGTTTTGAAGCAAAGCTATCAGAAGTTATAAGCCTTGTGTCATATATGCCTATGCTTATGGGAACAGGAGGAAACAGCGGTTCTCAGGCGGCCACTTTGATTATAAGAGGTATAGCCATGGATGAAGTTGATCCCTCGGATGCTCCTAAAGTGCTATGGAAAGAGGCACGGATAGGAATGATAATAGGTGTTATACTGAGCGTCTTTAATTTTGGAAGGATATATTTTATAGACGGATATGACACAATGATAGCTCTTACAGTATGCAGTGCGATGCTGTTCATAGTAATCTTTGCCAAGATACTTGGCAGTATGATTCCGCTGATAGTAAAGAAAATCAATTTGGATCCGGCATTGATAGCTAATCCTGCAATATCGTCTATTTCCGATGCTGTTGCACTTTCCATATATTTTGCCATGGCATCATTGTTCCTTGGACTTTAAATTTCATAGGATGAATTAAGAGGCTGTCTGATTAACGATTTTAATCGTTAGTATGGCAGCCTGTTTTTTTTGCTTTATGATAATGAGGGCAGTTTACAAGCCGCAATCCGTTAATACTGTAATGCTGCTTCGGCTGAAATTTTTCGGTCGGCACGGAATTTGTTACAGGATTTTTGACATCAAATCACATCAAAAAACAAAAAATAATAGGAAATCGGACGAATACCCCAATTGTACAAGTAATTTGTTTCTTAAATAAATTTTATTATTTAATACTTTATTACAAAAATATTTATGAATATTGTATACTTAACGACTTTACATTGACAAAATAAAGTACGCATGTTAATTTTTTGTTAAACAAGCATTGTAACTGTATTAAAATCTGAAACGAGGGTGATGCATATGAATGAAGATAAAAAGAAGAAATGGCTAAAAGGGGGTATAGCCGTTCTTATAATAATCTTTGTACTTAATATACCCATAGTGTCAGATGTGATTGCTGTGGCGAGAATGGGATGGCTTCATCGTGTTATAGCTATAGAAAAGATTCAGTATGACGGCGAAGAACATAATTTGTTTGTATTTAAAAAGCGTGAATTGTATGAGGAATACGGAGAAACTGTAGCATATGCCGTAGAAAACAATATATTCAGGGCCAAAGTTAGGATTTGGGAGCCATGCACGGGAATTACAGGGCATACTGTGAAGCCTACCATTGGCGATATTTATCAGGAAGATTCAGAACATTTTACACCGGGAACAGAACCTCGAGAGAAAAAAGAAAAGGGATAATTTAAAATAGTCGCTTTGGAAAGCTTCGGAGCAATGTTAAAAGAGACTGCCGCACCGGCGATTAAAATCGCTAATGCGGCGGTTTCTTTTTTTGTGTTCTATATCAAATACCATGGCAAGGGTTCAGGCTGCGGTGTACTTGAATTGTATGTATCTCGTGTCGTGGAAATGTTGGCTGAGTTTGTGATTTTCGGCAAAATAGCCAACAAATCACCGACTGAGGCGGTCGAAATTTGTCATATAATGTTGACTGGTTGCTATTTATTCTATTTTTGAAGATTTTGACAACATTTTAGGGGGAAAATGTTGTCATATTGAGTTGTAATTTTAAAATTAGCCACTTTTTGGCTTCTTGGTGACAACTTTCGACAATTCTCGATGAGCATCGACAGTTGTTTGTTGGCGATTTAGTCCCAAAACACAAATTCAGACAACAATTAAACAATGGGGGGCATTTCAATATTTCAACATTTCACAGCTCGTAGTTCACATTTCAACATTTCACAACGACTTACAGGCTAAGCGATCCTTAATCAAACCTTGCAAGTCGATTATTCCGAAATGTCTCGCCGGCTGCAATTTTTGCGAGGAAGGCCGAAATAAGAGCATTGATGGAATAGCAATTCTCTATTGAGTGAGGACAATCTCCACAGCTTCAAAATATGTTGGGTACAATAACAAAAATGCGTATAACGGCAGCCGAATAAGGAAATCCTTATATAATAAAGATTTTATAAGGAGTGTCTTATGCAGTACAGAACTGATTTGGCGATAGAAAATCATGAGCTGATTGAAGAAGCAAGAGCAAGGGCTACAGGATATATAAAAAAACAGCAGCAAAAGGATGAGGACATATGCGTTACAGAGATTATCATCACCGATGAGCAAGGCGAAATAGCTTTCGGAAAACCTAAGGGAACTTATATAACAATAGAAGTTGACGGAATATTGGAACAAAAGGATAAAATCAAGGAAAGAGCGGCCCATACTTTGGCAGAGGAACTGAAAAAGATGATAAAATTCGATTATTATCTCAAAGTACTTGTAGTCGGTCTTGGAAATGAGAAAGTGACACCTGACAGCCTTGGACCGCATACTGTAGACAAGGTTAAGATAACGGCTCATCTTTTTGAGATATTCAAAGCTGATGGAGATTGGGAGATGGCCAATGTAAGCGGATTTAATCCATCAGTTACAGGCGTTACCGGAATGGAGACGGCAGACCTTATAGAAAAAGTAACATCTATGGTTCATCCCGATGTTGTACTTATTGTGGACTCTCTTGCGGCAAGGAATATCGATAGGATGAGCACTACCATACAGCTATGCGATACCGGGATAGAACCGGGGGCAGGCATGGGAAACAGGAGAAAGGCGATTTCAGAGGAGACTTTAGGATGTAAAGTTGTTTCCATAGGAGTTCCGACCGTAATAGATTCAAGGAATTTGATTATTGAAGCAGTACAGGCAACGGAGTTTGCCGACGAAAAAAAGATAGATAAATATTTTAAAGATAAAGAGTTGAATATGATAGTTACTTCGACAGATATAGACGAAATAATAAAAGATTTTTCGGACATAATCTCAAATGCTATAAATATAACACTTCACCCCGGCATATATTCTTAAAGTCAGACTATATACCGAGGGGGAAAATATGAAGAGACTATTGAGAAAGTCAGCAGTTATCATATATATAATAAGCACTGTTTGTTTTTGCATGGCATATGTAAATAACTCGGATAGGGCAGAAGACACAAGTGGCGGCAGAAATGTTTCAGCCACTGACTTTGGAGTAATGTGTATAAATGCATCCTATCCCTCTATGGGAATAGAGCTTGCAGATTCAAGAGATAATGAAGTTCCGCAGGAAGAGGTAACGGATTTGAAAAAGGATGAATCCACAGAAAGTAATAATCAGCAGCCTGATGTAAGCAGCGGAGAGCCGGAAGTTCTTATAGTTCATACTCATGCAACTGAATCCTACCTGCCTCAGTCAGGGGGTAATTTTCATTCAAGAGAAGAAGAAAACACAGTAAGAGATGTAGGCAATATATTGGCACAGGCATTGGAAAAGCAAGGTGTTGCTGTGGTACATGATAAGACCTTACATGATTATCCTTCATATAATAATTCTTACGGCAGATCATATGCAACAACTCAGGAACTTCTTAAAAAATATCCTTCCGTAAAATGTGTAATAGATTTGCACAGAGATGCGATAGCTGCTGAAACTCCGGCGGCTACCGTATCTGTGGGCGGCAGAACATGCGCCAAATATTCTTATGTCGTAAGTACAGGTACGACTACATATCAGTCCAATTTGGCTTTTGTAAAAAGTTTAAATGAGATAGCACAAAGCAGATATAACGGATTTACCGGAAAAGTTATAGAAAGAAGTTACAAATATAATCAGGACCTTTCCTCCCAATATATTTTACTTGAGATAGGGTATAACAGAAACCAGATAGATGACTGCCGCAATACAGCAGACATAATAGGAAATGTTTTGGGAGAGGTTTTAAAAAACCAAAGATAAAAGGTTACATCGCCGTAGAGATTTGTGCGTATGACATATTATAGGAAACGGAGGAAAGAGTTTTGAAAAATTTAAGACTGTTTTTTACGGTAATGGTTTTATTTTTCATAATTACTTTGTCCATCCTTACCATAGACAGAAACGGGGCATATATGTACTGCGCAGAAGATACAATTAGCGAAAGACTACAAGTTTTCATTGAAAAGCTGATGGATTTACATTAAAATATAATGTTAGATACTTATATTTTAGTGAGGAAAAAATGGCAAATAAAAATTATCAGAGATATATAAGAAATTTCAGCATAATAGCGCATATAGACCATGGTAAGTCTACGCTGGCAGACAGAATCATAGAAAAAACAGGACTGGTTCAGCATAGAGATATGAAAGAACAGTTTCTTGATAATATGGATCTTGAGAGAGAAAGAGGAATCACCATCAAGCTACAGACGACGAGGCTTGTCTACAGCAGCAGAGACGGACATGAATATATACTCAATTTAATTGACACACCGGGGCATGTGGACTTTAACTATGAGGTTTCAAGAAGCCTTGCCGCATGTGAGGGAGCGGTGCTTGTAGTAGATGCTACTCAGGGAGTGGAAGCCCAGACTCTTGCAAATGTGTATTTGGCTCTCGACGAGGATCTTGAAATTCTTCCTGTTCTAAACAAGATAGACCTTGCTTCTGCAAGACCTGATGAGACAAAAGAAGAAATAGAAGAAGTTATAGGACTTGATGCTTCTGAGGCTCCTTTGATTTCGGCAAAGGAGGGTCTTGGAATAGAAGATCTGCTTGAAAAAGTAGTAGAGGTTATTCCTCCGCCGTCAGGAAACCCGGACGGCAAGCTTAAAGCGCTGATTTTCGATTCCAAGTATGATAACTACAAGGGTGTAATAATCTACACAAGAGTTATAGACGGCGAAGTCAAAAAAGGCGATATAATAAGGCTTATGAATACCGGCAAAAAATACGAAGTTACCGAAGTCGGAGTATGTGCTCCCGGCCCGGTTGCAACGGAGGTTTTAAGAGCAGGAGAAGTAGGATATATATGCGGAAGTATAAAACAGGTATCAGATGCAAGAGTGGGAGACACCATAACTCTTGATAATGACCCTACTGAAGAAATGCTCCCCGGATATAAAAAAGCTCAGTCTATGGTATATTGCGGAATTTATCCGGCAGAGGGAGAAAAATATGAAAATGTCAAAGACGCATTGGAAAAATTGCAGGTAAATGATGCTGCTTTTAACTTTGAGCCCGAAACATCCACCGCTTTGGGATTTGGCTTTAGGTGCGGTTTTCTTGGGCTGCTTCATATGGAAATCATAGTGGAAAGACTTGAGCGTGAATTTAATTTGGCAGTTATTACAACATCGCCAAGCGTTATATACAGAGTTGTAAAAGCAGACGGAACCGTTGAAATGATACAGAATCCGACCAATTTACCATCTGCTCAGGAAATAAGCTACATAGAGGAACCTATGGTCAAGGCAGATATTATGATTCCAAAGGAATATGTAGGCAGCATAATGGAATTGTGCCAAGAGCGCCGAGGAAAAATGATTCATATGGAATATATCACAGAGACCAGAGTTCAGCTCCATTATGAAATGCCTCTTAACGAAGTAATATACGATTTCTTTGACGCACTTAAGTCAAAGACAAGAGGATATGGCTCTCTCGACTATGAATTTATACGCTATGAACGCTCAAATGTGGTAAAGATGGACATACTCCTTAACAAAGACCTTGTAGATGCCTTTTCTATGATAGTTCATGAATCCAAGGCTTATGCAAGGGGGCGTTTTGTCTGTGAAAAACTTAAAGAAATAATACCGATGCATCAGTTTGAAGTGCCTATTCAGGCTGCAATCGGTCAGAAAGTCATAGCAAGAGAAACAGTTAAGGCTTACAGAAAAGATGTAATTGCCAAGTGTTACGGCGGAGATATTTCAAGAAAGAAAAAGCTTCTTGAAAAGCAAAAAGAGGGTAAAAAGAGAATGAGACAGTTCGGAACCGTAGAAGTGCCGCAGGAAGCATTTACTGCTGTTTTGAAGTATGACGAAAACAAATAATTAATTTAGTACGGAGAAGAAAAATGGCAGCCGGAATATACATACATATCCCATTTTGCATAAAAAAGTGCTTTTACTGTGATTTTTTTTCACTGCCCGGGGACGATTACAAGCTTCGCAGAGAATATACGAGAGCATTGATATATGAAATAACTTTTTACGGAGAACGATACGGAAAAAATCTTAAGGCGGACACCGTGTTTTTCGGCGGGGGGACACCCAGCCTTATGGAACCCGGATTTATATCAAAGATAATGGAGGCGCTGAACAAAAATTTTGATATAGCCTCCGATGCGGAAATTACTATGGAGTGCAACCCGGCCACCTTGACACCGGAAAAACTCAAGGGTTACAGAGCTGCCGGGATAAATCGCCTTAGTATAGGAGCCCAGTCCTTTAACGATGAGGTTTTGCAAAAATTAGGCAGAATTCACAAAGCAGAAGATATAGAAAAAACTGTTGACCTTGCAAGGCAAGCCGGGTTTGATAACATGAACATGGATTTGATGTTTGCAGTGCCGGGACTTACTCTCAAAGAGTGGAGAAAAACCATTAAACAAGCATTGGGAATGAAGCCTGAGCACATTTCGTTTTATAGTCTTGAGATTTCGGAAGAAACGGTTTTCGGACATATGGTTTCTGAGGGAAAGATGAAAGAAACTCCGGTAGAAAAAGACAGGCGTATGTACCATGAGGCAGTGGAAGCGTTTAAAGAAGCCGGGTTTAATCATTATGAAATTTCCAATGCAGCTCTTCCTAAAAGAGAATGCAGACATAATCTTAAATATTGGAGATTCTCTGACTATCTGGGACTTGGAGCTTCGGCACATTCTTTTATAAATAAGGTTAGATTTTCCAATGTAAGTGATGTCAGCCAATATATTGATGCAATGAACAAGCAAGATATGGCGAGGGGGACACAGCTTGGGGATTCGGATGTAATAGGTGCCGGTTGCATAGATTATTTTCATGTCAACTCCGGCATGGACAGTATTGGAGAGTACACCTTTACGGCACTGAGGACGAAAAACGGTGTGGATTTTAGAGATTTTGAAAAAAGATTCAAAAATTATTTCTGGGATGTTTTCGGAAAAGAAAGAAACAAATTTGAAGAGTATGTCAGAAACGGGTATGCCCGGTCGGACAGCAGACATATAGCACTTACATACAAAGGTATAGATATTTCAAATAAGATAATGGCACTGTTTGTATAAGAACAGCTTGCAGGGAGGTATTTAATGAGAAAATATATTATGGCGCTGGATCAGGGGACGACAAGTTCCAGATGTATAATTTATGATAAAAAAGGCAATATGGTAAGCGTTGCTCAAAAGGAATTTACTCAGTATTATCCAAAGGACGGATGGGTAGAACATGATGCAATGGAAATATGGTCTACTCAGATGGGTGTGGCTCAGGAGGCACTTCTTAAGATAGGCTGTACATACAAAAATATAGAGGCAATAGGAATTACCAATCAGAGAGAAACTACAGTCGTATGGGATAAGGAGACAGGAATCCCTGTATATAATGCAATCGTATGGCAATGCCGAAGAACGGCCGGTTACTGTGATAAGTTGGCAGAGGAGGGGTATGGCGACATGATACGCCAAAAGACAGGACTTCTTATAGACGCTTATTTCAGCGGCACCAAACTCAGATGGATTCTTGAAAATGTTCCTGATGCACGGCGCAAGGCGGAAGAGGGAAAATTGCTTTTCGGAACTATTGAAACATGGCTAATCTGGAAAATGACCGGAGGCCGTGTTCATGTGACTGATTATTCCAATGCTTCAAGAACTATGATGTTCAATATAAATACTTTGGAATGGGATGATGAAATCCTTTCGATCCTTGATATACCTCGCTCGATGCTGCCTGAACCAAAGCCGTCAAGCTGCATATACGGCATGACCGACGACACTATATTCGGAGGACCTATTAAAATATCAGGAGCGGCAGGAGATCAGCAGGCGGCATTGTTTGGACAGACCTGCTTTGAACCGGGAGAAGGAAAAAACACATACGGAACAGGCTGCTTTTTACTTATGAATACGGGAGAAAAACCGGTGCTTTCTAAAAACGGTCTTGTGACTACCATTGCATGGGGACTTGACGGAAAGGTAAATTATGCCTTAGAAGGCTCTGTTTTCGTGTGTGGTGCAGCAATACAGTGGCTTCGTGATGAAATAGATATTATTGAAAAGTCATCGGATTCAGAGGAGATGGCCCTATCTGTACCGGACTCATGCGGGCTGTATGTTGTACCTGCTTTTGTAGGCCTTGGGGCGCCTTACTGGGACCCTTATGCAAGAGGAGCCATCCTTGGTATAACAAGGGGAGCAGGAAAAAATCATCTTGTAAGAGCTACTCTTGAATCATTGGCATATCAGACCAGCGACCTTATAAAGGCTATGACGGAAGATTTGGGTAGCTGCCTTGTATCTCTCAAAGTGGACGGAGGTGCATGTGCCAACAACTTTTTGATGCAGTTTCAGTCTGATATTTTAGACTGCAAGGTTGAAAGACCGGTATGCATAGAAACTACTTCTCTTGGTGCGGCATATCTGGCAGGTTTGGCGACAGGTTTTTGGAAAAGCAAAGATGATGTAATCCAAAACTGGCAGATTGATCGTACATTTGAACCCCGTATGGATGATAAAGAACGCACGGAGAAATTGAAAGGCTGGGAGAAAGCCGTAAGCCGTGTGAGAGATTGGGCGAAATAGAAAACGCTGTAATAAATGTTGAGGTAGCTGAAAAAGCTTCAGCCGCCTCAATTTTTTATTGTCCGAAGACCTATAGTATAGGAAAGAAAATCAGGCATAAGGACTACACAAATGCAATAAAGGTATCCGTAGGCACTTGAACTGTAACCCATAGAGTGGGCACGAATATGAAAGCAGAAAACTTAAAAAAGAGTTGCCGGAGCTTTTCGCTTATAAGATGCATATTATAGCCGGGAAATCTGTTAACAGCCAAGATAACAATAAAAAGGCGGCTTGCGCCGCCTCTCTGACTTTTTATTAGAAATGTACAGGATAAATATTATTTGGTTTCGGGTGCATTTTCGTTTTTGGCAGCATTGAGGCTCTTCACTTTCTTTGCAAGAGTGAGTGAAAGAACAACTGCCAGTACGCAGCAGATTCCGAAGAATATGAACATTCTGAAATATCCGGCTTCCTCTCCTAAATTGTCGAGCCAGCCACCTATCATTGCAGGAACAAAAAGGTCAGGCAGATAGATTACCATTGAAGCAAGACCTATTGCAGTCGCAGCATAAGAGATAGGAATGTTGATTTCGTTAAGGATAGACCACATTACACCATAAAGCATCATGGCAAATGCAGAAGCAAGCATTGATATTGTTATTGCAATGACAACGCTTCCCTCACCCGCAGGAATCTGGGTAGTTATAAAGAATAATGCGCCTAAAATTATGAAACCGTATCCATAAAGTTTTAAAGTGGATTTGAGCAGCTTATCTGCAATATATCCGCCAAGAGGTGACAGGAAGTAAAGGACATATCCTCTGATAATTCCTAAGAAAGCTGAATCTGAAACATCCATACCAACCTGTGATGACAGATAAGGTGTAAAATATGTCACATTACTGTATATAGTGTAAATCAGGAACATTATAATTGACGCCCACCATAAGTAAGGATTTCTTATAGCTTTGCCTACATCACTGAGCTTGAATTTGTCCTCTTCTGCAATTTCACTTATTGCGGTTTTGTCTTCTTTAAAAGTTATCTGAACAAGAATGCCTGCCAGAATAACAGCAACGGACATTGCAATAATTGTTCTGAACATTGCCTCGTGATTGTCATCGCTGGAAGCATAAAGGCGCCAGAAGATAACGCTGCAAACAAGGCTTATAATTGAGCCAAGTGCATAATACCATCCATAGGTGGAACCTGAGTTTTCCTTACCGCCTAACAGTCTTAAGCCCTTGTTGAGAGCTGTCCAGAATACAAAGCTTGTGGTAAGAGCGAACAGGAAGAAAACTATCAGGGCTGTAATGTAATTCATTGAGAAAGCCATTATGAAGCCTAAGACTCCTGTTCCCAGCAGAGAAAGCACAAGCATTTTCTTTGTCGAAAACTTATCTGCCATAATTCCGCCCGGAATATAAAGAATAAGACATCCGATAGCATATGCGGAAAGCAGGAAGCCTGCCTGTGCATTGGTCATATCAAAAGCAGGAAGGAACTTATCATAATAAATGTACTTTATGTAAGGTAGTTCGTAAATGACACTGCCTGCAATTGAGAATGATATGATTGCGATAAAAGTTTCAAGATTTAAGTGCGATTTTTTCATATCGGTCTCCTTTTCATAAATTTAAAAGCGATAACTTATATTTAATCGTTGATCGTTCCTGTCAAGTTTATATCATCAAATCCGTTGCCTATAATTTCATTGGCAGGAACTAAAACGACAAATGCATTAGGGTCAAATTTATGTACAAGTGCTTTGAGAATCGGCGTTTCACCCGGTTTTACAACAGTAAGAAGAATTTCTCTTGTTGAGTTGGAAAATTTGCCGGTTCCGTTTACGGAGGTTACACCTCTATTCATATCAGTTAAAATTGCGTCGGTTATTTTATCTGCATTTTCATCTGCAAATATATAAAACATCTGTGCTCTGTTAAAACCGCTTGTAAGCTTATCTGTTACGATTGAACTCATTGCGATAGCCATAATTGCATATATTCCGGCACCTATATCGCCGTAAACTATCATTGCGAAAACAACTATTGTTCCATCTATAATCATATACAGAGAGCCTATGCTGAGAGTCTTTGCTTTTGTTATAATTATTTTTGCAAGAAGATCAGTACCTCCGGTGGACATTCGTACTTTTATAGCAAGAGCTGAGGAAGAACCGTAAAGAATTCCTCCGAAAACAACAGCCACTATTTTATCTTCGGTTATACATGGCAGAAAAGACAATACATCCACAATAAGAGAATATACTGCCGTAGTAATAAGCGCCATGAATACATAAGTTTTGCCTTTTATTTTTATACCCATCAAGGCTATAGGTACGGTCATGGCAAGGACTGTAAGTCCTATGGGCCAATTAAAATAATAGTTTAGTACAGTACCTATTCCGGCAAGCCCTCCGGCAGCAATATTGTTTCCGACATAAAAGAGGTTTAATGCAAGTGCATAGCCTATATCTGCGATAAGCAAAAACAAAACTTGCTTTAATGAAATGCCGACTTTGGCAGACAGTTTGTTATCACTGCTTTTACACTGCTTCATTGAAATCTCCTCTGATATTAGTTATAAGACAAATATACCCTAAAGACCGCCTTTGATAAAGTGCCAAAATGCATTTTTGGAATAGTCCAAAAATGTACTTTTATTATTTTGGACTTTGTTATAAAATAAAAGAAAATAAAAGAAGGTTCCTTAGCATGATTCGAGGAGGATTTTATGAAAAAGAAGATAAAGGAAGATTTTTTTAAGGAGTATATCAATGTTAAAGATATGAAACCAAATGGAAACGGACTGTTTTCATTTGTAAGGGATGATGCCGTTATGGAAGAAGATAAGTATATCTCCGATTTGTATCTGTTTGATATGGAAAAAAAGGAAATAAAAAAACAGCTTACATTTGATAAGACAGTAGGAATGCATGAATGGCTTGACAGTGAAAATATAATCATTGCTTCGGCTATAGATAAAAGCGACAAAGAGGCTCAGGAAAAAGGAGTCCCTCTTGTGGTTTTCTGTAAGCTTAATGTAAACACCGGAGAATATAAAGAACTGTTTAAAATCTATAAGGGAATATATAAGTTTTGCTGTATAGATGAGGAGCGTTTCCTGTTTTTGGCAAGTGAAAGTCCTGTCCGTGATTCGTGGCTTGAGGAAGCAGAGGGCGACTGGGACAAATATATTGAAATTTCTGAAAGAGAAAGCAGATATTTTGTTGCCGATGAAGTTCCGTTCTGGTCAAATGACGGAGGATACTGTAACAAAGAAAGAGGAAGAGTATATTATTATGAAAACGGAGAACTTTCTTGCCTGACAGACGATGATATAAGCGTGTTTGATATAAGTTCATATAAAGACGAATACGGCCTGTTTTACGGTGTGGAGTCGGGAGGAATACAGAGAACAGAAGGAAAGGTTTATAAAATCGACTATAAAACTAAGAAAGTCGAGGCTATAGATGAAAGCAACAAATATATATATACCAAAGTACAGCCGGTAGACTCTTCTCATGTTTTGCTTGGAAGAAATGACAGAGCATTCCATGGAGAATATCAGAATGAATATATTGATATTCTTGATTTGGAAACAGGAGAATTTACAAGAAACAACAAGGATGCAGATATTCATTTTTACGACAATGTTCTCACTGATGTTACATACTTAAGCGGATGGCTCAATAAGATTACGGTAACAGATAAAGGAATTGTGTATATAAGCACGAGGGGCGGAAGCTCCAAACTGTATTTTTCCGAGTTTGGGAATGATAACATGATACCACTTACTGTAGAAGAGGGTAAGATTTTAGATTACTTTATTGACGGAGATAAGATATACATGTCGGCAATGAGGGGTCTTGACGGAGGAGAATTCTACATTTTGGATCCAAAAACCGGCAAAGAGGAAAGAATAAGCGATTTTAATACTCATCTGCAAGACGAATTTAAGTTCCCTGAAATTGAAGAATGCAGCTTTGTAAATTCAGATGGTATAGGCATAGACGGATGGGTTATGAAGCCTGTTGATTTTGAAGAGGGCAGGAAATACCCGGCAATTCTTTTTATCCACGGAGGTCCCGGCTCGGCATATGGTCCTGTTGCAATGCATGAAATGTTTGTTATGTGTAATGAGGGCTGGGGTGTTATATTCTGTAACCCAAGAGGCTCTGAGGGTAAGGGCGGAGATTTTGCCGATATAAGAACGAAATGGGGAACTGTAGATTACAGAGACTTTATGGAATTTACCGACAATGCAATAGAGAAAAATTCGTGGATAGATGAAGAAAGAATCGGCATTACGGGAGGTTCATACGGCGGTATAATAACCAACTGGATTATAGGCCATACAGACAGATATAAAGCAGCTATTTCAGACAGATGTGTATCTAATTTAATGAGTGACTTTTCCATGTCGGACATAGGCTTCCCTTGCAATAAGGATACATACGGCACAACACCTTGGGAGAATCCTGAATTCCTTTGGGATAGTTCTTCTCTCAAATACGCTCCGTTTATAAAGACTCCGGTACTTTTTATCCATGGAGTTGAAGATTACAGGTGTACTTATGACCATGCATTGCAGCTTCATAGTGCGATAACTTATTTTGGGGGAATTTCCAAAGTATTTGCCGTTAAAGGTGAAACCCATGAGCTTTGCAGAAGCGGCTCTCCGCTAAACAGAGAACGCAGAATAGTTGAAATGGTTAAATGGTTCAGAAAGTATCTTTAGGAGGCTGAACATGACAATAAAAAAAGACAGCATGATATATAAGTATCTTATGATATTGATTGCCACATGTACAACGGTGGTTTATTTCATACCTTATGCTTGTTATGATTTTTATAATCATTTTCTTGAAACTTATAATATAACTGACGGTCAAGCCGGCGAGCTGCTTTCGTTCTTCGGAATTACCGCAGTTATAGGATATTTTATAGGCGGCTGGATAGCAGACAGATTTAATCCCAAAACCCTTGTTGTTATGTCGGCCGTTTTAACAGCAGCAGCAGGAACTGTTGTAGCTTTTTCATCATCATTTACGGTGCTGAAAATAATGTACTTTATTTTCGGAATAACAAGTACCTGTATGCATTGGAGTGCCTTTCTTAAACTTATAAAAAATATCGGAAGTGATGAAGAACAAGGAAGACTGTTCGGTTTTTACAACTTCGCTTTCGGTCTTATAGGAGTTGCATGCACTTACCTTATATTAGGCATGATGGAAACGGCTCTTGCTAAGTATGAATTCAGAGGCGGAATGATGATATACTGTGTCATATCAATAGTATTTGGAATATTGACATGGATATTTGTTCCATACGATAAAGAAAAGGCAAAGGCGAGAGAAAGTGCTGATGATAAGATTGATTTGAAACTTGTGGGAAAAGTTTTGAAAATGCCTATAACATGGTATTTGGGACTGTTTACTTTAGGATATTTTCTTATAAGATCAACTATTCCGTATCTCAATCCATATATGACAGATGCTTTTGGAGTCTCTGTGGCAGCAGCGGCACTTCTTACAAATACATTAAGAAGCGGTATGAATCTCGTATCGGGACCTATAGGCGGATTCTTTATAGATAAGCTAAAGAGTTCTACCAAGGTTGTTATGGTTGGAAGCGTGGGAACACTTATTTTTACCATTGTACTGATGATGGTACCACAGCAGCACAATATGATAACATTGTTAATGGTTACATGCGTGATACTGCTTCTGTTTTCTTATGTAAACTCGACAGCTTTATATACTCCCGTAACAGAAGCGAAAGTGCCTTTCCGTTATGTGGGAACTGTTTTGGGTGTTGCATCTGCAATCGGATATTCTTCCGATATATGGCTTTATAATGTATGCGGTTCATGGCTTGATGCCTTTGGAAACGATGGATATAAATATATATGGATGATCCAGGGCGGAGGTGCAGTTATGATGCTTATAACAGGTCTTTTGATGGCGGGACTGTATCGAAAAGTCAAAAAAACAGATGAAAAGGCTTGATTGTATCGGGAGATTTAAATGAAAATATCAATTAACAGAAACAATGATACGCCTCTATATCTTCAGATTAAGAACAAGATAAAGGAAAAAATCATTTCGGGCAGACTTCCGACCGGGCTTAAGCTGCCGCCGGAAAGGACTGTTGCAGAGGATTTGGATGTGTCACGAAATACTGTGGTTAGGGCATATCAGGAGCTTATAGCCGAGGGGTTTGTGGTAGTATCAAGTAAGCCTAAAGGATATTTTGTAAGAGAAGTGATAAAGCCGGTTTATGAGACTGTACTTCATCCCCTTGCAAATATGCGCAGATATAATTACACAGAAAAAGAAGCACTTTTTGAAGATTTGTTCCGTCGTTCGACAGCAAGCGAATATGTTTCCCTTGCAGGTATAAATGTCAACATGCCTGATGTTGATGATTTTTCGGTTAATTACAGAGAACTTTATGAATGTGACGAAAATGAAGCAAACAGGTTGAAACGAAACATATGCAAATTGCTTGCGGTAAAGGATATATTTGTCAGTGAAAAAAATATACAATTAGTATCTGAAACGACGCAGGCTCTGGGGTATATAATGAGTCTTTATCTGCGTGACGGCGATACTGTAATAGTAGAGGAACCGGTTGTGGCAGGTACGGTAAATGTTCTTCGCAACAAAGGTGCCAATGTGGTTTGCGTGAAGATGAACGAGGATGGCATGGATCTTGACGACTTGCAGCGACTTATTGAAACTTATTGTCCAAGATTTATATATACCATGCCTAATCTGCATAATCCAACAGGCATAACCATGCCGCTTGAAAAGCGGCTCAAGCTTCTTGAAATATGCGGAAGTAAAAATGTTCCCATAATAGAAGAAAACTCTCTTGGAGATTTCAGATATGAGGGGAGCGAACTGCCGTCGCTTTATGCTCTTGATAAAAACAGAATCGTATTGTATGTGGATACTTTCAATCTTACATTTTTGCCGGGTATAAATACTGCTTTTGTAGCAGGACCGGCAGAAACTGTTGAGATGATAGGCAGGCTTATAGTGACGGAGCAAAATACAATATACAAGATATCTCATGCGCTTCTAAACCGGTTTATTGAAAGCGGCCGTATGGAGGAAAGAAAAGAAAGACTTGTAAAACACTACAAAAAGCAGAGAGATATGATGTACAGCAGACTTTTGTCTCTTAAAGAATACGGTTTGTCTTTTGAAAAGCCTGAGGGAGGTCTTTACATATGGTGTAAGCTTCCTGAGGATATCAATGAAAAAAAGCTTTTCATGACATCAGGTGAGAAAGGGCTTCTATATATGCCGGGCAGTGTATTTTTCCCTTACGGCTATAGCGGAAGCGGATATATTAGGCTGTGCTTTTCAAATGTATCAGAACAGGATATTGACCGCAGTATAGATATTTTAAAAGATTCTATGGAAATAAGCAGAGATTGTTTTAACAACTGGAAAATAAAATCATAAGAGGTTTTGAAAGTATATGAAAGATATAATTAAAAACAGAAGAGAATTTCACAAATACCCGGAAAAAAGCTGGGATGAAGTACGAACAAGTGCAAGAATTGCACAGATTCTTGAAAGTTACGGGATTAAGGATATTTTTATGGGAACAGAAGCTGTAAATAAAGATACCCTAAAATATCCTATTGAACTTTCGCCAAAACGAAGAGAAGATAATATGAAACGAGCTGTTTTGCAGGGAGCAGACGAAGAATATGTTAAGCGAACCGACGGATATCCCGGAGTTGTTGCTGTAATTGATACAGGCAAATCGGGGCCGGCTTTTGCTTTGAGGTTTGATATAGACTGTCTTCCCTATGAAGAGGAGTGTGACATCGAAGCTCCTGCACAGAGGGACGGGTATAAATCTGTAAACACAGGCTGTACACATGCGTGTGGTCATGATGCCCACGCTGCGATAGGACTTGAACTCGCCCGCAGAATTACAGAAAACATTGACCGGTATAAAGGCACAATAAAGCTGATATTTCAGCCTGCCGAAGAAACTACACTGGGAGCTGAATCTATAGTTGATAAAGGACACCTTGACAATATAGACTATTTTCTTGCGGTTCATCTTGCATTATCGGCAGAAAATGTGCCGTTGCCGTCCCATACTTTGGCATGCGGTGTAAAGGATTTTATGAGTTGCAGAGCTCTTGATGTTACCTTTCACGGTAAGGCGGCTCACCCTTGCGGAGCTGCACAAGAGGGCAGAAATGCTCTTTTGGCTGCATGCAGTGCGGCATTGAATCTTCACAGCATAGCACATCATGAAAAAGGTCTTTGCAGAGTAAATGTAGGCAAGATAGAGGGGGGAGTCTGCACCAACACAATAGCTCCCGAATGTACAATAGAGCTTGAATACAGAGGGCAGTACAAAGAAATTACAGAATATTTAAGGGAAAGAGTTTTTGATATTCTTGACGGAAGTGCTCTTGCCTACGGTCTTAAATATTCCTATATCGACCATGGCGAAGTGCCTGCCGGATGCAGTGATGATGAACTGATGGAGACTGTACAACAGGCTGCTGAAAATGTTCCGTGGTTTGAGAAAATATATTTTGAAGGAAATTTAGGCGGAACAGACGATGCAGCTGTTATGATGAACAAAGTTCAGGAACAGGGAGGCTTGGGAGTTTATATAGGAATTGGCACCGATATAACAAACCCTTTGCATCATCCTGCATTTGATTTTGACGAAGAATGTCTTGAGGCGACAGTTGATTTGTTGGAAGAGACTATTAAGATTTTGATTATGAATTGAAGATTGCATGTTAATGTATATAAGTTCTTAAAATGTTGAGATGGCTGAAAATGATTTCAGTCATCTCAATTTTTTGTTGTTCAAAAGTCATACGGCAAGTCATATTTTATTGCCCAAAAACCCTCTTGGAAATTCTATAGTACAGGAAACGAAATGGAGCATAAGTATTGGCGTAAATATAATAAGTTTTCACAAAAATTACACAAAAAACTTCCAAAATAATGTTGACTTTAATGCTCCCGGTGGTATAATCAATTATAGTGATTAGCACTCCAAAAGGTTGAGTGCTAACAAACGCAAACTTATAGAAAACTCTTTATAAAAGAGAACCTTGGTTTTTAAGGAGGTGAGCCGATGGAACTGACTGAAAGAAAACTTAAAATTTTGCAGGCTATAATCAGTGATTATGTCAAGACAGCTGAACCTGTCGGCTCCAGAACAATATCAAAAAAATATGATTTGGGGATAAGCCCTGCCACTGTCAGAAATGAGATGGCAGATTTGGAAGAGATGGGATATCTTACCCATCCTCACACATCGGCAGGAAGAGTACCGTCGGATGCGGCATACAGACTTTATGTAAATGCTTTAATGGAAAAAAAAGAGCTGAGTCGTGAAGAAAAGAATGTGATAGCAGAAAGACTTCATGCCAATGTCAATGAATTTGAAAAGACTATAGAACATGCGGCTACCGTACTTTCGGAAATAACAAATTTAACATCTTTTGCTCTCACACCGTCACAGAACGAAGACGCGCTTAAATTTATAAATCTGCTGCCTGTAGACAAGAATACGGTAGTCATGATGATAGTTTCCGAAAGCGGTAAGATTTCCAACAGGGCTATCAATGTAAAAGTACCTTATACAGAAGAAAATTTGCAGCTTCTTGCAAAAACCATGACATATAATTATAAAGGCAGAAGCATAAGCGAAGTTCTTACAAACAATATAATAGAAAGCTTTTACACGGATATAGCGGCAATGAGCGGACTTGAAAAGGATGTTATGCCTAATTTCATGAAAACTCTTGAAGATATGCTGAATGTAAACCTGTATATGGAGGGACTTACAAATATATTCGATATTCCGGAATACAACGATTTGCAGAAAGCCAAAAGCTTTATAGAAATGCTCAGTCAAAAAGAGGATTTCACAAGAAAGCTTATGGAACGAGAGGATGGCGTAATAGTAACAATAGGCGAAGAAAACGCAGACGATATAATGAACGATTGCGCTCTTATTACTGCAAGCTATCACATAGACGGCAAATTAGTGGGAAAGATAGGTGTTATAGGACCTACGAGAATGAGATACAGTGAAGTTACATCAATAGTTGAATATTTGACTGATAATTTGAGCAAAACATTTAAGCTCGAAAGCGGAGGTAATGAGGAAGATGAGTGACGAAGCCAAGAAGAGAGCAGAAGAAAACGAAGCTGCTGTCAATGAAAACGAAGAGATTGAAGTCGAAACGGAAAACGCAGGGGAAGAGGTAAAGCAGGAAACCGCAGAAGCGGCGAAAGAAAGAGAAGAAGAAAAGAACGACACTGAGGAAGAGGCGCTTAACACGAAGTATCTCAGACTTATGGCGGATTTCCAAAACTTCAAACGAAGAACAGAAAAAGAAAAGAATGACATTTATGCATTTGCCAATGAAAAAATCATCAGCGAACTGCTTAATGTAATAGATAACTTTGAGAGAGCGCTTGACGCAGGAGATGCGGAGGATAGCTTTGTCAAGGGAATGGAATTGATTCTAAAACAGCTCCTTGATGTGCTTGAAAAAGCAGGAACAAGTGAGATTGCAGCATTGGGAGAGGATTTTGACCCTAATTTCCACAATGCGGTGATGATGGAGGACTCCTCCGAGTACGAAAGCGGAAAGGTGACGGAGGTTCTTCAAAAGGGGTATATTTTAAATAACAGAGTAATCAGACCTTCAATGGTGAAGGTTGCTAACTAACAGGAGGAAAGAAAAATGGCAAAAGTAATCGGTATTGATTTAGGAACAACAAACTCTTGCGTCGCAGTATTGGAAGGCGGAGAGCCTACAGTTATAGCTAATGCAGAAGGAATGAGAACTACACCGTCAGTAGTCGGATTCAAAAAAGACGGAGAAAGACTTGTGGGAGAAACTGCCAAGAGACAGGCAGTTACAAACCCTGACAGAACAATCTCTTCCATAAAGAGACATATGGGTGAAAACTTCAATGTAACAATTGACGGAAAGGATTATACACCGCAGGATATTTCGGCAATGATTCTTACCAAATTAAAGAACGACGCCGAAAGCTATCTTGGAGAAAAGGTGTCCGAGGCAGTTATTACAGTGCCTGCTTACTTCTCAGACGCACAGAAGCAGGCAACAAAGGATGCGGGAAGAATCGCAGGTCTTGATGTAAAGAGAATCATCAACGAGCCTACTGCTGCTTCTCTGGCATACGGACTTGATAAAGAAGAGGGTTCACACAAGATTTTAGTATATGACTTGGGCGGCGGTACATTCGATGTGTCCATTCTTGAGCTTGGAGACGGAGTATTTGAAGTATTGGCAACCAACGGTGATACACGCCTGGGAGGCGACGATTTCGACGAAGTCCTCTTGAACTATCTTGCAGATAATTTTGCAAAGGAAAACGGAGTAGATTTGAGAGCTGACAAGATGGCTCTTCAGAGATTAAAAGAAGCCGCAGAAAAAGCCAAGAAAGAGCTTTCCGGTTCACAGACTACCAACATCAACTTACCGTTTATCACAGTTACGGCAGACGGACCGCTCCACATGAATGAAGACTTGACAAGAGCTAAGTTCGATCAGCTTACAGGACATCTGGTAGAGAGAACCATCGAGCCTATGAAGAAAGCTATGGTGGATGCAGGCGTTTCCAACTCAGATATTGCTAAGGTTATCTTGGTAGGTGGTTCAACAAGAATTCCGGCTGTTCAGGAAGCAGTAAAGAAAGTTACAGGCAAGGAACCGTTTAAAGGAATCAATCCTGACGAATGTGTTGCAATAGGTGCAGCTATTCAGGCAGGCGTACTGACAGGAGAAGTTCATGATGTACTGCTCCTTGATGTAACACCGCTTTCACTTTCCATCGAAACTTTAGGCGGCGTTGCTACAAAGCTTATAGAAAGAAATACAACTATTCCTACCAAGAAGAGCCAGATTTTCTCCACTGCTGCCGATAACCAGACAGCTGTTGACATTCATGTAATGCAGGGCGAAAGAGAAATGGCAGCCGGCAATACAACATTGGGAAGATTCCAGCTCACAGGAATAGCACCTGCTCCTCGTGGAATACCTCAGATTGAAGTTACTTTCGATATCGACGCTAACGGTATTGTAAATGTAAGCGCTAAGGATATGGGAACAGGTAAGGAACAGAGAATTACAATTACTTCTTCAACAAACCTTTCAGAAGATGAAATTAACAAGAAAGTTAAGGAAGCTGAACAGTATGCAGAAGAAGATAAGAAGAGAAAAGAAGAAGTAGAAATCAGAAACAGAGCAGAATCTCTTGTATATGAAACTGAAAAATCCGTAAAGGATCTTGGAGACAAGCTGACTGAAGAAGAAAAGACAGAAATCAATGATGCAAAAGATCAGCTTCAGGCAGTATTAAACAACGGAACAGTAGACCAGATTAAGGAAAAGACAGAAGCTCTGACTGAAAAATTCCACATAATTTCCACTAAGTTATATCAGCAGGCTCAGGCAGCAGGAGTAGACCCTGCGGCAGCAGCAGGTGCGGCAGGCGCAGGTTTTAACCCTAACCAGGGTGGAGAAGCTCAGGCAGGCCCGGCTGACGACAATGTGGTAGACGCTGACTACGAGGTAGTTGACGACGAAAAATAGTAGTGATATTAAAAAATCCTCTGTGACTTTGCCCGACAGGTTTAGTCACAGAAGGATTTTCTTGTGTCCGTGGAGGACAGTAATGCTCCCGGATAGATAATTGTTAAATTACATCTGAGACGGTTCAGATGCACATTTAGAGGTTGTAATATGGCAGAAAAAAGAGATTATTATGAAGTGCTTGGTTTGAAAAAGGGAGCAAGCGAGGATGAGATTAAAAAAGCTTTCAGAAAAATGGCTATGAAATATCATCCCGACAAAAATCCCGGAGACAAGACAGCAGAAGAAAAATTTAAAGAAGTAAATGAAGCATACAGCATCCTGTCTGACCCGGAAAAGAAGAGCAAGTACGACAGATTCGGCCATGCAGGCGTAGACCCTAACGCAGGTTTTGGCGGAGGCGGCTTTGGCGGAGGTTTCGGAGGCTTTGACGACATCTTCGATATGTTCGGCGGAATGTTCGGCGGAGGCTTCGGCGGGGGTCAGCAGAAAAGAGCCAACCAGCCTAAAAAGGGAAGAGACTTGCAGAAAGCTATAACAATCACCTTTGAAGAAGCAGCATTCGGAACAAAGAAAGAAGTACAGATAAATAAATATGTGAAGTGTACCACCTGTAACGGTGAGGGCAATAAGCCGGGAACAGAGAAAAAAACTTGTCCTAAATGCGGCGGCAGCGGTCAGGTTTCCCAAACTCAGAGAACTCCTTTCGGACAGTTCCAGAGTGTTACAACATGCGATCAATGCGGCGGCAGCGGTAAGATAATAGAAGAGCCATGCCCTGATTGTAAAGGCGCGGGCAAGGTACGCAAAACAGTCAAGTTATCTATAGATATACCGGCAGGTGTTGATAATGAAAGTGTAATTCCTATCAGAGGTCAAGGTGAGCCGGGAGTTAACGGCGGGCCTACAGGCGACCTTTATATAGTTATTACAGTAAAGCCTCATAAAATGTTTACAAGAAGAGGCGACGATTTGTATCTTGAAATGCCGATAAGTTTTGAACAGGCAGCACTTGGTTCTGAACTTGTTGTTCCTACTTTGGAGGGAAAGGTTTCCTACAAAATACCGGCAGGAACACAGCCGGGTACGGTGTTCAGGCTGAAAGACAAAGGTGTTAAGAAGCTTCGCCGTGAAGCAAAGGGCGATTTGTATGTGAAAGTAAATCTGGAAGTGCCTACTAAGCTTAATAACAAGCAAAAGAAAGCCATCACCGAGATGGGAAAAGTGGTCAATGAGGATTGCTACCAGAAAAAAGGCGGATTTGCAGAAAAATTAAAAGAAATGTTTAAATAGAAAGAATATATTAAATGACGGATGAACTTCTTCCTGACAGAGGTTTATCCGTTTTTTGTTTATGGAGATAATTCGAATTCGGTCAGAAATTTCAGTAGTTTTTATATGAGCTTGATTTTTTTCGAACATGAGATATAGTGAGATTTTATTTTTAACTAAGAAATATGTTGACACTGTTAAAAAAATGTGATATTTTTTAGACAAGGGAGAATTAGATAATATTTATTAGAGTGTTTTATATACGCATTTTATCTAATTGACTGAAAAGAAAAGACATATATTGAGACAGATAAATAGCGTATGGGGGCTAATAAATGTTGCCTATACGCTTTTGTTGTATTTTTTAATATTAAGGTAATGATAAAAAAGGAGGGGGAAGTAGTAAATACCTTAAATAAACGAGCATAAAAGAATTAAAGGGATAAAAAGGAGGATTAAAATGAGAAGAATTATGAGGAACACTATATGTTTTATATTAGTGATTAGTATGGTGATTGGAATGACATCCACATCATTCGCTAACATGAAAAATATGGTAGGTGATGAAGATAATAGTAGATTTTTGAAATTAGAGGAGGAATATGATAAAATTTATATTCAAAACAATGATATAATGGTGTCTGCTTTTAAAAACAAAGGAAAAATTTCCGTTACTACTGCGAGCACGCCTGAAATTTCAGCAAGTTTAGTTTGCAGTGAGCCGATGAAATGTTATTTATCTAAAGATAGTATAGCTTTATATAGTACTGCATCAGGTAATTATGAAATGACTGTGCAAGTTGGACAGAATATTTCTGACGATATCGAGTTGAATGAACTTAAAACATTAATGACTATAAATAATAGAGCTGCTCCAATAAAATACACATTCTTATATGAATTACCTAAAGGATATGCAATGATGAATATTGAGGAGTATTTAGAAGAATATGGAAATGATCAAGAGAAAATAGAGTTCGGAGACATAAGAAATGTTGTTGTGATTATTGATGAAAATAAAAATATTGTATATACAATAGATGATATGAATGCAGTGGATGCTTCGGGCAATGTAGTTGATACATATTATATGTTGGAAGATAACAAACTTACTCAAATCGTTAAGTTTAGTGATGATACAAAATTTCCAGTTGTTCTTCACAATTCTACACATCCAGACTATGATAAAACAAAATATCTTAATAAAAGCGAGGTAAAAGAGGTCAGGGATAGATATTCAGGCAGTTCAATATCTATGATTGCTAGCGCTTTCGTTGCCTTGGGAGTTGCGCATATTAATAATCCAGCAGGTATTGCATATACAATAATTTCAACAGTAATTGGAGCATATGATCAGTATTCATATAAAACATGGGATGAATTTTATGTCACAATGGTTAATAATCCAAGGTATAAATATTTAAGAACAATAACGCATTATCATTATCATCCGGGAAAAAGAACTTATTATCCGACCGGCTGCAAATATGCATTCGTAAAGGAATAAGTCATGGGGGGGGGAGAAAGATGAAGGAGAAAAAACAAAATGCCATTATAAAGGGATGCTGTGCTTTCGCTGCAGTGGCATTTCCACTTATCTTCGCCATGTACAGGGTTGATGGAGAAGTCGATTACACCAAAGGGTATGCTGTAATAATTACAGAGGCTCTTCTCGTTAGCATTGCTCAGATTGGAGTATATATGTGGCATGAAAGACGAAAAAGCCAAATTACTCAATGTGAAAAAGGAACTTCTGAAAAGACTTTGATAAGGACAGTCTCTGCCGTGCTTGAGCTATGGACACTTATATTTGCCGGAGTATTGATGTCGGCAGCATTATATATAATAGGCTGGAACGAAAATTTGCCTTATAAGATATGGGCGGCGGCAGTGATAGCCGGATTGGTTTTGAGTACAGCGGCAATAGGCATAATAAGCATTAAGAAGCATCATGAAAACAGAAGTAAGTGATGAAGATATGGAAGACCTAAAGTGCCGTCCGACTTTAATGCATTCCGAAGCCGGAGGTTAAAGTGGTAGAAAGTGTCAGAGACGACAAAATTATCTTTGTGTTTGATGCATATGGCTTGTCATTGGGGCAGTTTAATGTTTAAGTCGAGGAATGCAAAGGACTTTGATATACGATTTAACCCGACAAAATCGCATAGTAACTGTAAAAAATAGGGTCTGGCAGTGTTCATGCAGAATTTTGAGGAGTTCAAAATAAAGTTCATGTAGTTTAGTGTTAAAAAATGAGTAAAATTCATTGATATTTACACGAATAAGTGATATACTATGGTTAGCACCTTGAAGGAGGTCTGATTATGTATCGAAAAATTATGAGCTTTTTAGAAACGTGGAAAGACAGCGAACACCGTAAACCTCTTATTTTACAGGGAGCAAGACAGGTCGGCAAAACCTATTCCATTCTGGAGTTCGGGCGCACACACTATGAAAATGTGGCGTATTTTAATTTTGAAACCAATCCCAAACTGAACAAAACCTTTGAGGAAAATATCAGCCCCGATTATTTGATACCTATTTTATCCCATATCGCAGGGCAGACTATTGTGAGGGAAAAGACGCTGATTGTCTTTGATGAGGTGCAGCTCTGTGAGAGAGCGTTGACCTCTCTGAAATACTTTTGCGAGGACGCCCCCGATTATCATATTATCGTAGCGGGGAGTCTTTTGGGTGTTGCGGTAAACAGGGCAAAGTTCTCATTCCCTGTCGGCAAGGTGGATATGAAAACCCTCTATCCTATGGATATGGAGGAATTTATGGTAGCCTGCGGTGAAATCGCCCTTGTAGAGCAAATTAAGAAATGTTTTGCAGAGGATACACCTTTGCCCTCTGCTTTGCACGATGCGGCAATGCAGCTTTACCGTCAATATCTTATCGTCGGCGGTATGCCTGAATGTGTAATGCATTTTGTGGAAACAAAGGATTATATCCTTGTGCGCCATACGCAAGATACAATTTTGGCAAGCTATCTCAATGATATGAGCAAGTACAACAATCTGAATGAAATAAAGAAAACAAGGCTTGCTTATGACAGCATCACCGTGCAGCTTTCCAAGAAAAACACCCGTTTCCAATATAAGCTGATTAAAAAAGGCGGCAGGGCTTCCGAGTTTGAAAACGCAATCGAATGGCTTTGCCTGTCGGGTATCGTGTCGCAGGTTTACAAGGTGGAGCAGATAAAAAAGCCCCTTGAGAACTATCGTGACATTGATGCGTTCAAGATTTATGTTTCCGACTTAGGACTGCTCTGTGCAAAGAAAGACTTAGCGGCAAACGATGTCCTCTATATGGTCGAGGAACTGAATGACTTTAAGGGTGGTATGGCTGAAAATTATGTCAATGTGCAGCTTGCCATTAACGGCTATAAGACCTACTATTGGGAGTCCGAGCGTGGAGCTGAGATTGATTTTGTCATTCAGCGTGACGGTGAGCTTATTCCCATTGAGGTCAAGTCCGCCGACAACACACGGGCAAAGAGCTTAAAGGTATATATGGAAACCTACAAGCCTGCCTATGCCATCAAACTCTCTGCAAAGAACTTTGGCTTTGAGGATAATAAAAAGATTGTTCCTCTTTACGCCGCATTTTGTATCTAAAATCAATCATATTACGAAGATAACGCTCACAGAAATATGGGCGTTATTTTTATGCATAAAACTTTAAAACAAGAGATGGAAGAAAATGCGGCATAACCCAAAGTCGTCTCTTTTTACATCTGATGAAAGGACATTTTTAAAAAGATATCGACCATTTTAGCACTTAAACCAAAAAACCCTTGACTATATGACAAGTATATAATTAAAATTTATATATAAAACGAAAACGGAGGTAACAAAATGCTTGTTATAGGATATCCCAAGTGTACTACAGTAAAGAAAGCCAAAAAATGGCTTGATGAAAACGGTTATACATATGAAGAAAGAAATATAAAAGAACAGCCGCCTACTTATGAGGAACTTAAAGAATGGTATAAACTAAGCGGTCTTCCCATCAAAAAATTGTTTAATACCAGCGGCATGGTATATAAATCACTGAACCTTAAAGACAAGCTTCCCGATATGACTGAGGATGAGCAGCTAAGGCTTCTTTCAACAGACGGAATGCTTGTAAAAAGACCGGTTATAATCGACGGCGACAAAGTATGGTTCGGATTTAAAGGAACTCTTTAGGAGAAAAAATATGAAAGTAATTGATCTCACCCACAAAATTTCCGAAAATATGCCTGTATATCCGGGAACAGAGGGGCCTAAGCTTAAAACCGCCAACACATATGAAAAAGACGGATTTAAGGAGACATTGATGATAATGTACAGTCATACAGGTACTCATATGGATCCGCCGGCGCATCTTTTTGACGGAGGAACCACCCTTGACCGGTTTGACATCTCACATTTTGCAGGCAATGCCTTGACCGTGGATTGTCGTATGCTTTCGGCAGGCGACAGAATAACCTTGGATATGATAGACAAAGATAAGGCAGAAGAAGCCGATTATCTTCTTTTCAACACAGGTTGGAGCAGGTACTGGGGGAAAGAAGAATATTTCGGAGAATATCCTTATGTAACCGATGAAGTAATTGATTACATAAGAGAAAGCAACAAAAAAGGCATAGGTCTTGATACCATAGGCCTTGATCCCATAGCAGATATAAACCTTACGCTGCACAAAAGGATTTTTGAAAATCATGATGTGGTGGTTATAGAAAACCTGACCAATCTAAATGCTGTAACCGGCGAATTATGCACATTCTTGTGCCTGCCCTTGAAATATGAAAACGCTGACGGTTCGCCTATAAGAGCCATAGCAATAACAAAATGAGGTATTGGAAATGAGATATATACAAGTTGAGACAGAACTCAAAAAGACAGACATAGAGCCTATGACAGGACTTCTTTTGACCATGGGAATATCAGAGACCGTAGTGGAAGATCCTGATGACCTTAAAGGAATAATCGAAAAAAAAGAGGGCTATGAGTGGGATTATATAGATTCTAAAGTTATGGAAACTCAGGATATGAACCCTAAGCTTACATTCTATTTGGAAGAGGAAGAAATGAGCCGTGCCAAGGAGTTGGCATCGAAAATAAAAGAAGAATTTCCCCAAAGCAAGGTCACGGTTTCGGTGGAGGACGATTCTCAGTGGAAAGATAAGTGGAAAGAGTTTTTTAAACCTGCCCATATAACCGACACCCTTATTGTCAAGCCTACATGGGAAAATTATCATAAAGCCGCAGGGGAAAAGGTCATAGAGATAGACCCCGGTATGGCTTTCGGAACAGGAACCCACGAAACTACTTCCCTTTGTCTTAAGCTTATGGAAAAATACATGAAAAAAGGCGACGAGGTTCTGGATGTGGGATGCGGCTCAGGGATTTTATCCATAGGAGCGGCGCTTTTGGAAGCAGGCAAAATCATGGCTATAGATATAGACCCTGAGGCGGTAAAAGTTTCAAAGGAAAATTCAGCCCTTAATAATTGCGAGCATAAGATAGAAGTACGCTGCGGTAATTTGGTGGACGGAATAGATTTTAAGGCAGACATAGTCGTTGCAAACTTGATGGCTGATCTTGTAATGCTCCTAAGCCGCCATGTAATGCCACATATCAAGAAAGACGGCATATATATTTCGTCGGGAATCCTGGTTGAGAAAGAAGAAATAGTGTGCGAGGCCATAAGAGCCGGCGGCTTCGATATAATTGAAATAAGAGAGGACGGAATGTGGTGCGCCATAGCGGCAATGCCAAGGAGAGAGCATGAGTAGATTTTTTGTAAATCCGGAAGATATAGCAGAAAAATACATTTACCTGTCAGACAAGACAGACCTTCACCATATGAAGAAAGTTTTAAGGCTTAGAGTGGGAGATGAAGTTGATATTTCCGACGGAGAGGCTTGGGAGTATCGTACAAAAATCGAGGAAATCGGTGATGACGAGGCGGTACTTCTCATAGAGGATAAGCAGAAATTTGCAAGAGAGCCTAAGCTTATTGTAACACTGTATCAGGGAATTCCAAAAGGCAGTAAAATGGAGGAAATAATTCAAAAGTCTGTTGAACTTGGGGTTCACGACATAGTGCCTGTTTTCATGGAGAGGACTGTCGTAGTGGACAAGGGAAATATGGGCAAAAAAGTCCAACGCTGGCAAAAGATAGCCGATGAGGCTGTTAAACAGTGTAAGCGTGGAATAATTCCCGAGGTGAAAATGCCTGTTAAATTTGCAGAAGCAGTTTGCCGTATGTCTGAGCATGACTTGGTTGTATTTCCTTATGAAAATGAAGAGGGAAGAACTATCAAGGAGTGTTTGCAGGCTTGCTCAGAGAAAAGACCCAAGACTGTCGCAGTAATCATAGGTCCTGAGGGCGGATTTGCAGATAGTGAGGCAAAAGAATTGAAACAATCAGGGGCAGACACAGTCAGTCTGGGAAAAACCATTTTAAGAACAGAAACTGCCGGCCCGGCGGCAATAGCAATGATAATGTATCAATTGGAACTGTAAGAAGCAATGTTTAGAAATATGAACCCCCTTATCGGATATGCGGTAAGGGGGTTCATAGAATAGCCTAAAAGACTTTCAGGCATATTTGTTTTTATTTTTCTTTCTGTGACTGCAAGATTTTGCGATAAGTGCTGCATCCGAATATGATGCCCACAACAAGAACGCCTGCTATGCTTACATTTCTGACGATTTTGGAAACATCTACGGAAACTGTTATGTCTGCTGTTTTTTCGCTTTTATCCGGTAAATTCATTTTCTTCACCCCCTTGGTTAAAGACATTTTACCAGATAATTTTATTCATGTCAAAATCAGGAGTACGAAGAAACCTTTTCAGACCAAAGAGGTCATCAGGACAGCCTTTTCTGACTTTGTTCATCTTCTGGTAACTGGTAAGAGTTATCTTAAATCCCATTTCTTTAAGAATCTCATCGGCGCTTTTGTCTCTTGGATATTCTCCGAAAGGCCAAGCAAATATGACGGGGGCAGAACCGGTAGCAATGGAAACTTTATCCTGCGTTTTTAACAAATCTTCCTTGAGGGTGCGAGCATAATCATCAAAAGATTCACCCTCTTTGTTCATAGCGCCTTTTCTGCCGTTATCCGTTGAATGAAGATTATAAGTGTGATTTCCTATCTCTATAGTGCCGGAAGATTGCATGACGGCTATTTCTCCCCATGAAAGATTGGAGTTGAATTTATCTCTGTATATATCATCGGAAGAAATATCGCTTTGTGAACCGATTACGGAAATTACGGCTTTCATATGGTATTTTTGCAGCAGAGGATAAGCAAGAGAATAATTGTTGGCATATCCGTCATCAAAGGTGATAAGTACAGGCTTTGAGGGCAGCGCTGCTCCCTCAGACGCATATTTTATGAGTTGATTTGCCGTAATTGAGGTGAAACCGTTATCGCCAAGCCATTTTAAGTCGGATTCAAACATTTCGGTGCTTATATTATATTCGTTTATGCGGTCCGGGCTGTCGGTAATTCCGTGATACATTAAGACAGGAAGATTGACAGAGTCTCGAACATCCGATATGAGGGCAGGAGAATCTGCTGCCAAAGTGGATTTCTGATTGAATACAAAAAAGCCGCTGATGGTAAGTGCGGATAAAAAAAGAAACATTATTAAACAAAATTTTTTCATGGAAACCTCCTTATAAACATTTTATTTATAAAGGAGATGGGATATGCTATAATAACATCACGGCGTTACCGAAATTTAAAGCTAAAAGGAAGTATTATGAAAGTAGCATTTCACACACTTGGATGTAAGGTCAATCAGTATGAGACGGAAGCGATGAAAGAGCAGTTCAAATCTTTCGGAGCCGAAATCGCAGATGAAAATGATTTTGCCGATGTATATATAATAAATACATGCACAGTAACAAATATTGCCGATAGAAAGTCAAGGCAATACATAAGAAGAATGAAAAAGAAAAATCCAAAGGCGGTAGTAGCCGTGACCGGATGCTATGCACAGGTTAAACCGGAAGAAATAATTGCACTGCCCGAAGTGGATATAGTTGCAGGGACAGGAGAAAAAAACAATATCATAGATTATGTAAGACAGTTTATGGAGGAAAACACACCTCAGTGTCATATAAAAAAATATGAAGAATTGTGCGAGTATCAGGATAAGGGAATAATAACCTCGATGGAGTCAAGAACGAGAGCATATATAAAGGTGCAGGAGGGCTGTAACAGATTTTGTGCATATTGTCTTATTCCTTTTGCAAGGGGTATGGTCAGAAGCAGAGACCCTCGTGAAATTGTAAAAGAGGCAAAGGCTCTTATTGACAAGGGATTTAAAGAGCTTATACTTACCGGAATCAACACGGCCCTTTACGGTACGGAAGATGGATTCAAAGATAAATTTCCTTTGTGGGTTTCAGAAGAAAAGAACGGTATGGAGTCGCTTATTTCCGCAATAGACGGACTTCCCGGAGAATTCAGAATAAGATTGAGCTCTCTTGAGCCGGCAGTGGTAAATGCTGATTATGTCAAAAGACTTTTAAAATACGAAAGGCTGTGCCACCATTTGCATCTTTCAGCCCAGAGCGGCAGTGATAATGTGCTTTCCATGATGAACCGCCCGTACAACAGGAAAGATTATCTTGACATAGTAGAGGTGCTTCGCCAATCCGATGAACTTTACGGAATAAGTACCGATATTATTGTAGGGTTTCCCGGAGAAACAGAGCAGGATTTTAGCGACAGCAAAAAATTGATTGAAGAAGCGGGATTTTGCAAAGTACACCCATTTAAGTATTCAAAGAGAGATGGTACTGCGGCAGCTCTGATGGAAAATCAGATTCCTCCTGAGATAAAAAACAGACGAATGGATGAGATTTCTTCGGTATCGGAAAAAGCTGTGTCGAATTTTTTAACCAAGTGTATCGGCGATAGACGAATCGTACTGTTTGAAGAAAAAGAGGGGCCTTATGTAACGGGGTATACCGACAACTACATCAAAGTTTATGTCAAGGGCAATGAACTTAATTGTTTTAAAGAAGTAAAACTTCTTGAAATATATAAAGACGGAATGAAAGGAGAAATATAATGGCAGATTGTATTTTTTGCATGATTGCAAATCATGAAATACCATCAAATGTGGTATATGAGGATGATAAACTTATTTGTTTTCATGACCTTGAGCCGCAGGCTCCTGTACATGTCCTGGTGATTCCAAAGAAACACATAGAGTCGCTGGACGATGTAAAAGAAGAAGATAAAGAGTTGATGGGACATATTATGGTTACTATCAAAAAAATTGCTGCAAAGCTTGAACTTGAAAACGGCTACAGAGTGGTAAGCAACAACGGTGAGGATGCTTTCCAGACAGTTAAGCACCTGCATTTTCATATCCTTGGAAAGAGAAAGCTGACTTGGCCTCCGGGCTGATAAAAATGAAGATTTCATTTTTTCACTGATAATAAGATTTTAATTATAAGAAGCTGAGCTTTCGTCATTTAAGATAGCAAACAATTTAACAAGGTGTTATTGACAAAAAAAGTTTAACGTGATATACTGCAAAAAGAATTATATAATTATTAAACAAGTTAATAACATGAATCTCAAGTGTATTATACTTAATATAGGAAATCGGTCAAAGTCCGATACGGTACCGCCACTGTAGGTGAGGAGCTGCTTCGATAGACCACTGAATAAGTATTTATTGCATGGTTGCAATGATAAATTTTCGGGAAGGCAGAAGTAAGTGTTGATGCACGAGTCAGGAGACTTGCTTGGGATTTTCATCAGTGAGCGAGTACTCAGGTAGATGTGTTGTATAAATGTAATTAAAACGGATCATTTTTTTTGATTCGTTTTTTTTGTTATAAAGCCATAATCTTTGAAAGGAACTTTTACATATGAATGAGAGAATACTGCATATAAAAAGAGAAATATGCAAAGCAATTATAGGAAAAGACGATGCTGTTGAAAAGGTGCTTACGGCAATCATTGCAGGTGGACACATACTTTTGGAAGATATTCCCGGCGTAGGTAAAACCACTTTGGCCCTTGCATTCAGCAAAACGATGGGGTTGGAGTTTAAAAGAATGCAATTTACACCTGATGTTGTTCCATCTGATATAACCGGATTTACTATATATAACGAAGAAAAAAGAGCATTTGAATATAAAGAAGGAGCAGTTATATGTAACTTTTTTTTGGCAGATGAAATAAATAGAACCTCTAGCAAAACACAATCATCACTTCTGGAAGTTATGCAGGAGGGGAAAGTTACCGTAGATGGAGAAGAACACTTTGTACCGCAGCCTTTTATCGTTATGGCTACACAGAACCCGCTGGGAACAGCCGGAACTCAAATGCTTCCCGAAGCTCAGTTGGATAGATTTATGATTAGGCTCTCTATGGGATATCCGGATCTGGATGCACAAATAAAGTTGATGAAAGACAGATCGGAAAAAGAACCTTTGAACCATATACAAACTATTGCAGACGGAGGAATGCTTGTAGAAATGAAAAACGAGGCAAAATCCATATTCATGGACGATAAAATATATAGATACATAGCCACACTTTCGGAAAGCACAAGAGATAATGAGTTTATTAAACTGGGAATAAGCCCAAGGGGTGCTTTGGCAATGTGTTCAATGGCAAAAGCTGCAGCATTTGTTAAGGGTAGAGATTATGTTGTACCTGAAGATGTGCTGGAAAATATAAATTGCACATGGGGTCATCGTATAATATTAAATTCAAAAGCATATTCTGAAAAACTCACTGAAGATTTGATATTGTCAGAAATTACCGCAAATAATAAAGCCCTGAAGATTTAACTGAAAGCGAGAATAGAATTGAAGAAAGAATTGAAAATTTTTCTGGCAATTTTGGTAAGCAATATTATATTATATTTATTCACTGAAAACGACTTTGCGATATTTTTAGTAATTATCTCTGTAGTATATATGGTTTTATCTTTTATATCCATTACAGCATTAAATAAAAAGGTAACTATAGATATGGAAGAATATGAGGATTCAAAGGAAAACGGTGAGAAGATATTTATATCTGCAAAGAATAATTCTTACATGCCGATTCTTAGATGTGAAGTTAAAATATTTTTTAAAAATTTACTTACCGAAGAATTGGTAGAGCGGGTTGTCGATACTTCCCTTAATCCTCGGGGGAAGAAAATGGTAGATGTCAAAGCGCCTAAGATGCGATGCGGTCTGATAAAAGCGGCAATATCGCAGATTTTCGTTAAAGACACTTTAGGCTTGTTTGAGAAGCGGTGGATAACGGATAATAATGTAGAGTACATTATTGCTCCTAAAATAGTAAAACTTAATATGGCTGATGAAGAATTGAGTCAATTTGACATGGAAAGTTATAAATATTCTTTTGTTAAAAAGGGAGAAGATTTGAGCGAAATATTTGGCGTCAAGGAATATACCCCCGGAGACAGTATAAGGGGTATACACTGGAAACTCTCGGGAAAGTTTGGTCATACTATGGTGAAAATTCCAAGCTTTCCTATAGAAAGCAGTTTTATGATAATTTTAGATAAACGATTTGATGGAAAGAACTTTGATTTGATTGAAAAAACTACGGAACTTTTTCTTTCGTTATCATATACTCTCGTCAATAAAGACTATGCTTATTCTATGGGATGGTATGATTATTCTTTGGAAAAATTTGTATACAAGAAGATCAGTAATAATGAGGATTTTTCAAAAACCGTAATCGACCTTCTTTCAACACCTTTTAGAAAAGATTCCGGCTCGGTGGCAGAGTATTTTTTAAACTCCTATACAGAGGAAAATTTCACATCATACATATATGTAACAAACAGCGATATTGCAGAAAAGGAAGTTGAACAGCTTAGAGAATATGGGGAAGTTAAAATTTATAAACCAAATGATTTCATATAATAAATCCGAAATTTTTAAAAAAGTATCCGTTTCATTCATAGTGGTAATAGGACTTTTGATGTGTGTGATAGATACATTCAAATTGAACTACGAACTAAGGGATGCGTTTGGTGGAACAATAGGCAGTGGATTGATTTATGTATGGAATGCAATTGCAAAAGTTTTAGGGAGCAGCGATTATATAATAGTCCCGCAGTACAATGGAGCGGCAGAATCATGCGGCTTGTTTATGACAGTAACAGCAATCGTCTTGACTGCTTGTGTATATTTTTTCATATCAAATAAAAAGCTGTGGCCGCTATGGATATTGGTACTGCCTATAGTATATTTGAACCTTATTCACGGGCTGCAATTGGGAGTCGTTTCAATAGCTGTTTTGATGACAGGAATATTATTAGCGGTTTTAGTTATTAAAATAAAGAATAGCGTTAATTTTGCAAATATTACATTTATTATTTTGGTTACACTGATATCTGCGAGCATATTAGGTATTCCTAAAATCCAAAATATTCTGAATGATTCGGAAACCGTGCAAAATGTAAGAGATTATACGGCAGACATATTGCATGATATATATTATGGAGAAAATCCATTGGAATCAGGAAATCTGACCTTAGATACGAGACCTGAAATAAAAGGGGTTGCATTGGAGATAACTATGTCCGACCCACATTCAACATACCTTCGAGGCTTTGTGGGCGACATATACAAAGGAGATTGTTGGGAACGATTATCAAATGGAACTTACTATGCTTCCAAGGATTTAATCTCACAGATTGAAAACGTGGGATTCAACGCAATGGGACAGATAGGATATGCACGCGATTTAGCAAGGCTGTCGGAAAATGCGAAAGAAACACAGGAACATATGAAGATAAAGGTAGTAGAAGCGGATACTTCATATGCATACATACCTTATGAAATAAAAAATGAAATAGAGAACAGCAGAAGTATCGGCGGAAGTTTTGTTATACCCGGAAAATTCAAAAGGCTAAATGAGTATTCATACTATCTGGGAGAAAATCCGGTTAAAGATTGGACCGAAACTGCTGCAGTTATTTTTACTGATGAAGATGTTGCAAATCGACAAGAAACAAAGCAGTATATGATTGCAGAGAGTCATTACAATCAATATATATATCAAAATTTCAAATATATATCGCCTGATGACAGAAAGCTTATTGGGGATTTTGTGGGAACTGCAGGCGATCAGACAAAAGGACATTTGGATTACAAAGAAACTATAGAAAATATAAAAAAATATCTTGAAGAAAATTTTGTTTATACAGAAAGCGTTGAAAAGATCAAACACGGAGAATCCGCACTGGAAAGCTTTTTCATTTCAGGTAAAGGCTACGATGTGCATTTCGCCACTGCGGCAGTAATGCTTTTCAGATATTATGGTATACCGGCAAGGTATGTGGAGGGATATCTTGTGACGCCGGAGGACGCATCCATGATGCAGAAAAATGTTGCATATGAACTTCCAAGAGAAAACGCACACGCATGGGCTGAGATTTATATTGACGGAATAGGATTCGTGCCTATAGAAGTATCGCCAAAATATAAAAATATAATGGAAGAAGCCGATATGGAGATAGGAATTTCAAACGAAAGTCTTGTACGAAATTTTGCCGAAGAAATAAACGATAGTGCAAAGGAAAATAATCTGAGCAGCGGCGATGATGATTTTCATGATATGAATATTATTACTATTATTTTCACTATTATGGCGGCGGTATTATTGCTGCTATTAGCGGCTGTATTGGTAAAAATGTTGGCCCTTAGTATTGCAGAGCTCATTAAAAGACGTAGGCTTTTTATGAGATCTGATCCCAAACGAGCAATAAGCGCAATATACGGCTTCATGGAAGAAAAAAACTATCCTATGCTTGCAGAGAGTAGAGCCCTCGGCAATAAGGCAGCCTATAGTATTTATCCAATGGAAGAGAATGATAGAAAAATAATGCTTGGTTATTTAAAAAAGGCTAAGAAAGAGAAACATAGAAATGAATACAAGAACAAGTATAGAAAAGAAAAACATTAAAGTTATATCGCTTATTTTAATAATTGCAATGTTGATAGCATTGGTAACAAGCTGCGGGGCAAAAAGCACAAAGAACTCTGTAGTTGATACTAATATAGAAAAAACTGTAAATTTCATATCAAATAATGTAACCAACCCTACAATTGCTTCAGTAGGCGGCGAATGGAGTGTAAAGGGATTAGCTGAAAGCGGCATATTTGAAAATTCGGATTATTTTGACGGCTACTACGATAATGTAACAGAAATTGTGAAAAATGAAAAAGGTATATTACATGAAAGTTACTATACTGAATATGCAAGGGTAATCATAGGCATTTGTGCGATAGGAAAAAATCCATGCGATGTTGCAGGCTATGATCTTACTGTATTTCTTGATGATTATGAAATAATAACAAATCAGGGACCTAATGCAGCATCATATGCCTTAGCAGCCGCAAATTGTGCGGGAGTTGTATTGGATAATCAAGATGAATATATATCATACATTATTGAAGAAATCGATAACGGGGCAGTTAGAAATGATCAATACTATTGCGACTATATTTCTATGGCATTATTGGGATTGTCCTTTTACACAGATAGAGAGGATATAAGAGTTAAAATAGATGAATACATAGAACTGTTAGCCGATATGCAGTTGGATGACGGAGGGTTTGGAAGCTGTGAATCAGACGCAGAAGCAATAGTTGCATTATGCCAAAATGGTATAGATTTGACAAATGACAACAGATTCATAAAAAAAGACAAAAATTTGCTTGATACATTGCTTGATTATTCTATGGATGACGGCAGTTTTTGCCATGTGACAGAAAACAAACAGACTGATTTTATGGCTACAGAAAAAGCATTGATTGCTATGGATGCAATCAAGCTTCAACAGAAAGGAAAGAAGCTGTATTAGATATGAGAATCAAAGAAAGGATAAGAGATAATAAACGACTTCTTGCCGTGTTCATAATAATAGCCTTTATATTAGGGTGTGCTGCTTTCTACTTGACCTCACACGATTTGTTGGATAATGGAGATTACCTGTCAGAGATGAATGAAAATCGTTCACGAATATTGGTAACCGGTTTAAATTATTCGTTAAATGATGAACAGGAGCAAAACTATCTTCAAGAAGAACAAAAAAAAGAAGAAGCAGAAGTGCAGCAGTTTCAGCAAGAAATACAGCAAACAGATAATGGCGAGAAGAATTCATCATCGAATGCAGACGATATCAAAGACGAAAACGGCAATCATAATGGGGCCGGAGGAGAAGATGAAGGTTCCGTAAATGGCGATGGAGGCCAAGGTGAAAATGGTGAAGGTGATAATGTCGGCGGCGAGGATGAAGAATCAAAACTCCCGGCTATTAAATCAAGTTTATCCGGAATAACAACTGTGGAAGGCAATTTTTTGACATTTAGCGTTGAAGCCGTTAGCTATAAAAAAGTAAAAATAAAATCTTTTAATTTAAAAGTTACAGCCAATGGCAGCAGGTTATCCAGCTCAGGAACAGACAAAAACGGTGTGGTAACATATAGAGCGGATGGAATGTTGGTAGACGGTGTAAACGAAATATCGGTGACAGCGACAGATGAAGAAGGATATACAGCTGCAAAAACATATGTGTTTAATGTAGATTTAAACGGCAAGAGACCTGAGGGCGGCACGGTGAAGCTGGTAATTGACGCACCATCTATAGGGCTTGGAACCCTGTATAAAATAGAAGAGCCTTTTTATGAGGGGGAAAATGCAGCAAGCTTTATTGACAGAAATCTAAAAAGAGCAGGATTTGCACCGCAAACTACCGGGACGATAGCAATGGGGTATTATGTAGCCAGGCTAAACAAACCGGGGATTTCAAAAGGTTGGGAAATAAACGCGGCTGTTAAAAAAAGACTTGATGAAATCAACGCTGATGAAAACGGACCTCCTATAAGTGAAAACACATTGGGAGAGCAAGATTTTTACAAGTATTCCGGGTGGGTATATGCCGTAAACGGTGTATATCCGGATGGCATGGCTACCTTTAATTTGTTTGATGGGGATGAAATAAGATTATCATTTACATTGTGGATGGGATATGAATACGATGGAACATGGCCCGAATGCAATTTGTAATCGGGGCAGTTCATAGATAAAAGCTTTATATAATTCAAAGTAGAAAGAGAGGTTAAAATGAAAAAGAAAGGAAAAGTTGTTAAGAAGATTCTTTCTCTTGCAATAGTTCTTTCCATGTTGCTGAGTACAATGTCGGCTACTGCCTTTGCCTTTGGCACTATGCCGAGTGACCCTCATGGAGTTGACATGGAATGGTATAACTTGAGAAATAATCAAGAAAACAATGGCGTAACCGAAAGAGAAACTCCTATTGATGACCGTACGGCATCGCTGAAATGGGGAGTAAAATACGGTAGCGGATGGGGAGCTGCCCCAACTCCGCCATTAATCTTGAACAGTAAAATATATATTGCTCAAGGTAATAAAATACACGAATTGAATAAGGAAACCGGTGAACTTATTCGTTCAAGTGATGAAATGGTGGGCAATGTAGGATATGCGATGAATCCCATAATATACGCAGATGGAATGCTGTATGTACAAATGCCTAATGGTGTCATACAAGCGGTAGATTTCGATACGCTTAAGTGTGTATGGCATTCACAAAAATTAGGAGGTCAGACAGTTTCTCCTATAAGCTACACAACAACAGAAAGCGGTAAAGGGTATGTTTATACCGGAACATGGGCAGGAGAGAATAGAGACGGTGTATTTTTTGCTGTATCGACAGACATAGACGAGGGGAAAATTTCAGATGGGAATGGTAAAGGCGGTTTTGAAAAAGCAGTTACTTGGCAGTTTCAACCATCAGGCTCATCTATAGATAAGAATCCCGAAATTAAATACGATCCGGACCTTCATGTCACATTAGCAGATGATGGCAATGTTGCGAAAAGAGGCTTTTATTGGGCAGGTGCATATGCCTGCGAAAAGTTTATAGCAGTAGGAAGTGATGATGGTACCAGAGAAGGTAATTACACAGCTAATGGTGTTTTCTATACACTTAATCCTGAAACGGGTGACATAATAGACAAAGTATCAGGTATAAAGGGTGACATAAGAACTTCCATTACATATGATAATGGCAGACTTTACTTCTGCACTAAAGGCGGAAAAGTATGCAGAGTAGATGTAGATAATGAAGGAAATCTGTCAAATTACAAGGAGCTTCAGTTAGAAGATAGTGTTAATGGTGGAAATCGTATGATTACATCGACGCCGTTAGTATATGAAGGCAAAATATATATGGGTGCAAGCGGAACCGGAGGTCAGTTTGACGCTGACGGAGGACATGTGTTTGCTGTAATTGATGATACTAAAGATGATTTGGAACTCATGTATGAAATCCCTATTGCTGGATATCCTCAGGCAGCAGCACTTTTGACTACTGCTTATAAAGATATAGATTATGACGGAAAAGACGGCGCTGATGGTAGAGTATATATATATTTTACATATAACGCAAATCCGGGCGGCATATATTATATATACGACACTCCTGAAGCCACCTCAGCTCTTACACAGGGTAAAGAACTTTTTGTACCGGATAAATCTATGCAGCAATACTGTATAAGTACCATATGTGCAGATAGAGACGGAACACTGTACTACAAGAATGATAGCTGCCATGTGATGGCTGTAGAAAACAATAATGCATATGTCAAGGATATTAAAATCACGGACAATAACGGAACTGCGGGCATGTGGAATGAGTCGTTTGATCAGAAAAAGTTAAATTATGATGTCAAGCTGCCGGTAAATTCCACTTCAATAGAATTAGAACTTACAGTGCCTGATAATATTTCAGCAACAGTTAATGGTCTTGATTACACCGAGGGCATGAAAATCGATTTAACCGGAGAAACAACATTAGTCGAGGTTACAGCAAAGTGCGGAAAAGATACTAAGATATATAAAATAAATCTTGTTAAAATAAGCACCGACTCGTCGCTTTCGAAAATAGTTGTAAGTACCAACAACACAGCCGGAAAAGACGAACTCGAAATTTCTCCTGAAGTTACTCCTGATAACACAGAGTATATTGCAGAGGCAACAGATGTAGAGTACAAGTTGTTCTGGAGAGTATGGTTAAAGACAGCAAATGCAAATTCAAAAATTGAAATCAAAGCCGGAGACAATGTAGAAAAAATAGCCACTGGTACATTACAAAGTCGTGGATATGCAGGCGTTTATGCCGTGGATAAAAATAAAAGCTGTACAGTACAGATAACTGTGACAGCAGAAGACGGCAAAGCATCTACAGTTTATAATCTGACGATTCAAAAGAGGGTTAAGCCAACAGGGGTAGTTATAAATGAGCAGAATGTTAATGTTGATGTTACTGATGACCCGGTTAAATTAACAGCTGAAGTTAGCCCTGAAGATGCTACTGATAAGACAGTTAAATGGTATGCCATGAACCCTGACGATCCAACTAATCCGGATACAGCAGTTACTGTTGAAGAAGATGGGGAGGGCATTGTTACACCGGTGAAAGCCGGTAAGGCTATAATAACGGTTATACCAAATAGTGCGCCTGATTTGAAAGCAACTACTGAAATTGAAGTTACAGACAAAGCGGCAGAAGTCAAATCCATGGTTGAAGATTTGGGTGAAATAACAGTTGATAGTAAAGCCAAAATAGATTTGGCAAAAGCTGCGTATGATTCATTAAATAAAAGACAAAAGAATCGTGCTGCTGTTTGGGGAGTAGATAAAGCTATTGAAAAAGCATATTCCCAATACGAACTTGCAAAAGCCAAAGAAGAAGCCAAGGCAAACCTGGCTGCTTACAAGGATATGAACGATTACAGAGCCGAACAGCAGAAAGAGCTCAAGGACATAATCAAGGCAGCGGAAAAGGTAATAACCGAAGCGGAAAACATCGAAGCAATCAACACAGCAGTTGAAACTGCAAAGGCAGAGATGGATAAGGTTAAGACAGATGCAGAACTTTCGGGAAGCGAACTTGCAAAAGCAAAAGAAGAAGCAAAAGCAAGCCTTGCAGCTTACAAGGACATGAATGATTACAGAGCCGAACAGCAGAAAGAGCTCAAGGACATAATCAAGGCAGCGGAAA
>CAJMLH010000002.1 GCA_905214195.1 uncultured bacterium
TTGAATTCCAACGATTATAGCGGCTTTTACCAACTCTTTTTGTCCTATAGGCCCGAATTTCACAGCAAATCGGCGGCCTTATTTTTATATTCTAATTGCAGACACAATACGGGAGATTATCTGTTTTCACTCAACATACGGTTCAACCTCTTCACCTTGATACGAATCGGAATATAAATAATACACCAAATTGCAACGAAGCCCAGCAAAAAAATCAAGGTAAAACCCAAAACTCTATCCCAAGAAATCCAACCATTCAACAGATAAATGCCAAGATAGTCAATATAAAGGACTGCACATTGAATCATCCCCGCAAATGCTTTCGGAAGCTGTTCAATCTGATAAACAATGCTTATCCCTGCTGCGATAAAAGCAAGCAGTGTTGATGAAACAGTGCCGAGCACCACCTCCTCAACCGTAAGCATTGAAACTGCGCCTGCACTTTTCAGACAAATCCAAACGATTGCAAGAATCACAGGCCCTCCCCACGCAAACATCATTCCTCTACAGCAAAAGCTTTTAATATATTTTCTCATAATTCGTACCTCTTTCTTAGTTCAGAAAAGCATCTTCTTGAAATGTAATCCTCATAGCCGCTTTTAAATACTACATTGACTGCTCCTGATAACTGCACCGTGAGCTTAAATATATGTCTCCAGTTCGCTATTGCCGACTTGTTGATTTTTTCAAAATCATTCGGCAAAAGGCTATTAAGCTCATACAATCGTTTTTTGATGCGATATCGCTTTTTATTCGTACAATGTGCATAAGTCTTATCTTTTTCGACATAAAAACACTCAATACTGTTTATAGGAAGCATTACAATTGTATCATCCTCATATCCCGGGATTTTATCCTTAATGCCGTCCTGCAAAACGAGCCTTTCTATTTCGTCGATAAGAGGCGTTCTTTCATGCACAGTTGCAGTCACTTCTTCATTGCAGTTTTTATCAATCAATAATTTAAAAACCATTGTCATCACCTCCGACATCTTAATTTTACAAGAACGCAAGATATTTGTCATAAATTTTATGTATTAGGTTATTTTGGGGCTGTCATCGGCATAAGAAATATACACAGCAAGATAATTATCCGCATATACGATATACAACTCCTTGCTTTCCAGTTTTTCCGTTGCTTTATTTCATTTTTCATTGTCAAAAACCTCCTTTTACCTTAAAAGTGATGCGGTCTCCAAACCATCATCATTGTAATACGGAGGCTTTTTTATTACATATAATAACCCCCTGGTAGAATCAGGGGGTTATTGCCGCTAAAGCGCCAAAAAATCGAGGTGTCGTAATTTACTAACACCTCAACATCTTTCCATATTCTCATTGAACACTTTCGCCCATAAAGGCTTTTTTCTTCACCCTGTTTACTCTTATGATAAAATTGTTTCCTCATTGCGTAAACAATACTCAAAAATATCATTTGGGTCAGAAAATCCAAGAGTTCTCAAATACTTAATAAAGAGCACTGCCGTTGTCTCATGTCTCCCTCATGCGATACAGCATTGAGAGCCTGCTATGTATCCCTTAAATGGGTCTTTATTCATATACTCTACATAATTCCATAATTTGCATCAAACAGAATGTTATTATTCCAATGCCTTTTTTAAGTCCAGAACAAATTGTTCTTGTTGCTTTTTCAAATAGATTTTTGCAAAAGGTTTCATAATCCACTTTTTAGGTGTCACATTCTCTGTAAAATCAATTTGCGTTTCATTTCCCTTAGCTGTAAAAACGCCAATCCAATGCCCTGACATATTGCTATTTTCCATGTCGAATTCCCAGCGTTTATATGGCTCAATAGTAGTGATAGAAAATGTAGTTGCGTATCCATTTTTAGTGTATTCAATAAATTGCTTCTCATTTATAACTTCTGTTTTACTTAAATCGCTTCTCCACTCACTATATTTTTCAACTGTAAAAACAATATCCCAAACCTTATGAATATCCTTGTTAATAATGACATTTATATTTGAAACCGCCATTTTTATTCCCCTTTCAAAATTTGATTTTGCATTTTTCTTTCTTCTAAAAATGGGCACTCCCATTTTCAGGACTGCCCATTCATACATCATTTTAATAGAGTTTTGCACCTGCCGGAATTTCATCGCTTAACATAAGCAAATTGAGCCCTTCTTTTCCGTCATGCTCATAAACGGCAGATATTATCATGCCCTCTGAGTCGATTCCCATCATCTTTCTCGGAGGGAGATTTGTAATTGCAACAAGTGTTTTGCCCACCAACTCTTCCGGCTCGTAATATTCATGAATACCACTTAAGATTACACGGTCTTTGCGAACACCGTCGTCGAGAACAAACTTCAAAAGTTTCTTACTCTTAGGCACAGCAGTACATTCTTTAACCTTTACAACACGGAAGTCGGATTTGCTGAATGTTTCAAAATCAACATCCTCTTCAAAAAGCGGCTCAATATTGACCTTTGAAAAATCTATTTTTTTCTCCGGCTTCTTTTCCGCTTTTTCGCCTGCATCCTTTTTATCAAGCGGCTTCATTGTCGGGAACAATATAATATCTCTGATGCTTGGTGCATCGCAGATTAACATTACTACTCTGTCTATACCTACGCCAAGTCCGCCTGTAGGAGGCAATCCAACTTCAAGAGCATTTACAAAGTCCATATCCATAGGATGTGCTTCTTCATCAAGACCTGCATCAAGCTGCGCCTGCTGAACTGCAAATCTCTCATACTGGTCTATAGGGTCATTAAGCTCAGAGAAAGCATTGCATACTTCCCATCCGTTTATATATCCCTCGAATCTTCTTGTTATTCTTGGATCGCTTGAATCTCTCTTTGAAAGAGGCGAAATTTCAACAGGATGTCCGACTACAAATACAGGCCCGTCCAGATATCCCGGAACATCTTCACAGTATTCCTCAAACATTTCCGCTATAATCTTGCCCCTCGGCATATCTTTAACTTCTTCTTGATCCATTCCGTACTTAACAGCAGCCTCTCTTGCTTCTTCGTCGCTGTCTATTTTATGGAAATCAACACCTGTTATTTCCTTTACGGCATCGGTCATATCAAGTCTTCTCCATGGCGGAGTGACATCGAATTGTTTTCCCTGATAAGTGATTACAGGAGTTCCGTTTACTGCCATAGCAGCTTTGTATACTAACTGCTCGGTAACATCCATTACACTTTCCATATCGCCGTAGGCCATATAACATTCCATACTTGTAAACTCAGGATTATGGTTTCTGTCCATTCCCTCGTTACGGAACATTTTTCCCATTTCATAAACTCTGTCAAGGCCGCCCACTATAAGTCTCTTGAGGTAAAGCTCATTGGATATTCTAAGCTTCATATCAAGGTCAAGTGTGTTATGATGAGTATTGAAAGGTCTTGCATTAGCCCCTCCTGCAATAGTGGTCAGGATAGGTGTATCTACCTCCAGATAACCGTAGTCTTCCTCAAGAACTCTCTTTATCTCTTTAATTATTTTTGCTCTTTTAACAAAAGTTTCTTTTACTTCAGGATTAACTATCAAATCAACATATCTCTGACGGTATCTTAAATCTTGATCTTTCAATCCATGCCATTTATCAGGCAGCATCTGCAATGACTTTGAAAGCAAAACCACTTTCTCGGTCTTGATGGAGACTTCTCCATGTTTAGTCTTGAATACAGTTCCCTCAACACCTACGATATCTCCGATGTCATATGATTTGAACCACTTGTATTCTTCTTCTCCTATAGCATCACGCCTTACATAGCACTGGATTCTTCCCTGTTTATCCTGAATATCTATGAAAGAAGCTTTTCCCATGTTTCTGAAAGCCATAATTCGCCCTGCACATGAAACTTCCTGATCTTCCATAGCATAAAAGTTATCTTTAATATCTTTGCTGTGTGCAGTTACATCCCATTTTTCCTGCAAAAACGGATTTCTGCCTGCATCTTGCAATGCCTTAAGCTTTTCTCTTCTTATCTTTCTAAGTTCGTTCAGGCTTTCTTCGGAAATCTCTTCTTGTTCCTCTGAAGTCACCTTTTCTCTGATTTCTTCTGTACTCATCTTTTTATCCTCTCCACACTCTCACTTATTTTGTGATGTCGACAATCTTATAAGTCAGTACTCCGTCAGGTACTATAATATCGACGGTTTCTCCTTTTTGTTTTCCGAGGAGATGTTTCCCCACTTCTGATTCGTTGGAGATTTTTCCGGCAAAAGGATCTGCTTCTGTAGAACCTACAATTACAAACTCAATTTCATCGCCTGTAGCTGTATCCTGAACTTTAACTTTAAGTCCTACGCTGACTCTGTTGCTGTCCATCTCGCTTTCATCGATAATTTTTGCCTTACGAATCATATTTTCAAGCTTAAGAATCTTTTCTTCAAGCTCTGCCTGTTCATTTTTTGCGGAATCGTATTCGGAGTTTTCCGAAAGGTCGCCATACGAAATAGCTTCTTTCAATCTTTCCGAAACTTCCTTTCTTCTTACGGAAACAAGTTCTTCATGCTCCGCAACTATTTTGTCATACCCCTCTTGGGTCAACAGTATTTCTTCTGACATTACTGATATCTCCTTTCGACTTTCCTTTGAGCCGTGCCAAACATTATACTTTAAAAGCTTGTTTTTGTCAATGTTTGGCATCGCCTCACAAACTTCTGTATAGATTTAAACAAAAGCTATATGTACATTTCTGCAATTGGTCAAGTATACAATAGTTGCATAACATACATCGAAAGTCATTATATCTCCTATCTTATAATCTCTTTCGGCATCTTCGACATCTATTATTGTGTGATCACTGGAAGCCCCAAGAACTTCTATGCCCTCTTCCAAAGGTATAAGCTCGCAAGGATCACCGTAATCCACCTTGCCCATTCCAAGAAGGACTCTCTTTCTCATACCTCTGTCCACATATTCAGGCGTATGTCCGAAAGCATCAACCGCAATGGTTCCCACAGGATATGAAGGCTTCGTTTTAACTTCTATAACCTCTGCCTTTAATCTGAACACATCCTGATAAAGTTCTGATACATCGTATCCGTAGAATACATCCAAATCTCTTGCAAGAAGTATTCCCTCTCCTACTCTGAGAAGATTTATTCTCTTTGGAATATCTTTATCCCATACTCTCATCAAGCTGCTTGTTGCGCCTCCTGATATATATTCAAGTTCACGATCCAGCTTCTTTTCTATTCTTTCTGCAAGGTCAACCAGCTCCTGAAGTTTTTCTGCTGTAGGAGCTATGGAACCATAACATCCCAGATTTGTGCCTATACCTACAAGCTGAATATTTATCATTCTGTTTTCGATGTATTCGGCGATTTCAACCAATTCATCCTTATCCCAAAAACCTTCTCTAAGATCTCCCAGATCTGCCATAAGAATTACTTTGTGAAGCTTACCCTGTCTTTTTGCTTCTTCATTTAAAGCTTTTATAACCTCAAAGTCGCTGTTAAGACTTATGTCTGCAAGTCTTATAACATCTTTAACTTCGCTGAGCATAGGAACTCTGATAAGCATCATCGGCTTTTCTATGCCTGCGTCAATAGCGTCCTCTATTTGCTCAAGTCTTGATGATGCAATAAATGCTGCGCCACCCTTGTCAAAAGCCCGGGCCACCTCCGGAATTCCCGTTGCGCCTTTGATTACGCCTGCCACCTGAATTCCGCAGCTTCCGCATTTTTCCACGATTCTTGATACATTGTGCTGCAAATGAGCAAGATTTATTTCAAGTCTTGGGTATCTGTTTTCCATTTTATATTTCTCCTTATTCTTATACCATTATGCGATTTCAAGAGCAATTTCCATCATAGCGGTAAATGTCTTCTGTCTTTCTTCAGGTGTTGTAGCCTCACCTGTAAACGGATTGTCTGAAATCGTGCATATTGCAAGTGCATTTTTTCCGGCTCTGGCTGCATTCATGTACAGTGCGGCAGCTTCCATTTCTGTAGCCAAAACGCCCATCTTCTGCCACTTTGACAGGCTTGCTGCATCATCGTAAAATGCATCTGATGAATATATATTTCCTACTTTAGGATCTATTCCCAGTTTTTTTGCGGCCTCTACCGCTTTAGTCAAAAGCTCATATGAACAAATAGGAGCATAAGTTCCTGGCAGGTCAAACTGCATAGCATAATTTGAGTTTGTACATGCGCCCATTCCGATTACTACATCTCTTACCTGCAACGATGGGTCAACTACCCCGGCTGTTCCCACTCTTATTATATTTTTTACATCATAAAAATTAAAAAGTTCATATGAGTATATAGCCATTGACGGCATTCCCATTCCGGAGGCCATTACCGAAACTCTCTTACCCTTATATGTTCCGGTATATCCTTGTATACCTCTTACATTATTTACAAGTTTTGCGTCTTCAAGAAAATTTTCAGCTATAAATTTAGCACGCAGAGGGTCTCCCGGCATAAGCACTGTTTCTGCAAAATCTCCTGCTTTAGCTTCTATGTGTGGTGTAGGAATATTTGTCATAATTCTTCCCCTTTCTTTTATCGTCATATTTTATCTTTCAAATTACACTATTATTTCTATTTTACAAAATTTTTAGATGTTTAACAAGAGTTTTAATTTCAATCTTTTTATTATTATTGCTGATTACTGCAATATATTTCCTCATATTCCGATTTAAGCATGGACATCAGATGAACATCATACAGCTTGCCGTTTTTTCTGCAATTGCTGCGGAGCACGCCCTCGTATTTAAAGCCCAGAGAAATATAAAGTCCTGCTGCCGGATTTCCCGTATAATGGTCAAGATAAAGCCTCTCAAGTCCAAGCTCCTCAAAGCAGTATTTCATAACTGCAAGCATGGCCTCTTTGCCATACCCTTTGCAGCGGAGTTTTTCATCGGCTATATAGATACGCCACAGTTCAGCCTTGAATCCTTCTTCAACATCGGCAAGCACGATTCGTCCTATTCTTACCGGCTCTTCTGCCGTTTTCATCCATATTGTAAACTGTTGTGCTTTTGGGTCGTTGTCATCTTCCACAAATTTGCGAAAAACATCTTCGTCGGGCTGTTCATCTCTGATGCTGAAAAACTCAGTTACTTCCGGCTTTCTTTCCCAGAGGCAAAAATCCGGGAGATCTTTCCATTCAGACTTCTTTATAATCAAGTTTTTAGTTTCCATAACATGCTTTCCTCTCAATTTCATATTATATTAAAACTGCACCCCTCAAAAATTGTGTCAAATCTACATATGCCTTTGTACCGGCAAAATGTACAAGCTGATCTGTCTTTGGTTTTCATGGGATGAATATCTATTTTGCCATCGGTCAAATCTAAACATGCCTGTTTTATCCTGTCTGATACAGCCGATTGCAGCGCTGCAAACTCATCTTCCGTCATAAGCCCGTTTTTTCCGGTATTTTTAACTCCATCTGCCGTTGCTCTTATCGGTACTATTTCCGAGTAACCCTCAAAACTTCCCGCTATGTTTTCAACAACATCAGGTTCATCAACCATAATTCCATCAAGCTTAAATGACTTTCGCACTTCCTTTTGCAAAGTTTCTTCATCTATCTCTCTGCCTGAAAAATCAACTGACGGTTCCTTTATTTTAAAGTAAAACACCCCTGCCGGTTTTCCTTTTTCTCCGCAAGCGGCTTCAAGATAAGTCATCAGCTGAAGTCTGTATCCTGCTTCGGCTTCTTCAACATCAAAACTTTCATTTCCCGTTTTGTAATCTACTATTTTGATACGCCCATTTTGCAAGAAATCGACTCTGTCTATTATCCCCTCAATATAAACCTTTTGACCTTTAATCTCAATTTCTACAGGAGGCAGTTTTCCTTTCCGGCCAAAGGATATTTCAGGTTCTATCCTGTCAATTTTCCCTGCTCTTACCTGCTCAACAACAGTCCAGCAAACCTGTGAACATATCTGTGTTATACGCTTTTGCCTATATTCCTCAATGCTTCCCGAATTGAACAATCCCTCTCTGTACAATTCAGAAACCTGCTTTATCTCATCTTCAACCATAAGGCCGCACTCTTCTCTTGTTACTTTCATCCATGGAGATTCAGGTGATGTAACCGGTATACCCTCTGTTGTTAGTTTTCTTGTAATCGCCATGAGACAGCGGTGATATATATCTCCGATTTCTCTCGGAGCCGCCTCAAATACTCGCCGCTCCTCCGGCCTTAATCCATAGCTTACAAGATGCGAAAAAGGACATCTTGCATACCTTTCAACTCTCGATGGGCTAAGGCTCAGCGCCTTATATGGCTCTTTATTAAAAAGTGCCGTTGCCGCTTTTCTTCCCAAAGCCTCCTGTCTGTTGGTAAAAGCTATACTTCTTCTGATTTCATCAACATCCTGAGGATTATTTTGTTCAATCCAACCAAGCGCTTCTCTCCAGCTGTTCTCGATTGTCTCTCCCTCTCCGACTTCTAAGATTTTACGGCTTATATGTTTTTTGCCGCTTAACATCGAGTTTATAAGCAGCCTGTCATCGCTGCTGTTTATTATATCCCTCACTGTTTCTGCTTCAGGAAACAATTCTTTTATCTTTAGAAATATTCTTGAAGGTCTGATTTGCCCTCCTGATTCATCAGTCAGACTGTAACTTATCCACATATAATCGGACGGGGCTGAAAAAGTTCTGTATATGGCAAGCCTTTCTTCCATAAATCTTATAGAATCAACCTTGCACAATTCTTTACCGTCCTCTTGGAACATCTCTCTTTCCTCTGCCGAAAACAGTCCCTGCGTAGGTCTCTCCTGCGGTAAAACACCCTCATTTGCGCCTATGACTACAAGAGCCTTTATTCGCCCGCTTCGGCTTCGCTGAATATTTCCAAGTACAAGTCCGTCCTCGGTTGGCGGCAGCAAACCTATCTCAACTTGCGAAAGCCCTGTCATGAATATATCACGAAACATTTCAGCATCAAAAGGTTCGTCTCCCATTATTTCATGCATTTGGTTAAGTATGTCCATCATACTTTTCCAAATATGCGCCGTCTCATCGGCAAGAGAAAAGAAATTTTTTTCCTCCTGTTTTGCAATGAATTCTAAAATCCTGCTGCGAAACTCAAGCTCATTACAAAGATAGTCATAAAACGATTCTATAAAATCACCGGTATTTTGTGCTTTGAAAAGTTCTTTCAAGGGTTCAACCGGAGATAATGCTTTCTCTCTTATTTCATTTATGCGTTTCAGTCCCTCCTCGCCGTATTCTTCCTTTCCACGGCGAAAAGCCTTTTTCCACATGTTTCCCTTGATTTTATACTTTATAACATAATTTTCAAGGTCGGCTACTTCATCAAATGTCAAATCGCCAAACCCCGATTTGAGCATGGCAAAAACCTTATCTGAGCGGTAATTTTCAATAACAGCGTCTATTAACGATATGACATATTTGACTATGGGATTGGCCATTATATCCCTCTTGGTATCAGAAAACAATTCTATGCCATACTCTTCAAAGACCTTTTGTATTATAGCTCCTCTGCTTTCCAAATCGTTGCATACAAGCCTTATATCTTTGTATCTTAAACCTTTGTCACGCACAAGGTGAAGCACATATGATGCGGCGCTTTCTGCTTCATTATATATTCCGGCGGCTTCGGTCAGAGTAAGCCCCTCATGATGAAATGATTTTGCAGACGGCAGTGTATAAAGTTCACACTCAATATGCCTTATGGCCTTTGCCTTATCTTTAAACTCATATGTATCCGGTATTTTGTATCTTTTGTGGGGGATGTTAAAGGAGTCGGCAAGTTTTTCGGCATTTGCCATTACTATTCCTGTAAGCTCAAACAAATCCCTGTCGCTTCTTTTATCATCCCATGTCAGTACAAGGTTAACATCATCCGTATATACCATGAGTTGGCCAAGCAAAGCCATGGTTTTTGGTGCAAAACTGTCAAAACCGTATACCCATATGGAGCTCCCACGGATGAGTTTTGAATCTTTTATCTTCTCCAAATATAAATCCACATAGTCTTCCGAATCAGTATATTTACCTTTTATTTTCTTCTCGTATTCGCTAAAAAGCACATATATGTCTTGGAGTTTTCCGGCAGTATAAGAGTCGGCATCAAATCGCTGTGACATATCTTTCAAATCTTCCGCCCCGCAGTCGTACTGCTTCATTTCAGATATGAAATTATTTACGGCATCAAGAAAAGATGACTTTGTCTCCATTCCTCTGAATACCTGCAAGTCTTCCCGCCTTTCTGCGGCACTCTTGTAAAGAAGCATGTGGCGGCCGTATTTGTTAATGAAACTGCGCCTGCTTCCCCCAAGTTCGTTCAAAATATTTTTGCCAAGGCTTGCAGCTGAAACAATTTCCACATCCATAAGCGCTGACACACCAAGGTGGCGAAAAGCCTGTTTTTCCGCCTCCAATGTGTACTGGTCTGGAACCATTATAAGGGTTCTTTCCTTTAGGTTCTCAAATATGAATTTTTCTTTGTCGATATTCTCTCTTCCGTAAAAAATATTGAGCATTAAATCTCCTTAAGAATCTCCATAAGCTCCATAGGCTTTTCTATGGAATAATCAACTATACATTCTCCTATTGCTTCGTTTTCGGCAGCTACTCTCCATCCCACAAGCACAGTTTTAACTCCTGCATTGTTTGCACTTTTCATGTCGAATGAACTATCGCCTATCATCAATGCACTGTCCTTATCTGTATTCAGCTTTTCAAGCCCCAGCAGCACCGGTTCCGGATCGGGCTTGTGTTTATCTGTATCATCACATGTAACTATACCGTCGAAATACTCTTCTATGCCAAACTGCTTAAGATACCTCAATGTGGATTCTCTTGTTCTTGAAGTAACTATTCCTATTTTGTACCCGTCTTTTCTAAGCTCTGCCAAAAGTTTTGGTATATCATCAAATACATTCACCAATTCCTCTGCCATGTCTACTTGTCTTTGGCGATAAACCGATGCGCTTTCTTGTGGGTCTACATCAGGGAATTCTCTTGCCATAGTAATAAGCAGCGGTTCGCCAAAGCATTTGGTTATATGCTCGATCGGCACTTCATCAAAACCATAATGCTTATATGTATACTGCCATGCTTCCACGATAACATCATTTGTATTTATAAGAGTTCCGTCAAAATCAAACAAAATAGCTTTTATCATGTTTCTCCTTTATATCTTCATCGTCAGACCTATTTTCATCTTTTCATTATCTATGGATATAATCTTTACTTTAACCGTATCACCCACAGAAACCACATCCAAAGGATGTTTTATATACTTATCGCTCATTTGCGATATATGAACCAAGCCGTCATTTTTTACACCAATGTCAACAAATGCTCCAAAATCCACGACATTTCTTACTGTTCCTGTAAGTTCCATGTCCACTTTCAAGTCCTCAAAACTTTTAACATCGTTTCTGAATATAACAGGAGGTGCATCTTCTCTTGGGTCTCTGGCAGGCTTCTTCAATTCCTCGATTATATCCGCAAGGGTCATTTCACCTATGCCCAAATCATCAGCCATCTTGCTTATACACTTTGACAGTGTCTTTTCGCCGTAGGCTTTTTTTATCTTTTCTTCAACAGTCTTATCTCCGCCTCTGCCTATGGAGTCTTTTTCAATCTCTAACTTTTCCATCATGGCTTTGGCTGCGTTATATGACTCAGGATGTACGGAAGTGGCATCCAGAGGTTCTTTCCCTCCGTCTATACGAAGAAATCCCGCACATTGCTTAAAGGCCTTTTCACCAAGCTTAGGAACTTTCATGAGCTGTTTTCTGTCGGAAAATCTGCCGTTTTCTTCTCTGTACGCAACTATATTCTTTGCAATACCCATGTTTATTCCGGAAATATATGAAAGAAGTGACGGTGAGGCAGTGTTGAGGTCAACTCCGACTCTGTTTACACAATCTTCAACCACATTAGTAAGCGCCCCTGCAAGCTGTTTCTGGTTCATATCATGCTGATACTGTCCTACCCCGATACTTCTTGGGTCTATTTTTACCAGTTCGGCAAGAGGATCTTGAAGTCTTCTTCCCAAGGACATTGCTCCTCTTGTGGTAACATCAAGCTCCGGATATTCTTCTGCCGCCAATTTGGACGCCGAATAAACAGACGCACCGGCCTCGTTGACTATGGTGTACTGTATTTGGTAGTCGTTCTTCTTTATAAATTCAGCTACTACCTCTTCTGTCTCTCTGGAAGCAGTTCCGTTTCCTATGACAATAACATCTACGCTGTATTTTTCAATCAGTTTTTTTAGGACTGCTTCAGTTCCTTTTATGTCATTCTTGGGCTGAGTAGGGTATATGGTGGTATATGCCTTAAGCTTGCCCGTTCCGTCAAGAACCGCAACTTTGCAGCCTGTCCTATATCCCGGATCTATACTCAAAACATTTTTATCTCTTACAGGCGGCACCATCAAAAGGCTTTCTGTATTTTGTGCAAATATTTTGATTGCTTCCGTCTGAGCCCTCTCCGTAAGAATGTTTCTCATCTCTCTTTCCACAGACGGCGCCATAAGTCTCTTATATGCGTCATCTATTGTGGCGTCAAGCAAATCTTTAAATATAGACTTGGGATTTGTTATAACATCTTTTGCTATGATTTCATGTATCTTATCCTGATCCATGACAACTTTAACTTTTAGTTTCTTTTCCTTTTCGCCTCTGTTTACTGCAAGAATTCTGTGGTTTGGAATCTTGCATATTGCTTCGGCTCTGTCGTAATACATTTCATATACGGTCTTTTCTTCCGGATCTACAGCCTCTGTCTCTATGGTTCCCGAACTGAAAGTCTTTTCTCTTACTTTTCCGTTTATTTCAGGGTCGTCTGCAATTGTTTCCGCTATTATGTCCAGTGCACCTGCCAAAGCTTCTTCGGCAGTGTTTACTTCTTTGTCCGGATTTATAAATGCTGCTGCATCGTCAAGGGGGCTGCCCTCTGTCTTGAGCTGTGCGTATATTATCATGGACAGTGGTTCAAGTCCCTTTTCTTTTGCCTTTGAGGCTCTCGTTGCCTTTTTCTGTTTAAACGGCTTATAAAGGTCCTCTACCCTTTGAAGCACCTCAGCCTTTTCTATTTCTGTCTTAAGTTCGTCCGTCAGCTTGCCTTGCTCGTCGATAAGCCTTAAAACCTCTTCCTTTCTTTCTTGAAGATTTCTGAGGTATTTAAGTCTTTCGTCCATATCTCTTAAGGTTACATCACTAAGACCACCTGTAACTTCTTTTCTGTATCGTGCAATAAACGGTATGGTGTTTCCTTCATCTATGAGTTCTACAGTGTGTTCAACCTGAGATTCTTTTATTTTAAATTCTGATGCTAATTTTTTAATAATATCCATATGTTATTCCTTATATTTAAGTTTTTCGTTTATAAAATAGTCAAGGTCGCCGTCCATTACAGCTCCCACATTTGAGGTTTCTGCACCTGTCCTATGGTCTTTAACCATAGTATACGGCTGAAAAACATAAGAGCGTATCTGTGAGCCCCATGTATTCATAGAATAATCCCCTTTAAGTTCTTTGAGGTTTTCTTTGTGTTCTTCTTCTTTTAACTCAGCCAACTTAGACATGAGAATTTTCATAGCCGTTTCCTTATTTTGGTGCTGGCTTCGTTCATTTTGACAAGTTACGACTATATTGGTCGGCAGGTGAGTAATTCGTATTGCCGAATCGGTCTTGTTGACATGCTGACCACCTGCCCCACTGCTCCTGTAGGTATCTATCCTCAGGTCTTCCGGGTCTATTTCCACCGAAAGGTCTTCTTCTATTTCGGGAACTACCTCAAGCTGCGCAAATGATGTCTGTCTCTTTCCTGCTGCATTAAACGGTGAAATTCTCACAAGTCGATGTACCCCCTTTTCGTTTTTAAGGTATCCGTATGCGTTTTCACCCTCTACAATAAGCGTTGCACTCTTTATTCCGGCTTCCGTATCATCCTGTAAATCTATCAGCTTAAGTGAATATCCTTTTTTTTCACACCATCTGGTGTACATCCTAAGCAGCATTGAAGCCCAGTCCATAGCGTCAACTCCGCCTGTTCCTGCATGTATTGATATAATTGCTCCGCAGCCGTCATATTTTCCGGTCAGCAAGGTTTTAACCCTCATTTCTTCAAGTTCTTCCTGCAATCTTTCAAACATGCTTTGTATTTCCGAGGCCATAGTCTCGTCGTCTTCTGCTTCTGCCATTTCTGTAAGCTCTTCTATATCTTCAAAGGTTTTTTTCAATTCATTAAATCCGTCTATGGTATTTTCCATTGACTTTTTTTCTTTCATAACCTTTTGTGCATAGTCCAAATTGTTCCAAAAATCTTCTTGTTCTATTTCTCTGTTGGTTCTTTCAAGCTCCTCCTCAAGTTTAGGCAGGTCAAAGAGAGTCACCGACTTCTCTAAGTGTGGCCTTTATTTCGGGAAAGGCTGCTTTTACATTATCAAGCTGTATCATAAGTCTCACTCCTTTTCTCAGAATAACTGCACAAAACTGCCTTTGCAGTTCCGCAGCCGTTAAATTATTATTATACATCAAATTCTTTGGTTTTTCAATGTTTTCGACAAATAGAGACTGTATTAAACTCAACAAAAAACATACCCAAAGCCTGCATTACCTGCATGCCCCGGGTATGTTTCTCAAGTGCGGATTTTATTTGTCCGCACGAATCTTATACGATATAATTTTTATTTACTATCCTGATGTCAGTAATTGCTGCTATCAGCGTTATTATCACAGCAAATACGATTACAGCCACCTGCGCCGCTGCTGCGTTTCCGAACGCTCCCATCATGCCGTTTTCTATAAACTTAACGGCAAATATCAACACGCACATTACAACGCAGCCGCTTATCATGGCGTTTCCCTTTCTTTCACGCCTGTTTATACAATCCATGCTTATGACGGCAAAGCTTACCGCTGCTGCCATAATTGCAAGTACAAAGGTTGATAATGTCGCAGCAGCTACAGAATCCATAAATCTTATAGCCTCAACTCTCATTCCTAAAATTACAAAGAACCCTGCATAACTGCAAATACCTATTTTAACTGCTACTGCAATGTTAAGCGATACAGGTACACTTTGATAGAAATAAGCCGGCCTACTGTAGAAAGCATCTATATAAAGCCTTTTTATCAGCCCTGCAAACATCACTGCCCCCATTACGGAAAACCATGGATTAAATACCAAAGCAGCAAGACCGCAAGCCACAGACGCATGCAAAATCCAGCCCGCACATTTGATATTCATCGCTATATATTTTCTCAATGTATTAGTTCCCATAAAATCACCCCTCTGTTTGCAAGCGCCATCACTGAATAAGATAATATTTATTCAGCAGTCTAACAATACTTTTAAAAAGTATCTCAACCGAAACTACATTTATACAACATTGAAGCAAAGATAACCACACGGAATAATCAATTCCAAGTCGGGCAACTATCGTATCTATTCCTCCGGTCAGCACTGCGGAAAGCACTATGCATAGTATTATAGCTACTATGACTCTGACGGCTTTGCTGCTCTTGCCTGTTTGAGAATTGGCAAAAACCATTCCGAAAAATATTATCGCAGGACCAACGGCTGAACTTGTAACAGTTTTCAATAGTTCTACAGGAAGAACAAACTGCATCATGTCTATATCTATTTGTCCTGCAATCACACCAATCAAGGTAGTCCTGCTGCCACTCATAACATCTGTCATCATGGAAAGCATCCCGTCTCCCGCAAAGAGCAATATCAGAACCGTACAAAAAGCCGCCGCATTGTACGCAAGAAGCATAACCCATGCAGCAAATAACTTACCTGCCACCATTTCTTCTGTATTTACGGGAAGCGAGTTATACAAATATGCACTCTTACCGTAAATGCCGTCCCAAAATAATTTCTTGCATGCCCTTATAATTACAAGCAGTGCAATAGTAGGAATCATTATTATTATGACCGCCATAAAAATATTCGCAAGACACAAAAGGCTCGCAAGGGCCATTACTAATGCTGCACCTATTTCACCACTTATCATCTTCAGGTTAAGTTTAATATATTTATCCATCATCTCAAAGCCGCCCCCTTCAAATCAATAAGTGCATATTTCATTCCTTTTACAACAACGGCATATCCATTTTCACTCTTATAGGCTTTGTCAAAAACAAATCCTGTCAAGTCATTAAAACTGCTGTCTTTGAATCCGTACTTATAGTCACTTTTAATACTTTCGACAGAGGCCTCCTCTATATTTCCGTAACCTCCGTCCTTATGCTTTGCAGTCAGTGCTGTTCCGTCTTCAAAATCCATAAAGCACAGTTCTTTATATTCTTTTGCATTTTCCGGTCCCCCATTTTTAAAGTCTGCATATTTGACATAACCATAGGAGTTGCCTCTAAAAAATGCCACATCTCCGGCTGCACCTATGAAAGTTCCCCAGTCTTTATCATTCTCACAGTTATATACAACTTCACCCTGTTCATCAACAATCATATCCACAGGTCGTGCTTTCTGAGCATAGATATACTTTTCATATCCCTCGTAATAGAAGAATTCTCCCACTTCTTCATTTTTTGTGAAATCATCATCTAAGATATAATATCTCAGCTTTAGGAATGTTGCATTCGGATCCTCAGGTACGCTTACAATCCATCTGCCTGCACAGTATCTTTCTATAGCCTCGTGCGGTTCAAGCTCACATGCTATTTCTCCTGTGTATATGTTTCTTATACGCTGTACTTCATTGTTTTCTTCTACCACATACCCTGATTTCATTGACGGAAAAGCCCTGTCGCAATCATTGTTCTCATACAATGTGCCGCCGTCCGAATCAATAATGCGGTATGAACCCTCATCTTCAATCAGCACATAATTTCCATCTCTGTCATATCGCACAGAGTAAGCGCTTTCGCACCTTTCGACAATGGCTTTATCGGTCATCTTGCCTTTTTGCAAGAGTCTATCTGTGTCCGCAACTATATACCCGTCGCCTGCTTTCAAAATGACCAGATTTCCTCCGCCCTCATCTACAGACTCGATATCATCCAAAACGGCTGTCTTATGAGTTTTAAGGTCTATCAGTTCCCATTCACCGTCATTGTTTTTTCCGGCCGCCAGATTTCTTTCACCGTCAATCACTTTCAGTTCTCTGTATTCCCCAAAAGAAATCACAACATCTATCCCCTGTGATTCGAGTTTATCAAGGCTGTCATCCGAAAGAATCATCTTTCCTGCAAAAATCCGGCTTGTGCCTGCTAAAATCATCATTGCTGATAAAAGTATCAGTAATGCGATTTTAAAATATTTACTCTTTATCAAAATCTTTACCATGGCTACTCTCCTTTAAATATACTTATAAGAGCATCCTCCAAAGTTCCGCCGTACGCTTCTCTTATCGCATCGCTGTCATCGTATACTGCAACTCTGCCCTTTTTTAGGACTATTGCCGAATCAAACAGCCTCTCTATATCTCTCACAAGATGAGTTGCAATCAGCATGGTCCCCTCCGGATTGAAATTTTCAAGTATAAGATCCAGCACATGCCTTCTTGCCTCTACATCAACTCCGCCTATAGGCTCATCAAGAAGATACAACTTTGCTTTTCTTGACATCAACATGGAAATCTGCAATTTATCTATAACCCCTTTTGACATTTCTTTCGTCGTCGAATTCCCGCTGATATCAAAGATTCCAAGAAGCTCTCTACATTTAAGCTCATCAAAATCCTCAAAAAACTCTTTATATATGTTTACAATCTCATCGACCGTCAAATTCTCAGGCAGACCGTCTCTATCGGGAAGGTAAGCAACTTCTGCACGGCTTTCCGCCGTTCCGGGGCGCTTTTCATCAATTATCACGCTGCCCTCATAGTTGGCACAGAACCCTGCCAGTATCTTCAGCAATGTACTCTTGCCACTTCCGTTTGGTCCCAAAAGTCCTATTATTCTGCCTTTTGGCAGTTCAAGATTTATACCGTCAAGAGCTCTTTTGGTATCAAAGAATTTGCTAAGATTCTCTATACGGACTATCGCCGGCTCACTAACCAACTTTAAGTTTTTTCTGTTTTCTTTACCGGTATCAATTATTTCTTTCATTTAACCCACCTGCTCTTTGTCAACTGAACCAAATGCGGCTCCGTTTCTGTTTGCTTGTGTTTCTATCTCACGGAGCCGGCTACGAAAAAAATCCAACATTTCTTCTTCCGTAAATCCGAGAGCGGCCATCTCTTCTCTGAATCTGTCCGCCGCCTTGTCTGCAATATTTTTTCTAAGTTCATCTATTGCAGCCTTATCGGAGGTTACATATCTGCCTTGCGTTCTTTCTGATTCAAGCAGTTTTTCTCTTTCCAGCTCCGTCAGCGCTCTCTGCATAGTGTTGGGATTAACCTCAAAATCTGCCGCCAGCTCCCTTACAGAAGCTATCCTGTCTCCCGGTCCAAGTTCTCCGGAAGCTATGCTCTCCCTTATCTTGTTCATAATCTGAACATATATGGGAAGATTCCCCTCAAGTCTCTTATCCAAAATAGTTCACCTCCTGTTAAATACATACGGATAAAATTGCTTTTAATCTCTTTGTGTATTACTGTATTATTTAATTAGTACAATAATACATATCTATTCACTTGTCAATGGTTTTTTTGCATGTATACAAGATTTTGAAATAACTTTATTGTATTTGGAATTGAGGTTTGTGGAAAAACATTTATCATATCACCTCAAAAAGTACGATTATGCAAAGAATCAAACAATCAAAAACCCATGCATATGCTCTCACGAGCTATGCATGGGTTTACAATATTCAAGATTTATTGCTCCATATCCTTCTTCATACAGCAATTTTTATATTTTTTACCCGAACCACATGGGCAAGGGTCGTTGCGGCCAACCTTAGGCGCATCTCTTCTGAAAGTTTCAGGCTTCTTCGGCTGCTCAGGCTTAGGCGCCTGCTTAGGCATCCTGCCTCCGGAAGTTTGCTGTCCGGCCGATCCCTTATCAACAAACTCGTCTTTTCTTTCCTGTCCTCCTGACATAACCTGCCGTCTTTCAATGCCTGTTCTCAGAGTTACATTGTAGCAATATCTAACTGCTTCTTCCCTGATTTCCGCAACCATGGCCTCAAACATATCAAAACCCTCGGCGGCATAAGCATTGGCAGGATTGATCTGTCCAAGTGCTCTTAATCCTATTCCCTGCTTGAGGTCGTCCATAGCGTCTATATGCTCCATCCAGTGATTGTCCACTACCCTCAGAAGAATCATCTTTTCCACATCACGCATACGCTCAGCACCGATTTCTTCTTCTTTGGCCTTATACATATCACGGAAAATTTTAAGCGCATCCTCTGTAAGCTGCTCTTCTGTCAAATCAAGCTTTTCATCATCTGAATAATTCAAACCTTCAAATGTTCCGGTTATCTGCTTCAGATTTTCATTGAGCATATCCATGTCCCACTCCTCAGGGTACTTGCTCGCTATAGTAACAGGCTGCACAGTAGTTCTTACAAGATCCTCCATCATTTCCATAATGTAGTCTTTTATATCGTCTCCAAACAGAACCTTACGACGCTGGTCGTAAATAACCTCACGCTGCTTGTTCATGACATTGTCATACTGCAATACATATTTTCTTATTTCGAAGTTTCTGCTTTCTACTTTCTTTTGAGCATTTTCTATACTCTTGGAAAGCATTCCGGCTGCGATTGCATCCTCACTCATGCCCATCTTGTTCATGATTCCTTGAATTTTCTCGCCTCCGAAAAGTCTCATTAAATCGTCTTCCAGAGAAATAAAGAACTGTGTCTGTCCCGGGTCTCCCTGACGACCGGCTCTACCTCTTAACTGATTATCTATACGCCTTGATTCATGTCTTTCCGTACCTATTATGCAAAGACCGCCAAGCTCTCGCACCTTGTCCTGTTCTTCTTTTCTTTCCTCAGTATACTTTGTCAGAAGTTCTTTAAATACATTTCTTGCATCATTCATCACAGGGTCAGTGCTGTTTACAAAGCTTGTTGCAAAAGAAATCTGTTCCGGAGAATATTCCAGTTTTTCCATCTCCCTCTTTGCTTCAAACTCAGGGTTTCCGCCTAAAATAATATCTGTACCTCTACCGGCCATATTAGTAGCTATGGTCACTGCCCCAAGGCGGCCTGCCTCTGCTATTATCTGAGCTTCCTTTTCGTGTTGCTTTGCATTGAGCACATTATGCTTTACTCCTCTTTTTTTGAGCATTGCACTGAGAAGTTCTGAATTTTCTATGGAAATTGTACCTACCAGCACAGGCTGACCTGTCTTATGGACCTCTGCAATTCTTTCTATAATAGCCTTGAATTTTGCATTTAAAGATGCATATATTGCATCATCCAAATCTCGACGGGCGATCGGCTTATTGGTTGGTATTACAACTACATCCATATTGTAAATTTCACGGAATTCTTCTTCCTCAGTCTTGGCCGTACCTGTCATTCCGGCAAGCTTATTGTACATACGGAAATAGTTTTGCAGTGTTATCGTTGCAAGAGTCTTTGATTCAGAGCGCACAAGAACCCCTTCTTTTGCCTCTATTGCCTGATGCAGTCCGTTGCTGTATCTTCTTCCGAACATGAATCGGCCCGTAAACTCGTCTACAATGATTATTTCCCCATCTTTAACGATATAGTCAACATCTCTTTTCATGATGTTTCTGGCTTTAAGAGCCTGAATAACATGGTGATTGTACTCCATATTTTCAGGATCGCCCATATTTTCTATTCCGAAGAATTTCTCACACTTAGCTATACCATCCTCTGTAAGTGTTACCTTTTTTTCCTTTTCTTCTACTGTAAAATCTTCTTCAGCCTTAAGTCTTCTTACACATAAATCGGCTTTCTTGTATAAGTCGGTAGAAGCATCGCCTCTTCCGGAAATTATAAGCGGCGTTCTGGCTTCATCCACAAGAATAGAGTCAACTTCGTCTACGATGGCGAAGTTCAATTCTCTCTGCGAAAGCTGCTCCTTATATGTGACCATATTGTCACGCAGATAATCAAAACCGAACTCATTGTTTGTTCCGTAAGTAATATCAGCAGCGTAAGCCGCCTTTTTTTCATGGTCTTTGAGTCCATGTACTACGCAGCCCACCGTCAGCCCAAGGAATGTGTATATTTTGCCCATCCACTCTGCGTCACGCTTGGCCAGGTAATCGTTTACTGTAACTACATGAACACCTTTACCCTCAAGAGCATTAAGGTATGCCGCAAGAGTTGCAACCAAGGTTTTACCCTCACCGGTTTTCATCTCGGCGATTCTTCCCTGATGTAGGACAATACCGCCTATAACCTGAACTCTGAAATGCTTCATACCTACGCTTCGCCATGCACCCTCACGGCATACGGCAAAAGCTTCAGGCAAAATATCGTCAAGACTTTCTCCGCCTTTAACTCTCTCCTTAAACTCAACAGTCTTTTCTCTAAGCTGATCATCAGTCAAGGCTGCCATATCATTTTCCAGTGCCATAACCTTGTCAGCTATTTTTTCCACTTTTTTTACTTCCTTGGTATTCATATCACCAAGGATTTTTTCCATAAAACCCATTATTTCCCCTTTCTAATCTTCCTCAGGCAGTTCTTCCACCGTCATATTTATTTCGAGAGACTTTCTCTCATCTGCTTTTGTAACAACAACTTCAAAACGCTTATAATCAGCCTCGTACACAAAGCTGTCCCCTACCTCCGGCAGTTTGTCTATTTGAAGCACCACCCAGCCGTTTACTGTTGTGGCATCCACTTCTTCTTCCACATCGAAGTAATCGAACATCTTATCTATATTGGTTCCGGACAAAACTCTGTATGTTCCGTCCTGCTGACAAACTATATCCTGCAAAGCAGCTGCATCATGTTCGTCATATATCTCTCCGACCAATTCCTCTATTATATCTTCCATGGTCACAAGACCGTATGTGCCTCCGTATTCATCTACAATGATGGCTATATGAGTTTTGGCTGTCTGCAATTTCTTTAAAAGCTGAGATATCTTCATGCTGCCGGCAACAAAAATTACAGGTTTTACATATTCTGATACAGACGCTCTGCCGCCCTTGATATAATTATGGAAATCTTTCTGATTGAGTACGCCGATTATGCTGTCAAGATCATCGTCATATACAGGAAGTCTTGAAAACCCCGTTTCAATAAAAATCTCGCCGATTTCATCTTCCGAAGTGTCCATCTCTATGGCCTTGATATCAACCCTTGGAGTCAGCACATCAAGAGCTTCAAGGTCATTGAATTCTATAGCATTTTGTATCAGCTCGCTTTGCTCCGTATCTATACCGCCCTCTGTTTCAGCCTCTTCCACTATAGTAAGCAGTTCATCCTCTGTTATAGGTCTTCCCGAATCCGTATTGAATATCTTGGCAAGAAACCTCTTCCACATGGAAAAAATCCAATTTACAGGTGTCAGAACTACAACCAAAGCCCTTATAAACGGCGCCGAAAACATTGCGAACTTTTCGGGATTTTCTTTAGCAAGGCTCTTAGGTGAAATTTCTCCGAATATTAAAACGACAATCGTAGCTACCGCCGTGGCTATGGTTGCCCCGTAATTGGGATAAAGTCCTATAAAAAGAACAGTTGATATGGATGAAAGCATTATGTTGACAAGATTGTTTCCTACAAGGATTGTAGATAACAAATTGTCATAATTTTCTGCCAGCTCCATGACATTCCTTGCCCTGCGGTCACCGTCATTGGCCATATTTTTTATTCTTATTTTATTAAGAGATGTAAAGGCTGTTTCCGTTGCGGAAAAATATCCCGAAAACACCACCAATAAAATTATCGCTGCTATACTGTATATCACACAAACTCCTCCACTTAAATGCATATAGAGAATTATATCATGAAATTTACAAACATTAAAGTCTTGTACATATTTTGCCGTTTATTTTAACGGCGAATTTGCAATCCCTTTGCCATTTCGACATATTTCGCCCTAATCTGACCGTTAATACTTAAAATTCGTCACCCACTTTTTATAGTAAGGTTGACATCCTTGTGATTTTATTATATAATTTCGGCAACAAACACAAAAGGAGAAATGCCATGTCTACAAAATCAGACCTTTTTAATATACTAAACACCACCCAGTCAGAATACTTATCGGGGCAGGAGCTTGCCACGCAGCTCGGTCTTTCACGAAACGCTGTGTGGAAAGCCGTAAAAAGCCTGCAAAGCGAGGGTTTTGAAATAGAATCAAAGTCAGGAGTGGGCTACAGACTCCTAAGTAAAAATGATATTCTTTCATCATCATACATCAGGGAAGAATGTGGAATCCCATGCAAAATACACATTCTAAGCGAAGTAGATTCGACTAACAATTACGCAAAGTCTCTGAATGACATATCTGTTCCCAACATAGTAATTGCAGATAGTCAAACAGCGGGAAGAGGCCGGCTCGGTCGTTCATTTTATTCACCGCAGGCAAAGGGTCTTTACATGTCCATTGTTTTCGAACCTAAATTCAGCCTTGACAAATCAATGCTTGTATCTTCACTTGCAGCTCTATCCGTATGCAAAGCATTTGAAGAAGTGACAGGTCTCGGTCCGAAAATCAAATGGGTAAACGATATATACTTAAACGACCGTAAGGTTTGCGGAATTCTTACAGAAGCTGAAACAAATTTTGAAACCGGCAGTATCAGCCGCATTATTGTCGGTATTGGAATTAACTGTTTTGAACAAACTTTCCCTAAAGAACTCCGTGAAAAGGCAGGTTATATCAAAAATCCCACCAAGGAATTCACGAGAAATTCGCTTGCATCATCTATCATAAAATGGTTTTTTAATACAATAAACACAGCGGACAACCGTTTATTACTCCGTGAATACAAATCCCGTTCTCTAATCCTCGGAAAGCCCATTCTCATATACGGCGCTTCTTACAGCGCATTGCCGGAAAACGGCGGGCAAGGGGTCAGAGCAAAGGCTGTAGACATAGATGAAAACGGCGGCCTCGTAGTAGAATACACCGACGGTATCCATGCAAGAGAAATGACCACCATAACAAGTGGTGAAGTTACTATAAGAAAGGAACAGCTGTAAAATGAAAAACTCTTTAAATACAGGCAGAACATCCCAAACTGCAAACCTTATGCTGGCAGGTTTATTTGCTGCACTTACTGCAATATGCTCATGGATAAATATAAATCTTCCCTTTACTCCCGTTCCTATAAACTTAGCCCTCATAGGCCCTTATATGGCAGGAATACTGCTTGGTTTCAAGTACGGAATTCTCAGCCAAATAGTTTATATTCTTATGGGCATACTCGGAATCCCCGTATTTGCAGGATTCACATCCGGTGCCGGAGTACTTGTAGGACCTACCGGCGGCTTCATAATAGGATATATTCTATGTGCCATGATATGCGGGCTTCCGATTAGAACAAAAACTACTTCAACTCGCATTTTTCTAATGGTTTCAGGTCTTTTTGCCTGTTATGTATGCGGGCTTTTGTGGTTTATAATAATTACCGGTTCAACTATTTCAGCAGGTCTTACAGCCTGCGTAATACCATTTCTGCCCGGAGATGCAATAAAAATCGCATTAACATCAATCCTTGTAAAATATCTTTCAAAAGTCTCAATACCGACATAAGTAAATTTCAAATACAACAAAATACAATCAGAGTGTACAAACTGTTGTATTTTTCATGTGCTTCATGATATTATTTATCATATAAACAAAAAACGGAGGCTTAGGTCTATGCTGGAAAACTATCTTGACATCATAACAAACATAGAAAATTATGTGGACGGTATAATAGTTATAGATAAAAATGCCGACATTATATACACCCATAAATATTGGCCTGAGCTTATGCCTCTTCCGGAAAAAGATATGATAGGCAAAAATCTTTTTCAAGTTTACCCCGCCATGAATCCGGAAGACAGTACAATAATGAAAGCTCTGAAAACCGGCGAAATAACATTGAATCATCACGGAACCCTGGTTACCGCAGCAGGTAAAAGTTTTAAAATAGTCGATGACACATTCCCAATAAAGGAAAACGGCCTTATTATCGGGGCAGTCTGCATAACCCACTCTCTGTCACGCAAACAGACCCTTTCCATGCTTGATATCTCCACCGATGAAAACCACTTTGTAAAAAGTCTTTTCTCCACTGCCGATATTATAGGCCGCAGTGAATCCATACAAGTTCTTCGTCAGCAAATACATAAAGTTGCACAGACATCGTCATCTTTGTTGATATATGGCGACACAGGTACAGGTAAGGAAATGGTGGCTCAATCCGTTCATTCCGGAAGCAACCGAAAAAGCAAACCTTTTATCACACAAAATTGTGCTGCAATACCTGCAACACTCTTAGAAAATATATTTTTCGGAGCAGTAAAGGGCAGCTATACCGACGCTGAAAACCACGCAGGCATATTTGAAATGGCTGACGGCGGTACAGTATTTTTGGACGAAATAAACTCTATGGATATCGGACTTCAAGCCAAACTTCTAAGAGTTCTTGAAGAAAAAAAGATTACACGAATCGGCTCTTCCGATTCTATAGATGTCGATGTACGCATAATAGCTGCAATAAACAGACCTCCTCTTGAATGTATAGAAAACGGAACTCTGAGGGCGGATCTTTTTTATCGTCTGGGCAGCGTAACATTGACCATTCCTCTGCTCAAAGACAGAGATGAGGATATAGATTTGCTGACTAATTTTTTTGTAGATAAATACAGAATGTCAATGGGCAAAAACATAATCGGCGTTTCACAGGATGTTATGACAGTATTCCATAACTACCCATGGCCGGGAAATGTGCGTGAACTAAAAAATGTAATTGAGGGTGCATTTAATCTTTGCGATTCGACAGTCATAGGTCTGGGGGATTTACCATCATATATGCTGTCCGGAATGGAAGTAAAGAAATTGGTTGCCGAAAATCAAGCCGATATTAAAGATATGCAGTGGCTTGGAAGCCTGAAAAACAATCTTGAAGCCTATGAAAAAAGTCTTATTATAAACGCAATAAAATCTCACAAGAACCTTTCTCAAGCGGCCTCATATCTAAAAATCAGTCGCCAGAGCCTAAACCAAAAAATAAATAAGTACAACATTTCAGTTGTAAAAAACTCCTTAGTTATAGAAGATTGACAAATATCAAACCGCTGCCCACAAGCGTCAAACGCAAGCCATGAGCAGCGGTTGTTTAATTTTATCTGTGATACACCTTTATTCCATCTATATAAGTTTCTTCAACTTTAATACTGTCTATTTCATCATAGGGAACCTCAAGTATATCTTTGTCCAAAACTATAAAGTCTGCCGCATATCCCGGTTTAAGAATTCCTATATCTTCAAACCCCAGCATAGGTGCAGATTCCGCAGTGTAAAGTCTTATTGCAGTTTCAATATCAACTCTGTGGCGTTCTCCGCAATCAGTTCCGTCCCACGCTTTTCTTGTTACGGCTCCCTTAAGGCAAACAAAAGGATTAGACGGCTCTGCCCATGCAGTTGCAGGAGCATCTGTACTGAAACTGATTCTTACCCCTTCTTTGATCCAATCTGCTATAGGATAATTTTCTTTGGTTCTTTCAAGTCCCATGTTAGTCAAGTAACTCTCTATCTCCGCATAAAGAAAAATCGGCTGAGTAACAAATGCGATTCCTGATTTGGCTGCCTTTTTTATAGCATCTTTTGTAGGCATTGCCACATGCTCAAGTCTAACATAAGGAGCTTTTCCCTCTGTCCATGACTTTTGCTGCCATGTGTGCTCAATAGCCCTATCTATGGTTCTTGCCCCCATCGCATGTATAGATAGCTGACATCCGTTTTCTTTGCAAAATGAAACAGCATCCTCTATATCTTTTTCACTGCATACAGGCATACCATATTCTTCTTTCTCCCCTAAATAAGGTTCGTCACACCATGCAGTGCGACCTGACACGCTTCCGTCACCTATCAATTTAATTCCGGCTATTCTGAAACGGCTATTCTTATCTTGGTCTTTTTTAGAAATTGTAAAGTCTTTTTTACCCTTTACATTATCCCACATATAATAGGCCGCTATTTTTACAGCCATTCCTTTCTCTATGGCAAGATCATATACATCGTGATAGTCGCAGTTTATAAACTCACCCATATCGGCTCCTGTAGTAACACCCTGAGATACCAATATATCATTGAGATATACCAAATCATCCGCCATATCTTCCGGTGTTTTTTCTGCGATTACACCATCAAGCACAGTTCTTGCGTTTTCATAAAGGATGCCATTAGGCTCTCCATTTTCGTAATGACCTATTTTGCCTCCCTCAGGATCCGGTGTGTCGGCTGTAACTCCGGCAAGCTCAAGAGCCTTGCTGTTTACTGCATATACATGACCGCATGTTCTCTTTACAACTACAGGAGAATCGCTGCACCCTCTGTCAAGATCATACCTGTTTGGTGCTCTCTGCTCCTTTAGCTTCCCCTCGTCATATCCCCATCCGAATATCCACTCACCTTCATTTTGACTGTGTCTCTTCTCTCCTATCTTTATTATCAGCTCTTCTATTGAATTTACTGACGGTGGCAATGCGGAAATCTGACGACAGCAGTCAGCAAGCATAATGGCATGCATATGGCTGTCAACAAATCCAGGTAAAACTCTCTTTCCGTCAAGATCTACAACCTTATCACTCTCAGGAGCTTCTTTTTCTTTACCAACCCATAATATTCTGCCATCTTTTACAGCCATCGCCTCTGCATATGGATTATCCTTGTCCGAGGTGAAAATTTTACAATTTTTATATAAAACATCACATTTATTCATTACAAACCCCTCCTTACTTTTTATGCGCTTTAAGCCAGTTTACTGCAACATTGGCATAAAGAGCCGTTCCGTAAGGAAGAACATCTTCATCTATTACCATATTCGGATTATGCATCGGAGCTGCTGCTTCATCGCCTACCCCTATGGTAGCAAACATAGCCGGCACTTTTTCACCTACATATCCAAAGTCTTCCGTTCCCGCCATACACGGAATTTCGCTGACATTATCTGCCCCCACCACTTCTTCAAGGAAAGGTCTGAGCTCACTGCACAGTTCTTCGTCATTGTACGCAGACGGAGTGTGAAAAGTTATCATATCATATTCGCCTCTCCACATTTTAACGGTATGCTCAACAATTTCCGGGATTCTCGAAGTCAAATGTCCGGTTACTTCTCTGTTGAAAGTTCTCGCTGCAACTTGTAAATCCGCCGTATCGGGAATTACATTGGCAGCCGTTCCTCCGCCGCATTTGCCTACAGAAAGAGCTACCGTCTCCCTTGGATCTATCTCTCTTGAACTGAGAAGATTAAGTGTCGTATAAAGCTGATTTGATATCATAAGCGGATCTATGCACTGATGTGGAGTCGAAGTATGTCCGCCCTTTCCTCTTATCTTAATCATAAATGTATCCATGGCGGCAGATGTAATTTTAGGTGTATATCCAACTGTACCTGCTTTCTGATTTGCCATTACATGAATAGCAAACGCAGCGTCTACATGAGGATTTTCCATAAGTCCATGTTCAATCATAAGCCTTGAGCCACAGCCACACTCTTCACCGGTTTGGAACATCAGTTTAACTGTTCCCGCCAGTTCATCTTCCATATCTTTAAGTATGGCTGCTGTACCAAGAAGCATCGCAGTATGTGCATCATGACCGCACATATGTGCAAATCCTTTTTTCTCAGAAGTGAAATCGCAAAGGCCCTCCGTTTCAGTCATTGGAAGTGCGTCCATATCTGCACGCAATAAAATACAGGGTTCACCTTTACCTATAGTAGCCACTACACCTGTAGAAGCTTCCATATCAGGGAATCCTGCAAATACAAAGTTACTTCTTAAATTTTCATCTAAAGGTCCGCCGCAGATTTCAGACTCTATGCCCATTTCTGAAAGTCTTTTCTGTACATATTCAGCTGTTTCAGGCAAATAAAAACCGACCTCAGGTCTTCTGTGAAGCTGATGTCTGTCCTTTAATATCTGTTCCTTATTAGCTAAAGCAGCTTCCAAAATATTCATAATTCTACCTCCGTAAAACGATTTTTCTAACAAATCCGCTTAACATATCAATGTGCTCAAGATTGACAGGAGTCTGAAAGCTTTCTTTAGTTTGGCTGCATTATAGCACAACATTTTTTGTAATGTCAAGCAGCTTTTTTATACTTGACAAATAAATTTTTTCATCTGAAATTATCCATAATGTACGACCACTTATAAAATAACTACCCAAATCAGGGAAAACGGAGGTTATTATGGACACTATTTTGTATAACGGCAAAATCTACACACAAGACAAAGCTTATCCGTCCTGCTCTGCCATTGCAATTAAAAACGGAGTAATTGCAGCCATGGGCAGTAACAGTGAAATTCTTGCTTTGTCCAAAGACAACACCGAAAAAATAGATTTAAAACAAAGACGAGTTCTTCCGGGTTTTGAAGACTCCCATTTACATTTGCTGTTCTACGCAATACAGGCAAGTGCAGTAAACTTAGCTGCGGCAAGAAGCCTTGAAGATGTTAAATCTTTATGCGGCGAAAAAGTTCAATGGGCCAAGCAAAACGGCAAATGGATACAGGGTGTTTCTTTCAATCAAGATGATTGGGACATCAAAAAATTACCTACAAGACATGACCTTGACCGGATTTCCACAGAAGTCCCTATTTCAATAAGACGAGCTTGTTACCATATTTCCGTATGCAATACCAAGGCTCTTGAAATCCTCGGACTGATGGAAAATATTTCTGATGAGGCAAAAATCAACATGGGCTTTAATGAGGACGGAACACCTGACGGTTTAATCAAAGAAGATCTTCAAAATATTATTACAGAAGCACAGCCTCTTCCTACCAAAGGTGAAATTAAAGATCTTATCATTCTTGGATTGAATCATGCCGCTTCTAAAGGCATAACTCAAGTACACAGTGATGATTTTATGGTTCTGCCCGGTGATGATGGCGAAACCATAATGAATGCATATAAAGAGCTGGCCTCCGAGGGAAAACTACCTATAAGAGTTTATCAACAGTGCCTGCTTTGGGAAGAAAACAGCCTTGAGCGTTTTCCGAAAATAGGTCACAAAACAGGAGATGATTACGGTTTCTATCGCATAGGCCCTTTTAAAATAATAGGAGACGGCTCTCTTGGCGCTCACACTGCATATATGAGAAAACCTTATCTCAATGAACCCGGTACTTGCGGTCTGGCTCGATATACAGACGAGCAGCTTTATGAAATCTGCAAAACCGCCCATAACAATGGAATGCAGCTTGCTATACATTGTATAGGTGATGCTTCCCTTGAACAAGCATTAAACGCACTTAAAAGACTCCAACTTGATTATACTCGCACAAACTGCCGTCACGGAATAGTGCATTGCCAGATTATGGACAACAAGCAGCACGACATGTTCCATGAGCTAAATCTTTTGGCTTATGTGCAGCCTATTTTCCTCCGCTGTGATATGAATATAGTAGATGAGTGCGTAGGTTCTGAGCTTGCAAAACAAAGCTATAACTGGCGGCGCTATGAGGACACAGGTGTACATCAGAGCGGTGGTTCCGACTGCCCTGCTGAAGCATTCGACATCTTGCCTAACATTGAATATGCAGTTACGAGAACCAATCCCGACACAGGTAAATCATGGTATCCGGAAAACAAGGTTACTCTTAAAGAGGCTATTAAGATCTTTACATATGAAGGGGCGTATGCTTCTTTCTCAGAAAGTATAAGAGGTTCTCTCTCAGTTGGCAAATATGCTGACTTGGTGGTTTTGGACAAAGATATATTTGAAGTTCCCGAAAATCAAATCCATAATATCAATGTAGATATAACAATGGTCGGCGGAAAGATTGCTTATAGCAGATAACATAAAAAAGAATTGTTTAGAACCATAATTACAAAATGCACAGTGTAAATATTTCTTTACATTCTGTGCATTTTTATTTACACGACCTTACAACAAAAATTTACAAACCACGAATAATGATAATCCTTAAATTTTAAAATGTTGAAATTCCAATGTTTTATTTGTTGGCACAGCACTTGCTTTATATTAAGGCATAGGATTTAACATCTTATGTGCTCAAGTAACCGATAGCAGTTTGAAGAAATTAAAAAAAGGAGGGTGCGCACATCAGGCTTGCGCAAAATCGAAATGACTGAAACATTAAACAAGAAAAAAGGATTTGAAATGCCTCATGTCTTTGTTATCCTACTCATAATCATGCTTTTAGTAACCGTTATGTCTTACATAATACCGAGTGGAACCTTTGACAGAAGCGAGGGAAATGCCGTTGACCCAAATACTTTCCAGTTTATTGAAAATGAAAATCCTATAAGCTTTCAGGATTTCTGGTCAGCACTTTATCAGGGATTTGTAAACGGTTCAACCATTATGGGCTCGCTTCTTCTAAGTGCAGGAAGTCTTGGCATCTTAAACAGCACCGGAGTATTGGAAATAGGTGTGAAAAAGCTTACTCAAATAACTAAGGGAAGAAATCTTATCGCCATTATAATTTTCTATCTGTATTTCGCCGGAATGAACATCCTTGGTGCAGGAGAAGGTGTTTATCCGTTCTTCCCTATAGTAACCGCCCTGATAATGTCTCTTGGCTATGACCGTCTCATGGCTGCCGGCACTATTATGTTTGCTGCAACAGCAGGATTCGCATGTGGTATGGTGAATATGTTTACAACGGGAATTTCTCAGCAACTTGTAGGGCTTCCTATGTTTTCGGGCATAGGATACCGCCTCATAGTATTCATAGTCCTTGGTACTATTGGACTTGTAAGTATTCTTTTATACGGTCGCAAGATTAAAAAAGACCCTGACAAAAGCTATGTTGCAGAAGAATACAAAAAAGATCTGGCTGAGAGCGAAGCAAGAAAACAATCCGGTGAAGACAACAAAACTGTATTTACATGGAGAGAAGGACTTACACTCTTGTTATTCCTTGCCCTTGTAATATTTATCGCATACGGATGTCTCAAATTAAATTTCACCCTTGCTCAATTTGCAGCTTATTATGTAGTATTTGCTATAATCGTAGCCTTTATATACCGCATAAGTCCAAATAAATTCTGTCAAATATTTGTTCAAGGCGCATCTCAAGTTTTGACAGCTGCTCTTGCAATAGGTCTGGCTCAGTCGGTAATGGTTCTTCTGACCCAAGGCCAAATAATGGACACTCTTGTTTAGTACATGGGTAACGCACTTCAGGGAAAGAGCGCTTTGATAACTTTGCTCCTTATATTCCTGTTTGTAACCGCTTTCAACTTCCTTGTTGTTTCCGTAAGCGGAAAGGCGCTTATGATGATGCCTATAATGAGTCCTCTGGGCAAAATGCTGGGAATAAATCAGCAGGTTATGGTTCTTACATATCAGCTTGGAGACGGAATAACCAATATGTTATGGCCGGGTGGCGGTCTTGTATCATGTTCACTGTGCGGACTCAACTACGGTACATGGCTCAAGATGGCATGGAAAACATTTGCTGCCATGATTGTTGCCGGTTATGTCCTTATTTGTGTAGCAAATGCTATCGGATACGGACCATTCTAATTAAAACATAGGCTTTCCTTTATAAATAGAAAAACAGCTCATTGTTTATCTTTACAATGAGCTGTTTTATTGTTTTTAATAATATAACGATACTTTTTCTTTTATTATATCCATGACTTTTTCATATCCGTCAATACATTTCCAATCTTGAGCCAGATGAAAGCGTATAACTTCATAAAGCCACTTCTCATATTCTTCAATTGCCTGTTCAAAATTCAGACCTTTTTCTTTAAGCAAACGGACATCATATTCTGCAAACTCTGCTTTTACTTTGCATCTCTTCCTTGGGCTTTTCTCTATCCCATCGGGAAAATCCATCACAGATATTTCAACATAATTGTGAAACGGTATATCCGGCACAAGTTTTACTTCTTTCATATAACTTATTTTATACTTCCGTCAGGATTAAATACAGGTAATTTTTCCAAATAAGTTATATCGTCTCTGTCCGCTGCTTCTCCCTCTGCCAGAACGGTCATTCGTCCGACTATATTGCCGCCTACTTGATTTACAAGTGTTTCTATAGCTGTAAGGGATTCACCTGTACTTATAACATCGTCTACAATAAGAACTTTCTTATCTCTAAGCTGATCAGCTTCTTTCTTGCCTACGCAAAGAGTCTGTACATGGTCTGTTGTTATAGAATCAACCTGTGTGGTTATTATATCCTGCATATAAAGTTTAGGGCCTTTTCTTGCTACTACATAATCGTTGTTTCCGGACTGTCTTGCCATTTCGTATGCAAGAGGTATTCCCTTGGATTCGGCAGTTATAATTATATCAAATTCCGGCGCTCTCTTAAGCAGCTCTGCTGCGGCAGCCTTTGTTATTTCCACATCGCTGAACATTATGAACGCTGCGATATATAAGTCATCACTTACTTTGCACAGAGGCAGCTGTCTTTTCAGACCTGCTATAGTCATTTCATAAAACATAGATATCTTTTCCTTTCCTCAATCAAAGAAATTTACTCTCTAATTATACCCCCTATCGCAAATTATAGCAAGCTATAGAGTTTTGAAAGCTTCATTCATAGATATAAAATTCAAAAACAACAAAGGCGACTCTTTAAGAGCCGCCTCATAGTTTAACATTACATTGTTATAAATATGAACTTCAAACAGAAGAGCAGTCCTATAACTGCAACCATAATGTCTTTTTTCTCAAATTTACCTGTGAAAACAGTTATCAGTGTATATGCGATTGAACCGATTCCTATACCATTGGCTATGGAATAAGTCAGCGGCATCATTATAAGTGTAAGAAATGCAGGAGCTGCCGATCTCATATCTGACATGTCTACATTCTTAAAGTTACCTAACATCAATACACCTACATATATCAGTGCCGGAGCTGTTGCACAGCTTGGGACTATGCTTGCAAGAGGTGTAAGGAACAGGCATACGAAGAAGCACGCAGATACAACCAAACTGGTTAATCCTGTTCTTCCACCGGCTGCAACTCCTGAAGCTGATTCAACAAAAGTTGTACATGTAGAAGTTCCCAAAACTGCACCTGTAACGGTAGCTATGGAGTCACATGCCATACATTTATCCAAGTCTTCAGGGTCACCTTTTTCATCAAGCATTCCTGCCTGAGAAGCTGTGCCGTAAAGAGTTCCTATTGTGTCAAACATATCTACCAAACAGAATGTAATTATATACATTATAGCGCTGAATACACCGCCTACAAATGCAGGGCTAAATGCATGCTCCCATGAAGCTCCACGGAATACTCCTGTAACACCTATAGAAGCGAAATCTTTAAATGACTCTCCTATCTGTGCCATATCAAATGAAGGAACCGTTCTTGTAACCAGATAATACAATACTGTAGTCGTAAGGATTCCTACTATTACATTACCTTTAACATTGAGTTTCTGTAAAACAACGATAACTATGAATCCAACCAATGCTAAAAGTGCAGGCATTATAGTCATTATTCCGTCACCGTTTATTGCGCCGTGGATATCGACAAACTGAGTAAGTGTATACTGGTTCGTCTGAATGATTCCAACATTCTGGAATCCTATATATGTAATGAACAAGCCGATACCTGCGGGGATTGCTTTTTTTAGACAATCCGGCATTGCCTTGGCAATATACACTCTTGCACCTGTCAGTGAAAGCGCTGTAAATATTATACCTGAGATAAGAATGATTACCAGACCTGCCTGATAACCCTGAACTGCATCTCCACCTGAGATTACCTGCGGCAGTACAAAACTTACAAAGAAGAATGAGTTGAGTCCCATTCCGCAAGCTTGCGCAAAAGGCTTTTTCGCATAAAGCGCCATCAGCAGCGTGCCTATTGTAGCTACAAGAATTGAAGCAACATATACAGCATTCCATATGTTGTCAAGACCCTCGGTAAATCCGGTAACTTGATTAGGGTTTACGAATATTATGTAAGCCATTGCGAAGAATGTTGTAAAACCGGCCATTATTTCGGTTTTTACAGTTGAGCCGTGCTCAGAAATCTTAAAAAACTTGTCCATTATTCCTTTCCTTTCCAACTTAAAGCTACTACTTGTCAACAAAAAATAAAGACAATAATTTTATAACATTTTGCTGAGGATTTTTCAATCGTTTGTATGTTTTTTTTACGAATATTCGTCTTATTTTAAAACACTTAAACACTTTCTCCGTATTTTTACGAACAAAAAAACGAACTATCGTTGTGAAAGTTCGTTTTTTGCGAATTCTGTTTGTCGCTTATCTGCTTCAAATTTATAAACCATTTATGCATCTTCACATGTCTTCATAGCCTCAAGAGTTTCATTAAGGAGCTCATCCAGTTCCCACCCAAGCATCTGGGCACCTTTTATTATCACTTCTCTGTCACACCCTGCTGCAAATCTCTTATCCTTAAATTTTTTCTTCAGAGATTTAAGTTCCATATCCTTACAGCTTTTTGACGGTCTCATAAGAGCCGCCGCCCCTATAAGCCCTGTAAGTTCATCACATGCGAACAACACTTTTTCCATTTCATGTTCAGGTTCAACATCGGAACACAATCCATAACCATGGCAAACCACCGCATGAATCATTCTTTCGTCAATACCTGCTTCTCTCAAAAGCTCCGGAGCTTTTTTACAATGTTCTTCCGGCCACATTTCAAAGTCTATATCGTGGAGAAGTCCTACCGTTCCCCAGAAATCAACTTCATCACCGTAGCCTAATTTTTCTGCGAAGTAACGCATAGTTCCCTCAACCATCTTGCCATGGTGAATATGAAAATCTTCTTTGTTGTATTTTTTAAGCAGTTCCAAAGCTTCTTCTCTTGTTATCATAGTTAATTACGCCTCTTTCTTTTTTCTTTCAGGCAGCTGAGAAATTATTACAGCTGCAAATATTATCGCACATCCGGATAATTCTCTTGGTGACATGGTTTCACTTAACAGGATTGCTCCGCAAATTACCGCAAATACAGACTCTAAACTCATAATAAGTGACGCTACGGTAGGTTCTGCATGCTTTTGTGCAACTACCTGGAAAGTATAACCTATTCCGCAGGAAAGCACTCCGGCATATAAAATCGGCAGCCAACAATCAAGGATTGCCCCCATATCAGGATTTTCAAAAATTAACATACATACCAGACCTTCAATGCCGGCGGTAAGAAACTGTATACACGAAAGTTTAACACCATCAGCTTTTGTTATAAAATAATCTACCGTCATAATATGTATTGCAAAAAATACTGCACAAAGCAATACAAGTGAATCGCCGAAAGTAAGTCTAAAAGATGCATCGGTCATGCACAACAGATAAAGACCTACAGCGCCCATAACTACGCACAGCCACATTATCGGCCTTACCTTTTTTCTCAAAAGTACGCTCAAGATAGGTACGATTACTACATAAAGCGTCGTAATAAAGCCTGCCTTTCCTGCTGTCGTATAACTTACTCCAAACTGTTGGAAAGAGCTTGCCACAAACAATGCCGTTCCGCAGCAGATGCCGCCCACGATAAGAGTTTTTTTGTTTTTTGCCTCTTCTTCTGTACTAATCTCTGTAGTATTCGCAGATGTTTCTTTTCCTCTGCTCATAAACAAAATTACAGGTATCAGCACCAATCCGCCTATCAAAGTTCTTATACCGTTAAAAGTGAATGGTTCAATATAATCCATTCCGCTTTTTTGTGCAACGAAAGAAGAACCCCAAATAAAAGCCGTGATTAGAAGCAAGATGTTGCTTTGCATTTTTTTGCTCATAATTATTCCCTCTTCTCAGTTAAATTAAGCCACATAGTAATTTTATCAAAAAATTATCATTCATGCAACATTGGGATTCCACGGCAACTACCTTTTTTTCACTTAGGTTTTATGGTATAATAATTAACAGTGTTGTCCAATTACGGCAACAAAATAAAAGCATTTATTATACACTACAGGAACCCGATTTATGTTAAACATCAAAAACCGATTATATATTGCAACTTTTCAAAAAGATGCAATAGAAACAGCTGCCGAATATGGAGTCGGTATTGAATATAACCATACCTGCATTTCAGAATCTCTTGACCCATCAAACAGGGAAAACTTGCTGTCTGAGATGCGGCAAGACTTTATAAAATCAGGCAAGCTCCGTGCAGTTCTTCACGGGCCTTTTACTGAAATCTACCCTACAGGTATCGACCGCCGTGCCCGATTGATGGCAAAATCACGATTAGAAGAAGCCTATGAGGTATGTGCTTCTCTCAACATCAAAGATATGGTCGTTCACAACGGATGGCTGCCTTTTATATACTTCAAAGAATGGCATTCGGAAAAAGGCGCTGACTTCTGGCAGGATTTCATGGCAGACAAACCCACAGACTTTAAAATATATATAGAAAATGTACTGGAAGACGAACCGTATATGTTTAGAGATATGATGAGCAAAATTTCAGATAAACGCATCAAATTATGTCTCGATATAGGTCACGCAAACGCAATGACTCAAAAGGACATTGCCGTAGAAAGATGGATTGAACTTCTTGCTCCGTATATCGGTCATTTCCACCTTCACAACAACTACGGCGATAAGGATTCTCACAATTCTTTTGAATGTGGCTCAATGAACATGGCTTCAATTTTTGACACCATAGAAAATTATTGCGACAAAAATGTTACTTTCACCATAGAAGCATTTGAATGTCTCGAATGTGTAAAATGGCTGTCAAAATATGGTTATATTTAATTTCAAGGAGGGTATTATGCAGCATCTAATGGAAGAAGTCTTATCAACTATTGCCAATGAAGGAGCTTTGTACGAAAACGCTCTGTCTGCCGCAAGAGAACGACAAAAAATTCTTGCAAAACCTACCGGAGCTTTGGGGACTCTGGAGGACATTTCAATTCAAATGGCAGGAATCACCGGCAATGTCAAAAATGAAATCAACAAGAAAGCGATAGTAATAATGTCTGCCGATAACGGAGTAGTCAGCGAAGGCGTTGCCTCTGCACCGCAATCAGTGACTCTTTCCCAGACCATAAACTTTACCAGAGGACTTACGGGAGTAAGTTCAATGGCAAAACACTTCGGTATAGATCTTTTAGTAATAGACATGGGGGTTAAGCTGCCTATTCCGCAAACCCTATATACAGATTCTCCAATAGAAAACGGCAAACTTACCAAAAAAATCTTAAACAGAAGTCTTGGTAAAGGCACAAAAAACCTTGCCGTTGAGCCTGCCATGACAAGAAGTCAAGCTATAAAGGCAATTCTTGAGGGTGTTTCTTCTGTAAAAGCGATAAAGGACTGTAATTATGACATCTTAGGTGTGGGAGAAATGGGAATAGGAAACACTACCACAAGTTCATGTGTTCTGTCTGCTCTCACAGGAGCAAAAGCCGCCGAAGTAGTAGGAAGAGGCGGCGGTCTCGGTGATGATGGCCTTGAAAAAAAGATAAAAACAGTCGAAAAAGCTGCCGCAGGATGCAAAGACTGTGACACCATAGATATCCTCGCAAAGGTTGGCGGTTTTGATATATGCGCAATGACCGGTGCTTTTTTGGGAGCCGCCTTATACAGACTACCTGTAGTCGTGGATGGCTATATATCAGCAGTTGCCGCCCTAAGTGCAGTTAAACTTGCACCAAATTCCGCAAATTTCATGTTCGGCTCACATCTTTCAAAAGAACAAGGTTACATAATAGCCGCAGACGAAATAGGTCTTAAGCCTTATTTTAACCTTGGTATGAGGCTGGGCGAGGGAAGCGGCTGTCCTATAAGTTTTAACATAATAGAAACTGCCTGTGCGGCAATGAACAAAATGGCCACTTTTGAAGAGGGCGCCATAGATGCAGATTATCTTGCGGAAGCAGAGAAAGGAAACTTTTTTTAATGAATATTTTCATCAGCGGAGGCTGTAAAAACGGAAAATCATATCATGCTCAAAAGTTGGCCTGCCTAATGGCAAAAGAAAACAATCTGCCGCTATATTATCTTGCCACAATGATTCCTACCGATGATGAAGACAAAGCAAGAATTGCACGCCACCTCAAAGAGCGTGACGGTTGGGGATTTGAAACTATAGAGCAAAGCACCGATATTTGTGCATGTCTTAATGGCCGCACCATATCGGGAAAACTCGTTGACAGCAGCGGAGTATTTCTTTTAGACAGCGTTACGGCACTTTTATCCAACGAAATGTTTCGTCCCGATGGCACTTTCGCCTTGGACGCACCTCAAAGAGTAGCCGAACAACTGTTAGAATTTGCCCATCATACCGGAAATACAATTTTCGTTTCGGACTATATATATTCCGATGCTCTTATTTATGATAAACTTACCGAGAAATACAGACAGGGGCTTGCCTACGCAGATCGCTGCCTTGCGGCCGAATGTCATAAAGTTCTTGAAGTTTCATACGGAGTTGTAAATCATTTTAAATAAAGGGGGATTTAATGAAAATCATTACAGGATTATTTATGGCTTGGGGAAACTTTCTGACTATCCCATGTCCTTTAAAAAAATGGGATGGTGATCTCAAAAATTACATGTTGGCGCTTTTGCCAACCGTAGGAATGATATTGGGAGCAATTTGGGCCGCCTTATGTTTGGGGTTGGTGTGGCTCGGCTTTCCTTATCTGGTTCTGTCATTCCTTGTAACATTTATACCTTTTGCTCTTTGCGGTTTTATGCATCTTGACGGCTTCATGGATTGCTGTGATGCAATAATGTCAAGAAAGCCTCTTGAGGAAAAGCAGCTAATATTGAAAGATTCTCACTGCGGTGCTTTTGCTGTAGTAAGTCTGGTTTTTATGCTTTTGGCTTATTATTCATTTGTATCAACTGCAATAAGCGCAGGCATAGATTTTATTGATTTATGTATGATTCCTATCATAAGCAGATCTGTCGCATCGGTTAATGTGCTTCTCAGAAAGCCTATAGGTCACAGTCAATATGCCAAAGGCGCCGGTGCTGAAGACAGAAAGCAAAAGCGAACAGCAATAATCATAGTTCTGATTCAAGTCATTATATACTGTACTATAGGAGCTTTGATTGCCACTTATCTATGGCCGTCGGCACTCGTAGTCATAGTCACAGCAATAGCAACTTATCTCTCAACTGTATTTGCTAAACGACAGTTAGGCGGTATGAGCGGAGATATAGCCGGATTTTCCATAGTGTGGGGAGAACTTTGCGGCATATTTGCAATGTTCATTCTTTAAGGAGGATATTATGATTCTAATTTTTGGCGGAGCTTATCAGGGAAAAACAGAGTTTGCAAAACAGAATTTCAATATAACAGATGACGATATTCACTTCTGTAGTGAAGATAGGGGTATCCCTCATGATTTAAAGGTTTACTGCAATATCGAAAATGTCTTTCTGAATCTGGTCAAACAGGATATTGATGTTGTGGAGGCCCTTAAAGCTCATCGTGATGACTTCCAAGATAAAATAATAATAGTAAACGATATTTCTCAGGGAATAGTGCCAATGGACAAAACTCTGCGGGCATGGCGTGAGGCAACCGGGAGAGCCATGGCCTATCTTGCAGGCGAGGCAGAACAAGTATACAGAGTATTTTGCGGCATAGGCCTAAAAATCAAATAAGGAGCAGCTATGATATCTTGTATTCATTTCATACGACACGGAATAACTCAGGGCATATTAAATAAGTGGTACTATGGGTGGGAAGACCTGCCCCTTGTTGAGGAGGGTCTCATTGAAATCGAAAATTTCAAGTCAAAAGGAGTGTATCCCAATTCAGAGGGCATGCACTTTTACTCTTCCGGCATGTTAAGAGCCAATCAAACACTTGAATCCATTTACGGTTCTGTTCCATATAAAATTATATCGGATTTGAAAGAGATGAATTTCGGAGAGTGGGAATGCAAAACTTTCAACGAGCTAAAAGAACTTCCCGGATTCGACGACTGGATGAATGACAAAACAGGTTCATTTACATTTCCCGGCGGAGAATCCGCAAACAGCTTTTCTCTGAGAACTGAAAAAGGGTTAAAAGAACTGTTGGTATATCACCGGCTGCTCGAACTTTCAAACCGCCACAGCAAGAAAGACTGCATTTCGACTGTAGTCTGTCATGGCGGTGTAATTGCCGCATGTATGTGTCATCTTTTAAAGCTTTCGCCCTCAGTCTTTTGGGAATGGATACCGGCAGCCGGCAGAGGCTACAGTGTATACTTTGAAAACAGCGAAGTGACAAAATATGAACCTTTATAACATAAAAAACAGGGAGCCTCTTTCATAAGGCTCCCCTTTGATTTTTTAGAACAATGGCACTACTGCTCCGCCATAAGTCTCTTCCATGAATTTTTTAACTTCTTCTGACTGTAAAGCCTTAACCAAAGCTTTAATTTTATCGCTGTTTTCGTTACCTTTCTGTACTGCAACTACATTGGCATAAGCCTCGGCAGCCTCAGAGTCATCGGCCTCAATTGCTATAGCATCTGCCAACTTAAGACCTGCGTCTATAGCATAGTTGCCGTTTATAACAGCCATATCAACATCTGTCAGCACTCTCGGAAGCTGAGCTGCTTCCATCTCTACGATTTCAATATTTTTAGGATTTTCGATGATATCAACCTTTGTTGCAAGGAAACCTGCTTCAGGATTAAGCTTTATCAGCCCTTCTGCTTCAAGAAGCTTCAACGCTCTTCCCTCGTTTGTACCATCATTTGGAACAGCTATCTTTGCACCCTCTCCAAGAGAATCAATAGAAGAAGTCTTTCCCGGATAGAGCGCAAACGGTTCGTAGTGAATGTTTCCCGCACTTACAAGCTCAGTTTCGTTTTCTTCATTATAATTGTTAAGGTAACTTATGTGCTGGAAATAGTTGGCATCTATATCTCCTACGGAAACTGCCTTGTTAGGCAAAATGTAATCGTTATATTCTACGATTTCCAGAGTATAACCATCCTCTGCAAGTTTCTCTTTGACAACTTCAAGAACTTCTGCATGAGGAGCCGGTGTTGCCCCTACTTTAATAACTTTTTCATCATCATCCTTGCTTCCGCAGCCTGTGAGGGCAAGCACAGAGCTGAGCGCCAAAATCAGTATCAATACGCCGGCAATTTTCTTTTTCATCTTCTTTTCTCCTTTTATGTTTTATTTTAATCTCTTATCTAACTTTTTCGCCATCATCATTCCTATTTCCTGGAAAATCTGAACTATAACGACGATTATAACTATTGTAACAAGCATCACTTCATTATTGTAACGATAAAGTCCGTAATTTGTTGCAACTGCACCAAGTCCGCCTCCGCCTACGATTCCGGCCATAGCAGAATATCCTAAAATAGTTGTAACAGAGATTGCCGCACCTATAAGAAGTGATGGCTTTGCCTCAGGTATGAGGACTTTATATATTATCTGCCATGAGCTTGAGCCCATAGACTGAGCCGCTTCTACAACGCCGTGATCTATTTCGTTAAGAGATGACTCTACCATTCTTCCTACAAAAGGCGCCGCCGAAACTACAAGGGGCACTATTACCGAAGTAGGTCCTACCATAGTTCCGACTATTTTCATAGTAAAAGGCAACATCCATATAAGAAGAATCAAGAAAGGTATGGAGCGAAATACATTTACTATGACTCCCAGTACCGAGTTTATTGCTTTGTTGGGACAAACCCCGTCCTTACTTGTAACATTAAGCACTATACCTATCGGAAGACCCAAAACATATGCAAGAATCGTAGATATTATTACCATGTAAACGGTTTCCCACAGTGCCGTGCCCAAAAGTTCTACCATTGCACCATTAAACATTCAAACCTTCCTCCTTGTATTTTACTTTTTTTGAATCCAAGAAAGCCTTTATACCGGCAACCTTTTCTTCGTCCTCAGGCATCTGAATCAACATCTGTCCGTATGCTACACCCTCAATATTCTTAGTATTAGCTCCCAAGATATTTACATCAACACTGCATTGACGGCTTAGGGCAGAGATTATCGGTTCAAAAGCAGATGTTCCGTCAAATACAAGCCGTAAACATCTGAACCCGTCTGCTTCAGGAACTCCCTCATTTTTAGGCAGTATCAGCTGTTTAGCGATATGTGACTTCGGAGCTGTAAAAACATCTTTCACAAGCCCCTCTTCCACAATATTGCTGTTGTCTATTACCGCAACCTTGTTGCATATCTGCTCTATTACTTTCATCTCATGGGTTATGATAATAATTGTAACTCCCATAGTCTTATTGATTTCTTTGAGCAAATTCAATATTGATGCAGTCGTAGTAGGGTCAAGAGCACTGGTTGCCTCATCGCAGAGAAGAACTTTAGGGTCTGTTGCAAGAGCCCTTGCTATAGCTATTCTCTGTTTCTGACCTCCGGAAAGCTGAACCGGATAAGCATTTTCCTTTTCCGAAAGGCCTACTATATCAAGCAGCTTCCTTGCCTTTTCTTTGGCTTCCTTTTTATCCACCCCTGCTATTTCCAAAGGGTAACATATATTTCCAAGTGCCGTTCTCTGGCTCAGCAAATTGAAATTTTGAAATATCATTGACATAGACTGTCTCTTTTTCAAAAGCTCTTTATGACTTATACTTCCCAAATCTACACCATCAAATATAACTTGCCCCGATGTCGGCTTCTCAAGAAAATTCACACATCTTATAAGTGTACTTTTTCCTGCGCCGGAAAGTCCTATGATACCGAAAATATCACCGTCCTCAATAGTAAGGTTTATATCCTTTATTGCCTCGACTCTCGTTTTGCCGTTATCATAGACCTTGCTCAAATGTTTTAGTTCTATCATTTTTCAGCTCCCTTTCTAAAAAAATAAGCAGGAAGCGTTTACTTCCTGCTTATGTATCTTCTAAAGTTCCTATAGAGAACCCCCTCTTTGAAAGTATCATAAGTCTTGAAGCAACGCACGAGAAACATTGCACATGGCCATATCCATGCACATCCCCATCATCATCATTGCTCCATAGATACTGTTCTGCATTGTGAGTCTCCTTTCCTCAAAACATATTATTACCATACCCCAAACAAGGATATCCTGTCAACACTTTTGTTGCAAAATCATAAAAATTTTCCTTATAGATGTGGGGTTTTACAGTGTAATTTCATAATTTTTTGCAAATTCAAGAACCATGTCCAAAATTTCCTGGCACTTTCCTCTTGTAACCTCTATATTAAGAGGCATTTTAGGGTCGTGTAAAGATTTCCTGAGGAGACACCAACCTTTTAAAGATTCACGGTCAAAGTTTATTCTTACACCCTCATAATTAGGTTCAGCCAAGGAAATGCCCTGTGTCTTTCCTTCTTGACTTACCCACTCTTTAAGATCATCAAGAACCTTTTCTGCATATTCTCCGAAATCCTCACGGTTAACCGAAAACCTGTATTCAACCGACTCAACAGGCTCTTTAAGACTGCTTAGCACAACATCAAGACCTACCCCTGACTGTTTCAGTTGAGCGGTCTTTATAACTATTTTAGTCGCAAGATAAGCACCGTCATCCAAGAAATAATTTTCCTTGTATGCGGCATGACCTGATGTTTCTATGGCCAGTTGACTGTCCGTTCCCTGTTCGTTCAGCTCTTTAGCCTTATTTATAACATTTTTATATCCTCTTTTAAATCTCAGGTGCTTTAGGCCCAAACACTTTTCAAGATATTCAGTAAGCTGGTCGCTGGTTATGCTGTCTGTAACAACAGTTGTTCCCGGATGTTCTGCGGCAATCAGTGCCGCCGCCATGGCAACTATTGCATTCCTGTTTATCTCTTTTCCGAAAGCATCAACTGCCGAGGATCTGTCTACATCAGTGTCAAATATAATTCCCAAGTCCGCATTATTTTCTTTCACTGCACGACATATGGAGTCCATAGCCTCTTTATTTTCCGGATTGGGTTGGTGATTGGGGAATCTGCCATCAGGCTCAAGAAATTGGCTCCCCGATATGTCAGCTCCCAGCGGCTTCAAAATATTATATGCGTAAAATCCACCTGCACCGTTTCCTGCATCCACTACGATTTTAAGTCCTTTAAGCGGCTCTTCACCGCCCACTTCTTTCTTAATCTTATCACGAAGATAAGCTGCATATGTATCCATAAGGTCTGATTTTACCGACTTTTCGCAAGGATTGCCATTCTCCGTAAATGTTAAATCGAGTGTTTCGGCAAGAGAAATAATTTCTCTGATATCTGATTTATCAAGTCCACCCTCTTTGCTGAAATACTTAAATCCGTTTCGGTTCTCAGGTAAATGGCTTGCCGTTATCATTATTGCTCCGTCACATCTTGTATCATCAAAAACTGTGGACATGAACATCGCAGGAGTTGATGCAAGACCGCAGTCAAGCACCGTAACTCCAAGTAGGGTAAGTGCCTCAACAGCAGCACTTTTAAGAAGCTTGGCTGTCAGTCTGCTGTCATGGCCTATTGAAATCTTTAATTCCTCTACAGGCTTATTTTCTTTTCCCGAAAGCCATTTTGCAAATGATGCAGTCAGCCTCAGCGTTTCCTCTTTTCCAAGATTGACTTCTTCCTTACCCTCAAGGGCTACTCCTCTTATATCACTGCCGTTTTGAAGTTTGCTGTAATTTAACATATTATCTCCTTATCATGTAAAGATTCTTACTATTCCAAAAAACACAAAGCATAATAAAAACCATATCACTGTAAACAGCGGGCAAATCTGCCCCATTATATTTCCGGGCTGTGCCGAATAATCCCATACATGCCAGCCGAACTGCAAATTGACGATTATTCCCACAAAAAATTCATACACCGTTATCACCAAAGCCCCCATAGCTGCCGCTCCTATCAGCGGAATACTCATAAGCCAGTCTTGCAGCATAAACAGTGTAAGCACACATGCCCCGCCCGTTATCACCATAGTCCAATGGGTGTGCCCTCTAAAGAGTATCTCCATCAATCCATAAGCTGTTCCACCCAAAGCAAAAACCAAAATTTCTAAAATTCTCTCACTCATAAGATTATTATGAGTGCGCTTTTTTCAAATATACAGTTTAAAGCTCCCTTACTATATCGGTAATTTTATCCTTGGCATCATTCATGATTTTTTTCACATCTTTTCCTATTATGTCAAGTTCTTCCGCTGCTGCAAAATATGTTTCCTTAAGACCGAAAAGATTGCAGCAAAGACTTCTGACATATTCATATCCCAAGTTAAAATCTGCAATCGGACTTCCCGATGTTGTCAGATATACGAGTTTTTCGGCTTTGCACTGTCCCTTTGGAATACCCTCCGGACTGTATATGAATGTCAGTCCTGTCACCGAACAGCGTTCCAAATAAATTTTCAATTTAGCCGGGAAAGATAAGTCCCAATAAGGCGCACCTATCAGCACCATATCTGCTTCTATAAATTGCCTTGCAAAATCAAATTCTTCATTCTCAAAATCGTTTTCGGAAATCATTTTATCCCTATTGGCAAGGCTTTCCTTACTGTGGGGTTTTATATCTGATTCATCTAATTTCAGCTCTTCTATTTCCCAGTTTTCTCCCTGTTTTGCTTTCTTGAACTTTTCAAGAAAATCTTTGCATAACTCATATGTTCTCGATTTCTCATCTCTTATGCATGCATTCACAAATAAAAGCTTCATTTAATATATCCTTCCTTCTTCTTCTCCGTTCAAAATTCTTTGAGCTCCTTTTGCCAGAGCCTCAAGTTCGTTTTCGCCGGGCATCAACACAAACTCTCCTATATGGCCGGCATATTCTCTGACCATTCCAGTAAGCATCTTTGAATGGGCTGCTCCGCCTGTCAGAATTACAGCGTCAACATTGCCCCTAAGAGCCACTGACATTTCTGCTATTGCCTTTGCCACCTGATATGCCATGGCTTCGTAAACAAGCTTTGCCTTTTGATTCCCATCGTCTATCATTTTTTCAACTTCTCTGCAATCAGTAACTCCAAGGTAGGACATCAGTCCGCCTCTGCCGCTGATAAGTTTACCAATCTCTTTTTCTGTATATTTGCCTGAGAAGCACAGTTTAGTCCATAATATAAGAGGTATTCCGCCTGTTCTTTCAGGCGCCATAGGTCCGTCGTCATATGTTGACTCATCTATTATCTTGCCGTTTTGGTGAGCACTCACAGATATTCCGCCGCCTAAGTGGGCAACTATCAGATTCAACTCTTCGTATTTTCTGCCTATTGAATTTGCATAATTCATGCCCTGTGCTCTCGAATTAAGAACATGACAGCATCCGTATTTTTCTATTCCGTCAAGTCCTGTTATCTTTGCAACATCAGCAAGCTCGCAGCCCATGGTGGAATCATATATAAATGCCGGTTTTCCGAGAGGCTCGGCAATACTGTACGCAAGCTCTGCACCCATACTTGAAGCATGAGGCGGATTGTCGGGGTTTCTCATTGCCTCGCATAACTTTGGAGTAACTGTATATCCGCCCCCGTGAAGACCGACAATCATTCCGCCTCGTCCCACTGCTGCCGATAGACAAGTAACTTCATAACCATGCTTTTTCATGCTTTCTCTTATCAACTCTTCTCTGAATTCCATCTGTCCGAAAATGTCACCCATACTTTTGAGCTTTTCCGGGTCATGAGTTATCGTCTCCTCAAACAATACTTCCAAGTCTCTGAAAACCGCTATTTTAGTAGTTGTAGAACCCGGATTGATTACAAGAATGTCCGTTTGTTTCATTTTATATCATCTCCCTGAGCATTTTTATTTCTTCACCATAACCGGCAAGACTTTCCTGCGGAGTCTCCAGTACACACGGAAGGCCTTGTATCTTAGGGTGATTAAGTATCTTTGCAAAAGCATCTTTTCCTATATATCCTGCGCCTATAACATCATGTCTGTCCTTGCGGGCACCCATAGGATTTTTGCTGTCATTTATATGGAGAGCCTTAAGATATTTTAGCCCTATGATTTCGTCAAACTCGCTGAGTACACCGTCAAAATCGTTGACAATATCGTATCCTGCGTCATGTACATGACATGTATCAAGACATACTCCTATTTTATCCTTTAAACTTACTTTGTCTATTATTCGTTTCAGTTCTTCAAAGCTGCTTCCTATTTCGCTGCCTTTTCCCGCCATTGTTTCAAGAAGCACCGTCGTCGTTTGCTCCGGTCTCATTATATCATTGAGCATTTCGCTTATCATATCTATTCCGGCATCTACTCCCTGTCCCACATGACTGCCGGGATGAAAATTATAATAATTGCCCGGTATGTATTCCATTCTTTCCAAATCGTCTGTCATCACCATATGAGCAAATCCTCTTGTCTTTTGTTCCTTTGAACAAGGGTTCAATGTATAAGGCGCATGAGCTACGACTTTTCCGAATTTATTCGTTTCGGCAAGCTCAAGATATCTTTTTACATCATCCGGATTGATTTCTTTCGCCTTTCCTCCTCGTGGATTTCTTGTAAAAAATTGCAGTGTATCTGCATTTATTGAAACGGCCTCTTTTGCCATATTAGCATATCCCTTTGAAGATGTCAGATGACAACCCAAATAAACCATTAAAATTCTCCTTTACCTTTTTTGCTTATTATACCACAATCTCCTACAAATAGAATTCATTATTTTTTCTCTGCTCGCAGGCAGGCCTTAGCCTTTCAATCAGCCTGGACAGATATTCATCCGGCAAACTCCTGCTTTTGAAAGGACAAATTTCAATGCAGCGCATACATCCTATACATGTTTCCCGGTTCGTAATCCTGCCCTTTCCTCCTATTGCACCTACAGGGCAGTTCCTCTCACAAAGTCCGCACCCGGTACACACAGCCTCATCTGTCAGAATAGGTGCATGACCGCTGTGACGCTCCTTGTACGGGCGATTTCCCGGCAGTAAAGGCTTATCTGTATTTCCCTTTTTAAGCTTTTCTGCGACTTTCTCAGCAAAATTGTCAATCTCTCCCTTGTCATTGCTGTCAGGCCGTCCCTGACCGAATATATGCATTATGTTGTGCTCCGTGACAATGCAGCATCCTGCAATCACTTTAAACCCACTGCTCTCAACAACATCAGAAAGCTCTATGAGCGCATCTTCATAAGCCCTGTTTCCGAAAGTTACACATATAATTGCCTGAGTATTTTCACCTTTAATTTTTTTAAGCCTGTCTAATGCTGTCTCCGGCACTCTTCCACCATAGCACGGTACAGAAAATACTGCCGTGTTATCTCCTGCTATATTGATTTCCTCGGAAATTTCTTTACATAAGTCAACTGTTTTTTTATCGCAGCCCAAAGCCTCTGTAATTTGTTCTGCTGCTGCCATTGTCGAGCCGGTGGGGCTGAAACATATGTTATAAATCAAATTCATGGTTTTCCCTCCTCTTATTATCGCTAAAGTCCCATACCCAAAGTCTTAGGAAGCTTCATATTTTCATTTTCTTTTCTTTATCCAATCCGTAACTGCAACTATCAATAATCCTATCACTATAATCCCAATTACCGCTGCGACCGAAATCCAAATCGGCGAAAGCACCCATACCCACGGCCATTGTATATATCCCATCAATTTCAGCGTAATAAATACAATCGTCAGAGCTCCGGAAAATCCCATACCGGTATTCTTTACAACTTTACTTCCGCTCAGTCTCCATGCGCTCATCCTGATTACAAAACCCAAAAGTAAAAACAACAGTCCTGCGGAAATCATAACAATAGATGATGTTGTCCCAAGACCGCTTACTGCCGAAGCAAATATAAGTATTATTCCCACCACCATTATGACAGCAGTTACCGTATTTAATGTTTTGTTCACAATGGACTTTTTCACAACTTCGCTCAATACCTGGTCAGTTTTTTCCACTGCGTTTTCTTCCGATATCCGCTCGCCGTTAAACAGCTCAGTCAAAGTAATTTCAAATATTGAACAAATAGGCTTATATAACGAGGGGTCAGGAAGACTTTTGGCGGTTTCCCATTTTGATACAGCCTTTCCGGTTATGCCAAGCATTTCTCCAAGCTGTTCCTGCGTCAATCCCCTTTCCTTTCTGAGCTGTGCTATAAATTTACCTATTTTTTCTTGATTCATTCTTCATTCCTCCCTTTTACAGAGAAGATTTTAATCTATTATTGTAATGTTATACATCCACCAAAGGTAGAGCCGGACAATTTCATAATTATTTTATCACAATTCAGGCTCAGATTTCAATCTAACACATATTTTGACTTTCCTTTACATCAGCTTGCTTGCCAATTTAAAATATTTTTGTTACGATAGATATATATTGGACTCTAAAGGAGGGAAATCATGACACAGCATCAAATCAAGGAAAAGCATCCGCTCTTAAACAGTAACGGACATTTAACAGAAGCAGGATACACAAAAGGACTTCTCATGGATTATGACAGGTCTGCTATAAAAGCAGGCAAACTGAGAATCAAAGAATGGGATTACTATCTGATAACCTGTGACGATTCTGCTGTTGCTCTGACTGTTGCCGACAATTCCTATATGGGTCTGGACAGTATTTCCTTACTTGATTTCAGAATCCCATGGCAAAAGACCACAAGCCCCATGGCCGCTTTCACCATGGGAAAGCGCAATATGCCTTCTTCCAGTGCGTCAGGAGATGTAAAAAGCGGCAACAAGAACTACAGCATTGAATTTAAACATAACGGCGATCATAGGATTCTAACCTTTCACATGAAAAATTTTGACGGCAATAAACCAATAAAAGGTCAAATAAGACTGGAATGCCCTGATACAGAATCCATGGTGATTGCAACGCCGTTCAAAGAAAAAAAGACAGCCTTTTATTACAACCAAAAGATAAATTGCATGCCTGCCACAGGATATGTGGAGTTTGACGGCAAAACATATGAATTCAAAGAAGGTGAAGCTTTCGGCGTATTAGACTGGGGAAGAGGCGTATGGACATACAAGAATACATGGTACTGGGGAAGCGCCTCCGGTCAAATCGGCGGAGTACCGTTCGGCTGGAACATAGGATACGGTTTTGGTGATACTTCCGCTGCCAGCGAAAATATGATATTTTACAATAACAAAGCTCATAAACTCAGTCAAGTAAACTTCAATATACCTATGAAGAACAAAAAATATGTGACGAGAGGCGGTTGCTGCGGACCTGCCGGCAAAGAGGCCTGCACCGCAGACCTAATCGAGGATTATATGAGTCCCTGGACATTTACCAGTGACGACGGCCGCTTTGAAATGGATTTTGTGCCTATAATAGACAGGGCGGCTCTTACCGACGCAAAAATCATTTCCTCAGATCAGCATCAAGTCTTTGGAAAGTACAGCGGCAAAGTAATTCTTGACGATGGCACTGCTATCGAAGTTAAAGATTTTCTTGGTTTTGCAGAAAAAGTTTATAATAAATGGTGATAAATATGAATGTGTCCTTTGAAGATGTAAAAAATAATACAGATATAAAAACCTATATTTCCAAGGCAGACGAGTCGCTCCTTGCCCTTGGCTACACGGAGCACAGTTTTGCTCATGTACACAAGGTGTCAGAGCTTGCAGGCAGAATTCTAAAGATTTTAGGTTATGACGACCATCAAATCGAGCTTGCCAAAATTGCCGGTTATCTACACGATATAGGTAATATAGTCAATAGAGTTGATCACGCTCAAAGCGGTGCAGTAATGGCTTTCAGACTGCTTGACAGAATGAATATGAATCCGGAGGATATAGCGACTGTCGTTACCGCTATAGGTAACCATGACGAATCAACGGCATTTCCGGTAAATCCCGTTGCGGCAGCTCTCATAATAGCAGACAAAACCGATGTTCGCCGCTCCCGTGTGAGGAACAGGTCTCATGCACAGTTCGATATTCATGACAGAGTAAATTATTCTGTTACAGCTTCGGAAGTTCATATAACCGCCGATGAAATCAGCCTGACACTGACCATAGACACAGCAACATCAACGCTTCTTGAATATTTTGAAATATTCCTGGGTCGCATGATATTATGCAAAAAAGCTGCCGAAGCGCTTAATGTAACCTTTTCCCTTATCATAAACGGTCAACAAATGATGTAGCAAATTATCATTTTTTTGTTAATTTTTTGCCTTACTATGGTATAATTACTTTAGATTTAAAAAGGAGGTAGTTTTAATGTACTGCACTAAAAAAGTTTTAGACGATCTTATCTGGGTAGGAGCAAACGACAGACGCCTCTCGATGTTTGAAGGTGTATATTCTGTTCCTCGTGGCGTTTCATATAACTCATTCCTGCTGCTTGATGATGTAAATGTCCTGTTCGACACTGTTGACAAAGCTGTCAGCGGCACATTCTTTCAGAATGTAGAACACGCACTTAACGGAAAAAATCTCGATTTCGTAGTAATTCAGCACATGGAACCGGATCACTCCGCAACTCTCACGGAACTTATGCTCAGATATCCGGATGTCAAAATAGTATGTAACCAAAAGGTTCTTACCATGATAGACCAGTTCTTTAACATGGATCTTTCCAAAAAGGCTTTCATAGTCAAGGAGGGAGATACTCTGAACACAGGTCATCATGTGCTTAAATTTATCTTTGCACCTATGGTTCACTGGCCGGAAGTTATGATTACTTATGACGAAACTTCAAGAACCCTGTTCTCTGCAGATGCTTTCGGAACCTTTGGCGCAATGAACGGAGCAATTTTTGCTGACGAGGTGGATTTCGACAACGAATATATGGACGAGGCTCGCCGCTATTACTGCAACATCGTAGGAAAATACGGACCTCAAGTTCAGTCCATGCTGAAAAAGGTTCATGGTCTTGACATAAAAATGATTTGCCCTCTTCACGGCTTCGTATGGAGAAGAAACTTAGAAGATTACTTTGATAAATATGTAAAATGGAGCACTTACACTCCGGAAGAAACAGGCGTAATGATAGCATATGCTTCCGTTTACGGCAACACCGAAAACACTGCCGAGATAATCTCATCTCGTCTTCGTGATATGGGAATAAAAACCGTCATGTTCGATGTTTCTGTTACACCTGCTTCAGAAATCATAGCAGCCGCATTCAAATGGAGTCATCTGCTGTTTGCTTCAACCACTTACAATGCCGGTATCTTCGTTTCGATGGAAGAACTTCTCAATGACCTTGCGGCTCATAACATCCAAAACCGTACAGTCGCATTTGTCGAAAACGGTTCATGGGCTCCTACAAGCGGCGGTCTTATGAAAAAGATTATTTCAGAATGTAAAGATATGACCATATTGGAAGAAACCCTAACTCTGAAGTCATCTCTGAAGCCTGAACAAGACGAACAAATAAACGCCCTTGTAAATGCAATTTCAGCTACTATCCCTCGTTTTGAGAAGCCTGTTTTGGATGAAGCTGCAATGGCAGAAGCCACAGTAGATCCGACTGCATTCCAAAAGCTGTCATACGGCTTGTTCGTTCTCTCTGCAAAGGCGGACGGCAAGGACAATGGCTGTATCATCAATACTGCCGCACAGCTTACAAGCTCACCAAACAGAATCAATATTGCTGTAAATAAGGCCAATTACACTCATGACATGATTCTAAACACCGGTATATTTAATATATCTGTTTTAGCCGAGGACACATCTTTTGATACATTCAAGCGTTTCGGATTTGCCAGCGGTAAAGATACCGATAAGTTTGCAGGCTTTGAAAACAGTGTTGCACGCAGTGCCAACGGTCTTTTGTATGTTACAGAGGGAACTAACGCATTTATGTCGGCAAAGGTAGTGGATTCTTATGATTACGGTACTCATACCCTATTCATTGCCGAGATTACGGAAGCCGAAGTTTTAAGAGAAGAACCTTCCGTAACATATGCTTACTACTTTGAACATATCAAACCGAAGCCTCAACCTAAAATTGAAGAGGAAAAACACGGCTATGTCTGCAAGATTTGCGGATATGTATATGAGGGCGACACTTTGCCTGATGATTTCATCTGCCCGCTTTGCAAACACGGTGTAGATGACTTTGAAAAAATTTAAAGCTATGACAAAAAAACGGACATGACCTATGGGTTATGTCCGTTTTTATATTATTATCGAGCCTACGCTTCCGGAAGCTCTTTCATCAAAGGATAAGCTTCAAAGTTTGTGCTTCCTCTGAAATCAAATACTGTTTCTTTGTCATATATGAGTTCATCCTTTTGGATTTTCTCTATCCTCATGACCGGCGACATGACATAAGCAGCTGCAATGCCGTTAAAAATCAAATCCTCCTCATCTCGCCCATCTCCTCAGGGATAATATCACCTATCTTGGCATCTATATTTTTATATTCGCTGTATGCTACTAAAGACGAATAAGGATTCCCTGACTGTGCGCCGGTGTATTTAACTCCTACGCCATGTATAAATACTTTATACTTTTCTTCAAAAGATGTTACTTCCTCCGCCGTCAGTCCTCTGCTGAATGTCACGGTACATTTTACATCGATAATCATTACGGCTGCAATAAGCGCTACCAAAATCACCATTATTACAGCGACGGCTTTTTTATGCAGTCTCATTTTATAAAGCTCCTTTCAAAATTTACAAACCCTGAGCCCACCTTTAAATTTATCTTGTTACGCTTAACGAGCCGCAAAAGTTACCATTCATGTTGAATTCCTTTGCGGCTCGTTAAGATATGACAAAAAATCGTTTGCATGTTATATATTTAATTCCCCTCTACTTCTTATACGGAAAATTTCCAGTTTCGTTACGCATTTTTTGAAAATTTTTTAAATTATTTTATACTTTCTGCAATTTTAATAAATTCTTTCCTATTATCGAAGTCAAAGGCCGATAATTTAAGCACCTTATTATCCATCTGCCATATCAGTGAAAGATTTTTAGCTGTGACATTGGTAAAAAGATACCCTTTATATTCACCTATATCTATCTCCTCTAAGGTGTTGATTTCCATATTGTAGGTCATTGAAAGATTCTCAGGTTCGTACTCATAAAGAACTATTTCGTAAGATTCATCTTGCGGCATAAACGAAAGAACCCTTGCCACATTATCTTCGGAACAAGAAACCTCTATCAACCCCTCAGGCAGATATTGGGGATAATTGATTTTATCCGCTTTTGCCGAATCATTTAAAACCTCTTTCTCATTATCCGGCACTAATATAACTTCCCCTGTGTCTTTATTTACGGAAAGCTCATAGTTTTTGCTTTTAAAAGCTTCCGAAGCCTCCAAAGTTATTCCTCCTAAAGTTACGGCTGCAACCACAAACACTGCCGCAATCTGAACAAATCGCCTTGAAATCTTCTTCTTTTCCCTGCACCGTTTTTTATCGTACTCTGCGACAAATCGCAAAAATTCCTCGTCAGCTGTTATCTCATCTGTTAACGCATCAGCTTTTTTCATATATGACTCTAATTCACTGTCAAGTTCATCTGCTGACAACAGTGCCGCTTTTTTAAGAATCTCTTCCTGTGAGATTTTTTCCCTGCTCTGCTTCATATGCTCTCATCCTCTTTCATAAAACGCAGTATTTCCTTTTTAAGCTTAACCAGAATTCTCCTCTGGCGTGCTCTAACTGCTCCTTCTGATATTCCCAAAACTTTTCCCGTTTCCTTAGCGCTCATGTTTTCTGCAAATCTCATTACAAGCAGTTGTTTTTCTTCCGGATTTAAGGTTTTGACTGCTGCTCCGAGATATTTAAGCTCTTCCCTGTAAAAGTCTACTTCACAAAAATCTCCGTCGTATAAGTAAATATTATCTTCTGTTAATTCCTCACATGTAGCTTTCGGTTTCCTGAAGTAATCTGTATATGCATTCTTAACCATTATACGCAAATAATTTCTGAGCCTGTACCGATCCATGGACAAGTACTTTTCCGGCTGCCCTGCAACCTTTTCCCATATCAGCGAAGATATATCATTCTTCATATGTATGTCATCAGTATAGTCACCTGCTAATATATGCACAAATTTAAAGTTGTCACGGTACAATTCTTCTACGGTCTCATAGTATTTCGTTTCTCTTGACATAACACACCCACCTTGTATGTTATTTTAACATACAAGTGTAATGTTTCCAATAACATTCAGTTTGTCCTTCTACTTCTTATACGGGAAAATCGCCGTTTCGTTACACATTTTTTGAAAATTTTTCAAAAAAACTTCTCTTACACATTATTTTTGCAAGAGAAGCTTTTATTTTCTTATTTAAAATGGATTTATCACACCTGTAGCCATAAGATAAATTGCTAATAAAGCAAGTATGATTATTACACCGGCTATAATTTTTTCATAATGCTTAAATTTCTGCTTATAACCTTTTTCTTTCTGTCCCACATAGAATATCAAAATCGTAGGCGAATACAAAACTGCTGTTATCAGGAAGAAGTCAAGACCTCCTGCATAAATCATCCATATTCCGTAAATCGTTCCAAGGATTGCAAAAATTCTTGCACCCGTGAGATTTGTTTTAGATGCTACAAGGATTTTCTCCTTTCCGAATGAAAGCTTAAAATAATATGCGGCACTTAAAAGATAAGGTAGCATTATCATGGAAGAACCCATGGTTACAAACAATTCATAAGCTTTTTCAGCTATAAGGGTCATAACAAGCAGAACCTGAACTATAGCTCCCGAAGCAATCAGTGACACTGTAGGCGCCTCGTTTTTGTTGCACTTTGCAAATGCCCTGGTGAACACTCCCTGCTTGGCTGCCGCATATGGACATTCGGCAGCTATTATAGTCCAGCCAAGATAAGCACCTGTTACAGAAAGAATAACACCTACACTTACCAAGGTAGCTCCCCAAGGACCTACCGCTTCTTCAAGCAGATAAGCCATTCCCGGATTAGGCATATTCTTCATAGTTTCATATGGAACTATTCCCATACTCAAAACGGCAACCAGAATATATATGGTTATAAGTCCTCCGAATCCGATAAGAGAAGCTTTGCCTACATCGCTTGATTTTTTTGCTCTTGCGGATAATACCACCGCTCCCTCTACACCTATAAACGACCACACTGTGTATGATGTAGTAGACATTATCTGGTCGAGAACCGGAACTTCTCCGTCTCCCCAGAAGTTGTCCATAAAAATATCAAAATCGAATTTGCCGAGCATTGGTATTATAACTATAAATATAACTAACGGAATAAGTTTGCTTATCGTAGTTATTATATTTACAAAGGCTGCCTCTTTTACACCTCTTAAAACAAGCCATGTTATACCCCAAATCATTACGGAGCCGCCTATAAGCCCGGCAATGCTGCTTTCTGCAAATAGCGGGATAAAATATCCCAGCGTGCTGAACAAAAGTGTTATAAATGCCACATTGCAGATTACTGCGCTCAGCCAATATCCCCATGCCGAATTAAGTCCGACAAAATGGCCGAAACACTCGCTGGCATAGCTGTAGATACCATTTGTTAGTTCCGGTTTTACTTTATTAAGTCCGAAAAACACCATCATCAGCATAAGCATTCCTATACCTGCAACTGCCCAACCTACAAGCACAGCTCCGGTATGCGCCCCGTCAGCCGCCATATTTACGGCTGTGGTGAATACGCCTGTTCCTATGGTAGATCCTATTATGAGAGCTACCAGCCCAAGTACGCCAAGGGTTTCATCCTTTGGTTTTGTTTGATTCATTACTTTTCTCCTTTTACTGCGACACCCGATGCCGCTCTAATACATCTTTCCCTTAATCTTGCGTCCTTTTCTCCAATGAGCTTTAAAACGCATAGTTAATATTTTAACATATTTTTCTTTCTTTGTAAACCGTTTATTTTTCAACACCGGCACAATTTTAACAAAAAAGCAGGTTCATGCAATTTTTTCATGAACCTGCTTTAGTTACTTTTAATAGCCGAGCAGACTTAAAATATATTTGCTATTTTACATATGATTTTTCCACATAAGGACTTGTTGCTGTTTTAAGCATTCCGCCATATCCAAGAGTAAAGCCTACAACATCTCCTACCTTATATTCCTTGTCGGATTTTGTAACATCTAAAATAATATGGTCTGAACTGCCGCCAAGTATATCCACTTTTGAATCTATCGGAGTCATGCTGTCTATATCTGTATCTTGCTTTCCTACTGCTATAATAGCTCTCTTTATGATGCCTCTGTCCTCATAAACCGGTTTTTGTCCGAAAGCATCTACACCGACTTCCCCAATAGGCAGTGATGGTTTCTCTTTCAATTCAACTATCTGAGCTTCCAAAACCAATGCGTCATCTGTCGTACCCGGAAGTTTTGTTTCATATGCGGTATCATTTCCCAAAAGGAAAGATTCTCCCAGTCTCAAATTGTTAATTCCCTTAGGAAGTTCTCCCTTGCCGACCAGATAAATTGAACTTGAGTTTCCGCCTGATACCATTTCAAGCTTGATGCCAAATTTATTCTCTATCTTAGACGCTATATCTGTAAGCAGAGATAAATTCTCATTCTTAGGGATTATAGCTCCGTAACATGTAAGGTTTACACCTATACCGTAGAGTTTGATGTTTTCCATTTTGAGAATCTGTTCTACTGCATCAAAAATCTGGTCTTCATTTTGGTAGAATATGCCCTCTCTCAGGTCTCCAAGATCTATCATTAAAAGTATTTTATGACAAATGCCTTCTTTTTTGGCAGCTTCGTTTAACATTTTTATGGTAGAAAGCTCTGAATTGAAGCTGAGGTCAACATATTTTACAACTTCTTCTATCTCATCATGCATAGGTATTCTTAAAAGAGTTGTCATCTTGCCGTTTTTTCTAACCTCGTCTGCATATGTCTTTATATTTTTCACTCTTGAATCTGCTACAAAATCCACAGCAGGGTGGTTTGCTACCATCTTAGCCATTTCAGGGTCTGCACAAAGTCCCTTTGTTACTACCATCAAGGAGCATTTTCCCTCATCCTTTGTGATATGTGCAACTGCATCAAGGTTACTTCTAAGCTTTTTCAAATCAATTACTAATCTTGGATACATTTTCTCCTCCTTATTTTTTGCCATATGGGCAGTGTCTTCGTGTACATGTTTTGCAGTCGCCGTCGCAGCCGGCTTTTTTCTTATTCTGCTGTCTGTTAAGCTCTTCTTCATCGCCGCAGGCGACACCTTTGTTTTCTACAAGATCCATTCCCTTTTTGATTGTGCGGTCAGCCATCAATGCTTCCTTTTTTGCTTCTGCCACTTCTTCCGCAGTTGCTCCGCCAATCTTTTCAGGATTCTTGTATTCGCTCATATCATAGCCCATCTTTTCCATCTCTTCGATGTGATGCATAGTCTCTTCTTCTTTTGCTTTTCTTGCCGCATTCAATCTCTGAAGTTCTTCTATGAACTGAGCCTTATTTGCCTCATGGTCTCTTTCTTTAAGTTCCATTCCAAGGCTCTTTGCCAATATCTTTATCGCACCTTGTCTATGTGTCTTTGAAAGAACACCAAGAGAAGCCATTATATAATCGTTATCAACAAGGACTTTAACTGCATCGCTTGGATAAAGCTTCATTCCTGTCTCATTGTCCTTTGGTATCATTTCCATGATTTCTACTCTATGAGGCAGTCTTGTAAGAGCTCCGCCGGTTCCGACTATATATTTTACCTGGGTCAAATCCTTACCCTCGGCAAGGGTCTGTCTGCCTGATGGTCCGTAGACATATCTTATCTGTCCCGCATGTCTTTCAACCGCTCTCAGGGTTGCTTCCTTTGTAAGTCTTTCAACCAACTTAAACTCGTCTTCTGTCTTAGGTATTGCAACATAACTTTCAAGGGTTTTGTCAAGATCTATATGAAGTGTATTTTCACATTCTTCTCTAAGCTTTTCTTCTCCGATAGACTCGATTACTTTCATTCTGTTTACATATACACCAAGGTCGCCTTCTACAGTTCTCTTTGCTTTAGGTTCAGGCGCTGTCAAAATTCTCGCTACTGCATCGGAATCTTCTGTAACTGCGTGAACATCTGTTGTTGCTCCGCCTACATCTATTGTCATAACATCGCCTATGCAGTCATACAGAAGTTTTGTACATTCCATAACTGCTCCCGGTGTAGGAATTATAGGACCGTTAACCATATCTCTAACATGTTCCATTCCGGGAGCATGTGTTATATGATCTTCAAAGGCGTCCTGTATAACCTTTCTGCAAGGTTCTACATTAAGGGTATCTATTTTTGGATATACATTTTCTACCAGATAAAGATACTGTCCGCTTTCCTCGTCGAATATAAGCTTCATTTCGTCTTGATTTTCAACATTTCCTGCGTAAACAACAGGTGTTTTGAGTCCCAAGGTTCTTATCATTTCTGCGTTGTAAACTGCCGTATCTCTTTCTCCGTAGTCTACTCCTCCGGCTATGAGAATCAGGTTCGGATTTATTTCCTTGATTCTTGCAAGGTCACTTCTTCTTAATCTTCCGACAGTTATGTCGTGGATTATTCCTCCTGCGCCAAGAGCTGCTTCTTTTGCTGCTTTTGCTGTCATGTCATATACAAGTCCGTGTACGGTCATCTTGAGTCCGCCGGCTGCCGAAGATGTAGCTAACATCTGGTCATATTCAAGTTTTTCTATTCCCTTTTTTTTGCAAAGATCATCTATAGCTCCCTGCAATCCGATTCTAACATCTCCGTCAAGTACAGATGTAGGCGCCTGACCCTGCCCCCAGAAAACGGGATCTTCGCTGTCCAAATCCTTAAAGGCATTTACTACTGTGGTCGTTGAACCTATTTCTGCAACTAATACATCTACTCTCATATTTTCTCTATCCTTTCTTTATAACGGTATCCATGTTCCTGCCGAAGCTCCTATAAGTTTTCCGGTTTCCTTGCAGTACATTTCTGCTCTAAGTCTTATTATTGACCTGCCCTTTTTCACAATATACACTTTGATTATTGGGTGCTGACCAAAATCAAGCGGTCTTATAAATGACACATTCATGTCTGCTGTAGCAGCTTCGTTTACACCTGCAACAAAATTTGCAACAACGCCGAAAGCTGTATCAAACATTCCGGCAATAGCTCCTCCGTGTATTCCGCCTCGCTCGTTTATCTGCCACTTAAGTGTTTCAAATTCAATGGAAACAGTCTGTTCCTCATAACTGTAATCAATCAGCTTTGCATGCATCTCCGCATCAAAGCAGCCGTCGTTTCTGGTCAGATATCCCGTGATGATTTCTTTTACACTCTGCTCCCAGTTAGCTTTATCCATTTTTTATTCTCCTATAAATATCGCACATAAAAACTCATTGCTGCCGGCTTATATCCAATCTTTTCATAAAACTTCTTTGCTCCCGGATTGGTCTCTTCCGACTGAAACTGCAATCGTTTAAAATTGTTTCTCCGTGCGTAATCTTCTATTTCTCTCATGGTTTTTCGACCGTAGCCTCTTCCTTGATACTTATCATCAATATAGAGGTCGTCTATAATCAACGCAAAGCCTTCAGACCACACGCTGAAAATTTTTATAATGTTGGCAAAACCTATCGTTTTGCCCTCTTCTTCTATCATAAATATAACTATATTTTCAGGATTTTTTAAAGCTTCTTCAAATACTTCCCCCAATTCTTCGTTTTCTGCCAAATCAATATTGTTCCACAGATTGTTATCTTGAATCTCAAAATCCATAAATTCTCTGTTGAGTTTTATCCAGTCAGCCTTATCTACAGCTTGCGCTTTTCTTAACATTTGAAGTCCCTCCTTCTCTGTCAAAAAACTACTGTCTTAACATCGAATAAATTATCCGTTTCAAATATCCTCTTTCTTCTTTCTATTTTGTTGTTATCACTTTTTAATCTTATTTATTATTTCACTTTCGACGATGGCAAGGTTCAAGATGCCGTACTCATCATCATAGGTTATTATCAAGTTTTGCCACGGAACTATCCCTGCCCGTTCATATATTTCAAGCTTTCGCTTGTGGGCTTTTAAATACTTATCGTTATTGGTCAATCCGCAGTACCTGCTCGTATCTAAATTCTATGTTGTGTTCGTATAATTTTTCGACTATTAGGAGTTCAGATTTGCTTCTCACCTTAAGCCCTCGTGATGTGGTATGTACTTTCCGTTCGGGCATGTATGTGCTCATGTTGTATGGTGCATTTGACCAGCCTTGTGTCGATATTTTCGGTAGACAGTAAGCTTGAATAGGGCTCGGCATCTCTCTTAAAATATCCTCCACTTCATCCGGCAAATAATCTGCCATCAAAGCTTTTATTGTATTTATATTTTTTTCGAGTCTCGAAACTTCAAGGCTCAAATACTTTTTTCTCGCCAATCCTTCTATTAGCTTCTGATTTTTGTTTATGCTCGTTCGCTTACGATGCCCCTCTTGCACTTCTACTCTAAAGTATGTGTTTTTCCCCTGTCTCTTGACACAAGAAATTTGCCCCGCCGGACATTCCAGCAGCTCCATGTTGTCAGAAACAAGCTTTTTCTCTAATTGTGACAACATTTGATTCATCTTTTCTTTGATTTGGTACATTTTTTCCTCCTTTTCACTGCTTTGTTGTCAAATTTTTGAATTTTGGCAAAGTTGACAACACTTTTTTGGTTTTTTGTTGCTAAATTTCTTATTTTTTAAGATTTTGCCAACATTTGATGATATTTACAGTGTAAAAGGAGTGAAGTTTGTCATAATGTAGTGGAAATGTTGCCATTTATCTTTAATTTAATAAAATTGTACAACATTTTCCATATCTTTACAAGTCGCTGTGATCCTTGCAGCGGAAAAACATAATATGGTAAACCATAATCGGGTAGAAAAATAGGGCTGGGCTAAATTGCCGCCCAGCCCAAAGGTTCAGTAACTATTTTTCGCCTCTTCTTCTCTGTCTTTCTTCAGCTAAGAATGTAGCTACATCAATACCGTGAGAGTTTCTTCCGAATCCCATGTCGATTCCGGTCTTAACAGCTTCTTCAGGTATAACCTGAGTTCCGCCTGCACAGATGATAACCTTATCTCTGATACCCTTTTCAACACAAAGATCGTTGATTCTCTTCATGTTCTTATAGTGAACATTGTCGTGTGAGATGATTGTTGAAGCAAGGATAGCTTCTGCATTCTCTTCGATACAAGCGTCAACCATCTTTTCTACAGGTACGGAAGTTCCGAGGTAGATACATTCGATACCCCATTTTTCAATTCCGCCGTGCTTGATGTTGATGATTTCTCTCATACCTACTGAGTGTTCGTCTTCACCTACAGTACCGCAAACAACTTTCATGTGTTCATGTCCTTCAAACTCATCATAAAGTTCCTTGTCGGACAGGTAATGTGGCTCAGGTGGAATTTCAAGAGTAGTAAGGTCAATATCAAAGTCAACTCTACCCTTAAGTTCGATTCTTGTACCCTCAGCGTCCTGCATAACTTCAGCAGAAATAACTTCAGGGTCAACCAGACCGAGTTTCTTACCAAGTTCAACAGCTGCTGCTTCTGCAACTCTCTTGTTGATAGGAAGCATCATAGTCAGCATGATTACTCTGTCACCACACCATTCAACTTCCGGAGTGATAACTTCGCCTGTTCTGTACTTAGCAACCTTTGCAAGTCTGTTGTTTACATTATCGTCGTCAAGTTCGTCGATGTAAACGATCTTGCTTCTGTCTTCAAAAGTACATCCGCCGATTAAAGCTGATGGATTTTCAGGATCTCCGCCGTACTGTTCTACATTGTTGTATCCATAGTGAGCAGTTACAGGAGCCATGTAGTCTTCATCTCTTTCAAAGATGAATCCGTATCCTACGCCGCCTTCAATCTTACGAGCGATACCGTCGCCGTTTCTTTCAGGATATTTAGCGGAGTCAACAAAGAATCCATCCTGTACAGCCTGGAAGTATCCGCCGTTTTCAACGATTTCTTCCATGAACAGAAGCGCTCTTTCTTTGATGTCTCTTGCTGTTTCTCTCAGAGGACCATCCTTCTTGAGTTCAACCATATCCATCAGACCATCTAAACCAATCAGTGTCTGCTTAGCAGTGTCACATGCTTCGATGTTGTAGATATGCCAAGGAACGTTTCTTCCTTCGTCAGGAGTGATTGTTGACTGGATGTCAGCTCTTGTAAGTTTGGAGATGAGCATGTTCAGTACATGAGTTACAGTAGCTTCTCTTGCGGAAGACTGGATGTACTTTGTATTCATCTGAGCTCTCATCTTATATCTGTCGCAGATGTCTCTCAAAGCAACTGCATAAGGCAGGTCCATGTAAACGCATGGAGCAGGAGTTGCTGTTGGAGGTACTGTTGACAGTGAAATGTTTTCAGGTTTGATACCAACTTTTTCAGAGAATCTGGAGTTGATAGCATGCTGAACGATAAGTTCAGGCATTACTTTCCATGCTTCTCTTGCAGTAGCGTTAGCATTGTGAGCTCCGTCTATCTGTAAAATGTTTGCCCAAGCCATAATCTTCTTGGATTCGCAAGCATCTACGAAAGATCTTACACAGTTAATATCTCTGTAAAGTACATTGTACTGAGGGTCCTGGTGAGCACCGTTTACACCTTCTTCTGCGAACAGTACAGCTACATCAGGTCCTGCAACACCGGAGATATATGAATGATAGTTGATTGGACGACCAACTTCATCTTCTATCATATCGATAGCTTTTCTCTGTGCTCTCAGCTGTTTTCTTGTGATAGGAACACCACCGATACCCTGTGGAGTACCCTCCATCAGACCATCAATGTGGGACTGTCCCATATGTCTTATAACCATCAGGTGGTCAGCACCGTGCCAAGCACCCATTCTCATTCTTCTGATATCGTCTTCAAATCTACCGGAAGCGATTTCAGTAGTGATTGTCTGCATAGGCTGTGGGTCTACATCTTCCATGAACTTAGCCGGAGGAAGCGGAACACTCTGCTTCAGAGGCTTTGAAATTTCATGGTATTCGAAAGGTCCCATATTCTGGTTTTCAGCTCTTTCTCTCCAAACCCAGCCTTTTCTTCTCGGTTCATATTTGTCAAGGTCTTTAAGAAGCTCGACAATATCTAATTTTTCATTCTTTTTAAGTTCTGTCATTACTTCTTACCTCCCTTGAATGCTTCTACTAATTTATCCCAGCCTTCGCCCTTAGCAAGCTTGATGCTGGCGTCTCTGATTGAGATGTCTTCCATCTTTGAAAGTTTATAAACACAGTGTCCGCAGCCTTTTCCCATCAAACCGTGGTCAATAGCATGGTTTACGATAGGCATACAGTCAAGTGAAGATACTCCCATTCTCAAAAGAACGGATCTTTCAACTGAAGGAGTTGTGTTCTTCTTGCCTAATTCAAGAAGCGGGTCAACAACCTGGTCAGTAAGTTCCCAGAATTTTGCATAAAGTTCTTCGTCAGTAAGATTTGCGATATGCTGTCTTCTTACTGCGAAATCGTCTTCTCTTCTCATCCTTTTTATTCTCCTTAACTCCCGCAAAGCCCCAACAAATGAAGCTTTGCGGATGATGATAATTTTAAGTTTTCTTTCGCAAAACAAATTTGCTGAAAGTTACGCAATTTTAGTATTCTACACCTAATTCATCAAGAGCAGCCTTTACGAATGCTTCGTCTGATCTTGTGTCAACTGCCAAGAATGCAATGTCTTCAGCAGTAAGCTTTCCGTTAGCTCTTGGAACTGATCTCTTGATTAAGGACTTTCTTAATCTGTTAAGATCGATATCCTTTACCTTGAATACGCTTGGATCCTTAGGAAGAACGATATTCTTACCCGGAACATCTTCGTCAGGATCGCCGAATACGATTTCAATTCCATTATCTCTTGCGAAGTCAAGCTGAGGCTGAATGTGCTTACCTGCTCCTGTGTATTCTGTTTCAGTTACTACTAAGATAGCGTCTTCAGGAAGTTCCTGAGCAAGAGCAAATGCAGCAGCTAAAGCAGTGTTTCCTGCAGGTCCTCTTTCAAGACCTTCAAGGTTAGCAAGCATTTCTGTCATATACATAACTTCTCCCTGAGTTGTTGTAACATATCTGTCCATGTATCTCAGAGGTCTTGCTGCTGAACGAGGAACATCTCCTGTGTCAGGGTTTGTAGCATGAGGTACGCCGAATCCTGTATGTCCTGTTGTACATGACTTCTTGTTGAACTGTTCGTCTGAAGCCATGTGAAGTCCTGTCAGGTCGATGGAAGCAGCTACTACTGTTGTATCAGTTGCTCCTGCCTTGATAAGACCTCTTGCAGTACCTGTTACCATACCGCCGCCTGCCTGTGTACATACTACCATTTCAGGGTCCTTGCCGAACTGTTCACGACAATCCATAGCAATTTCGTATCCAAGAGTTTCAACTCCTGCAATACCAAACGGTGAGTAAAGGGAAGCATTGAAGTATCCGGAGTCTTCCATTACAGAAAGGTGTTCATAGAACAATTCAGGTCCTACTGTGAGCTGAATTACTTCTGCACCTAATGCTTCGCACTTTCTTGCTTTTTCAACGATTTCAGGCTGTCCAACTCCATGGGAGTCATAACATTCCTGAACGATGATGCACTTCATTCCCTGCATTGCTGCCTGGGATGCAACTGCTGCACCGTAGTTACCGGAAGTAGCAGCGATAACGCCTTTATATCCTAATTTCTTAGCGTGAGCAACTGCACAAGCAGCTCTTCTGTCTTTAAATGAACCTGATGCGTTTGCAGCTTCATCCTTAACGAGGATTCTTGCACCGTATCCAGGCTTAGCATATTTTCTTGCCAACTTGGTGATGTTTCTTAATTCAAGAAGCTGAGTATGTCCTACACCTGTTCTTGACTGAATTTTGTCTACTTCTTCAATAGTATATCCTGTAGCTTTCATCAAACCTTCATAATCGAAAGCAACTGAACCGGATTCGAAATCGTTGAAGTCAAGTCCCAGTGAAGCTTTCATGATGTCAGCAGATCTTCCCATTACGGAATTATAATCTTTAGCTAATTTCATTAGTTTTCACCTCCAAACTGCATGATTTCTCTTAATTGTTTGTCAATTTCAACAATTTCCGGAACAAATTTTCCATAGCTGTGAGTGTAATAAGGATTTACTTCGAGTAAAGTTCCTTTTTCTTCACGACCTGTTGCAGTAATAATTGTAACTTCATCGCCAATTTCTGCTGTTTCATTCTGAAGAGTTCCCTTTACCCACATTTCGAAGTCAACCTTCTTTGTGTCGTCAGGAAGTTTTGCTGTTCTTTCAGCAGCAGGCAAAACAACCTTATGGATGCGCACCCATTCGCCTTTTTTAGCCATTTTAAACATCTCCTTTTTTGTACATTGCGCCCGCAAGAATATCCTGCGGGCGTAATTTCTTTTTGCAATGTTTCAGTTTATAATTTCAGGTCGATGCCCTAAAATCATATTGAATTGTCGCCACATCGCACTTTATGTGCTCTGCGAACTTGAAAATCCAAAATTATTATTTTACGATCTTCTTTTCTTCTTTAACGAGGTTTCTGAAGTCTCCCATGATAGCTCTTGGAATAGGAAGAGTAATCATAGTGTGAAGACCAGGATCAGCGTTGATGATGTGAGGAATCATGTTTACGCACATAGCGATAGTTCCAAGACCACCTTCAACCTCAGGGCTGTTAACCATGTTTACATTTGGAGTTCCCTTAATGATTACATAGTCACCGGTCTGTACGCCAACCTGTTCAGGTTCGATCTGCTGTGGGTGTTCCATGTGTACAGGCATACCGTTGTTCAGCTTAGCTTCAGCAGTCATAGCAACACCTGCGCATGATCCCTTAGCTGCGAATCCGTAAGGTGACTTTCTGTCAACATCAGTAGTGATAGGGTTCATGTCCTGTGCGAATTCTTCTACAGTTAATCCCATACCTTCAGCGATCATGCCAACGGATTCAGCAAATCCAACATGTCCTGACATTGTGTGGTTAGCTTTTCTTTCTTTGAATTCTTCAACGGAGATACCGATTCCCTGTTCTTCCATAACAGCAGGTCCGAACGGTGACAGGGAGTTAACTCTTCTTGAAGTGATTTCTTCAACATCTACTAAGCATCCTGTCATAACCAGAACTAACATGTCCATGATATGTCCAGGGTTGATTCCTGTTCCGAGGCAAGAAACGCCGTTAGCCTTAGCAATCTTGTCTAATTCTTCAGCTAATTCAGGGCTCTGAGCCTTAGGATAAGCCATTTCTTCTGCGGAAGTGATAACATTGATTCCCTGTTCCATGATGAATTTCAGTCTTGGGAATGCATTCTTAGTGAATGAGTCTGTGCAGAGAAGTACAACGTCTGCAGCACCCGGTTTAATAACATCTTCAGCTGCCTGAATCTTTACATCAGGTCTGTCGCCTCTTTCAGTTTTGATATAATCGTACATTGAAGTGCCAATCTTAGCGCCTCTTCCTGCTACTCCTACGATTTCAACGCCCTTCTTCTTCAGAAGCATGTCAGCCATTCCGCCGCCCATAGCGCCGAGTCCCCAGATAATTACTTTTACTTCTTTCATCTTAGTTTCTCCTTTTTAAATAAAATTTTAGTTTTAAGTTATAACTGCTTATATATAAAGCAAAGTTCGTGCCAACAAACAGTTGGATATTGTATACTTATATCACATACTTTTGTAGTTTTTGCACTGCAACTTATGCGTTTATAGTGATTTTTTTGTGAATTTGTCCAAATATTACCGTCATGTGCATTTTCTTGTAAAATTTTAGATAAATATAGATTTTTTGCAACATACATGTGCAAATATTTTTGCTTTTATTGTGCAAATATTTTTGCTCCGGTGTTAAATTCCCAAAAATTTCATTTATATTAACCTATAGGAAGCTTATATTTTTTTAATTTGTGCTGTAATGTTTGCCTTTTTATCTGCAACAGTTCAGCCGCCTTTGAAATATTACCGCCTGTTTCAAGCAATGCATCTCTGATTATTTTCGTTTCAACTTCGCCCATGTATTTATCAAGGGCAACCTCGCCGGTGTATTCCATTTCTATCGGTCTGCTTTTTCTCAAAACCGTAGGCATAGCAAGGTTTTTCTCTGTTAGAACATGCTCATTTTCTCCCATTGACACTGCCTGTTCTATTATATTTTCCAATTCACGGACATTTCCCGGGTAGTCATAATCCTGCAGCTTCTTTATGACGCTGTCAGAAAGCATCCAGATTTCTTTTTCAAATCTTGCATTATACTTTTCAAGGAACTTCTCTGCAAGCCTCGGAATATCGTCTCGCCTTTCCCTGAGCGCCGGGATCTGAATGTTTACAACATTAAGTCTGTAAAACAAGTCTTTCCTGAGCTTACCCTGTGCAATCAATTCTTCCGGTGGTTCATTTACAGTCGCTATGATTCTTACATTTATAGGTATATCTTTCATTCCTCCGACTCGCCTTATGTAGTCCTCTTGGAGTACTCTAAGCAGCTTGCTTTGCAAATCATAAGGCATGGCGCTTATCTCATCAAGAAGCAGTGTACCGCCATTTGCCTGTTCAAAAAGCCCCTCTCGGTCAACAGCCCCGGTGAAGCTTCCCTTGGAGGTTCCGAACAATATGCCCTCAAGCAGTGATTCGGGTATCGCCGCACAGTTCTGTGCAAGAAAAGATTTGTCCTTTCTTTTGCCGCCATAGTGGATACTCTGAGCAAAAAGTTCCTTTCCGGTTCCGGTTTCACCGTATATGAACACCGAAGCATTATTGTCGGCAGCTTTGCGGGCACGGTTAAGTGCTATTTTAAACTCCGCATTTTCTCCGAAGATGTCATCAAAAGTATATCTTTTTATCAGACTTTTGCTTTCTGCCGGTTTTTCCTTGGATTTCTGAAGTTCCAAAAGAGTGTCCGACATTTTCCTTATGTTGGTTATATCCTTTGCAACCTCTATTGCCGCTACCGTTTCCCCATCTACGACTATGGGTACAGTGCTGTTTACAGTCGTAATCTCTTTGCCGTAAAAATTCTTGTAACTCTGCTGCTGCCCCACCGTAGCCTCTGCCTTAAGCAGCGCTTTTAACATGGTGCTGTCGTTTTTTCTCATATCGGGGAATGCGTCATGAAACTTCTTTCCGAGGACATCTTCCACATTTACTTTTTCCAATGATGCCATGACATCATTATAAAACCGACCGACGCCACGATTATCTACTATATAAACACCCTCGTCAATCAGCTTTATCAATTCTTCTATTATTTTCTCATAGTATTCTTTCTTCATATCTTTTACCGTTAATATTTTATCATCTTTTCATATGTTTTGCAAGTCCGTGCAAATATTTTTGCATCATTTTATTTGACCTCTTAATATGTTTTTTATTTCTTGAAAAATATGTCGTTTCCTGTCATAATATACTGGTATCATATAAATGAAAGGAACTTTTTTATGAGATTACGAAAAGATACAGATGACATACAGGAGGAAGAAATTTTGCTCATTGCCAAGGTTTCCGATGCTCTGGCGCACCCGGCAAGAATAAAAATCTTCCGTTATATAATGCAAGCCAACAGAGCAATGGTTTTAGTATGTAACAAAGATTTGGTGGAGCATTTCGATTATGCGCAGGCTACCATTTCTCAGCATACGAAAAAATTGGTGGAATCAGGCCTGATAGAAGTGAAAAAGCAAGATAAGTTTTCTTACTATTACGCAAATTTAGGCGTACTCATGAAATACCTAAACGCAACAAAAAAGTTTTCGGTAACCCAATAACGCAACATAAAAACCCGAAGAGCTTTCCGGACCTTTGAGTGCCTGAAATCTCTCCGGGTTTTCTTTTATCTCTTTTATACTACCAAATCGCTGACATCTATATCTTCTTCCTTTATATGCTTATATTTGCTTCCTGTAAACAAATCGTATATTACAGGTACGACTAAAAGTGTCAATATAGTAGCATATACAAGTCCGCCTATGCAAACCAGAGCTATAGGCTGCATCATATCTGTTCCAGCAGTCTTACCAACTGCCATTATCACAAGACCTAAAATAGTTGTAAGGCTTGTCATCAACACCGGCCTCATTCTTGTGGCTCCTGCCTCTACGATTGCTTTTCTCTTTTCCATTCCACCTGCCCTAAGTTGATTTATATAATCAACAAGCACTATTCCGTTGTTTACGATTATTCCTACAAGCATTATCAATCCAAGCATTGCTATTACGCTTATTTCCTTGCCGAATATCAAGAGTGCCAGCAGGCCTCCTGTAAACGCAAGGGGTATAGTAAACATTACTATGAACGGCGAAAGCAGCGACTGGAATTGTGCCACCATTATCAAATAAACCAGCAGAATTCCCAATACCATCATCTTTACCAAATCTTTCATGGCGTCCATAATCATTTCGTTTTCTCCGGAAAATTCATATGTCACACCCTCAGGCGGTTCATAATCCTTAAGTGCCTCTTTTGCTTTCTCTGTAACAAGCGTTACATTATGATCTTCGTCGACCTCGCCCGCCACATTAAGGTATGTTCTCTGGTCTATTCTATTTATAGACGGCAAACTCTTAACTTCATTCATCTGCGCCACATCTGAAAGCTTTACAGATATTGCATTTCCGTTGCTGTCAGTTCCGGAAAGAGTGAGATTATTCAAGTCGTCTATAGTCATCCCTGCCGCTTGCGGATTAGATACGACTACATCGTACTTTTCACCCTCCCACAAGAGTTGCGTGGCGGTAGTTTCCGCAGTGAGCACCTTGGCAACCTGCATATACACCTGTGCCACGGTAAGCCCGTTTCTCATGGCCTTTTCTTTATCCACCGTAAAATGATATTCATCGTCTGCTTCTTCAAGACCGTTGTCAACGGAAATAATACCGTCTACATCTTGCAGTTTCTCTCCTATCTGTTTAGCCGCACTCTGTAGACCTTGGGTATCGTCGCCATAAACTTCAACTGTTACTCCGTTGCCTCCAAGTGCCGATGTATAAGATGACATAGACGAAGAACTGAGCATTTCAACAGTACAGCTCAAATCCTCGCAGGCTTTTTCTATATCTTCGCAGATTTCTCCGCCGCTTCTGTCGCTTTCTTGGTCAACCAGTACATATAGGCTCACCATATCCGCAGAAACTTCACCTGTAAGGGAATTGGCGGAAGAAAGCATTCCCCCTGCTGTATCCACACCCTCAACCTCTGTAATTCTTGCCAAAACCTTGTCTGCCATAGCTTTGGTATCTTGTATTCCGGCTTCTTCATCAATCATGGTCATCGTACCGGAAAGCTGAGGAGTTGCCATGTCAGGTATGAATATAAATCCCTTGGCAACCGAAGCAACTATACTGAAAATCAGTAAAACAACCGCTGCCGTAAGTATAAGCGCTTTATGCTTAAGATTCCATGAAAGTAACTTGGCATACCACTTTTTAAAAGTATTGAATTTTTCACCCTCAGGTTTTATATCTTTCTTCAGCATCATAGATGCCATGGAAGGAACAAGAGTAAGGGCTATTACAAGGCTTGCAAAAAGTGCATAAGCAATAGTAAGTGCCATGTCAGTAAACAATTCCCTTGTAATTCCCTCAACGAATACTATTGGCACAAATACACAAACAGTAGTCAGCGTTGACGAGGCTATTGCTCCCGAAACTTGTTTTGCTCCGGCTACTGCCGCTTTCTTTGCAGGCACTCCCATTCTTCTCAGTCTGAAAGTATTTTCTATGACCACTATCGAGTTGTCCACCAACATTCCTACTGCTACTGCAAGTCCCGACAAGGAAATCATGTTAAGGGTAACACCGGAAAAATACATCATAACTATAGCAAACATTATACTTACAGGTATGCTGACCAAAGTTATCAATGTCGGTTTGATGTCACGCAAGAACAGTAACAATATCAGAACCGCAAACAATGCTCCAAATCCAAGGCTTTGCCCGATTGCCCCGATTATCAGGTATATGTAATCGCCTTGATCCATCATTGTCGTAAAGCTAAGACCCTCGTACTCTTCTGAAAGTTCTTCAAACTTTTCACTTATATTGCCGGAAACTGTGGCCGTCGGATAGTTTGACTGCTTGGAGAAAGTAAGCATAACTCCCGGATTGCCGTTAATGCTGGCATATACATTGTCGCTGTTATCTGCCGCAAAAACATCTGCTACATCACCAAGGTGTATATCGCCAAGACCGGGTACATTAAATACAAATAAATTTTTTATATCCTCAGGCTCAGTAAACTCATCGCCCACACTTACCAAATATCTTTCGTCCTCATCCTGAATATATCCGGCCGGCATCGAAAAATTCTGTCCTTGCAATATTCCGGAAACACTTTCCATCGTTAGCATAGAACCGAGGTTTGCTTTTGCAAGGGCTGCATTGCCGGCAGTATTAACTTGAGCAAGCGCCTCGTTGAGCCGGTTTTTCTGGCTCAAAACCTTTTCCTTTGTTGTTTCAAGCTGTTTGTATGCATCATCAAGCGAATCTTGAGCAGTATATGCCCCTTTTTCCGCCTCTTTATATGCTTTCTTTAGATTTTCCACATTAAGAGAAGCTTCCTGCTGCGCTTTTTTCATAGTCTCAATCTGTACAGTCAGCATAGCTATCTGTTTTCTTATCTGCGCAGCATCTCCGATACCCTCTGCAAGCTGGGTTTCCAATGCCATTTTCTGACCCTCAAGTGCAGAAATCTGTGCCGGAAGAGCGCTCGCCCATGCCACAGCCGCATCAAGCTCGGCACTTATCGAAGCAAGCTTATCGTAAGTTCCGTCTTTAGTCTTATCAAGTTCTGCTTTTGCCGCATTTAACTGCGCCTCCGCCTTGTTTATTTGGGAAATCCCTGTATTTATTTGTGCCCTCGCCTCCGCTAAAGAACCATTTGCCTGACCTAAGAGTTTCTGATTTAAGTCGTCGATTTTGTCTTTGCTTATGGAAACATTTATCTTAGACTCTATCAATCCTCCCGTATTTATGCTTGCAACTCCCGTGATTCCCTCAAGACGATTTATCAAAGTATCTTTTACAAAAGTTGACAGTTCCTCTGTAGTATATCCTTGCATATCTACAGCAGCAATGGTTATAGGCATCATATTTGGATTTATCTTCATTATGTATGGAGAGCCTATAGTATCATCCCAACTGCCCTCTATAAGGTCGGTATTTTGAAGCACATTGACTATAGATGTGTTCATATCAGTGCCGTTCTCAAACTCCAACATAATCAAAGAATAGTTGGCACCCGACACAGACTGCATTCGTTTTAGGTTTTCCACCGTCGCAAGACTCTGCTCCAAAGGCTTTGTAACAGTTGTCTCCACTTCCTCAGGTGTTCCTCCCGGATATGTGGTCATTACTACAACATACGGCAAATCTATACTCGGCATCAGGTCCGGCGTCATTCCCATAAGAGCTACCACACCCAATGCTATTATTATCACTACTATAACGAAGATTGTCATCGGCTTTTTGACACTGTATTTTGGCATTATTTTTCAATCTCCTCTGTTATAAAATCTGTTGTAAAATATGGAACTAATTATAGCACAAAATACTATCTAATTCTATTTAATCTTTCTGATTTAGTGTATAATTACTGTATAATTACCGGTCAAGGGAGGATATTAAAATGATAAACAATATTACAACACTTAATTTCGATAAAGAAATTTTACAATCAGAAAAAACGGTCTTGGTAGACTTCTGGGCCGCATGGTGTACACCTTGCAAAATGCTTTCACCTATAATAGACCAAATAGCAGCAGAACGGGATGATATAAAAGTTTGCAAAGTCAACATCGACCAGGAAAGCGCACTTGCCATGCGCTACGGCGTTATGAGTATTCCTACACTTATAGTATTTAAAGACGGCGAAATAATAAATAAATCCATAGGTCTTGTTTCAAAAGAAGAAATCGAAAAACTTCTCTAATATGAGGGAGCTTGTTTTATGAGAATATTGGTATGTGAAGATCAAAAGGAGCTCAACAAAATAACGGCAAGACATCTGTCTGCCGAGGGATATTCGGTAGACAGATGTTATGACGGAGAAGAGGCTCTTGATTTTTTGAATATGGCAGAATATGACGCTGTAATCCTTGATATAATGATGCCAAAAAAAGACGGTCTATCAGTTCTTAAAGAAATGCGCAGCAAAGGCAATAACACTCCCGTCATCTTCTTAACCGCAAAAGATTCAATTGAAGACAGAGTTACAGGTCTTGATATGGGTGCAAACGATTACCTGATAAAGCCTTTTTCATTCGACGAGCTCCTTGCCAGAATCCGTGCAATGACAAGGAAAAGTGCCGGTAATATTTCAAATATATTTACCGCCGCAGACCTTACTTTAGACATCTCTTCCCATACTGTAATGCGAGGAAACAAAAATATCGCCCTTTCTGCCAAGGAATTCGCCCTGCTTGAATACCTTATGCGAAACAAAGGTCATGTCCTTACACGCAGTATGATAGAGAACAACATCTGGAACTTCGACTACGAAGGCGGAACTAATGCAGTGGATGTTTATATCCGCTATTTGAGAAAAAAGATAGATGATGACTACGAACCCAAACTTATACACACAGTTCGTGGAAGCGGCTATATATTAAAAGAAAAGTAGGTAATTTGTGAAAAAACTTTCTATAAAAACTAAGATTATGATATGGTTTACAGCGGCACTTCTTTTGATTTCCGCCTGTACCAGCGCAGTAAATTTCAGTATCAGTCGAGAAGTCCTAAACAAAAGTATTCAAGAAAGACTGATTACTGCCGTATCCGCCAATGCTCAGGAAATAGAATTCTATAACAGCAGCTCCGAAGAACAGGAACCCCAAGATTTCTTTTTGTCATATAACGGAGGAACCCTTGAAATAGACGACGATTTTTTAGACTACAACGAAGGTGTTTTCACTGCTCTTGTGGATTCCCAAAATAATCTTATATACGGAGAAATGCCCATACAGCTCAATGAACAAGAAGCATTTTCGTTCACTTCTGTAGGCACACTGAAACGAAACGGCGAGAAATTTTATATATATGAAAAAAAATTATCGGGAAACAACCTTGATGGACTGTGGCTAAGGGGATTCATTTCTGAAAGCGAGAATACCAATGTCTTATACAACATGGTTCGTATACTGCTTTGGCTCGCTCCTGTTATAACGGTTGCTGCGGTTTTAGGCGGCTATATAATAACAAGGAAATCTTTTATGCCTATAAAAACCATTGATTCGGCCGCAAGAGAAATCACCGAAAGCGGAGACTTGTCAAAACGAATAAATATTTGGGGTGAAGAAAGTTTCAAAGACGGAAATTTCAAATCAGGAAAAGATGAGATTCAAAACCTGGCAATAACATTTAATCAAATGTTTGACCGCCTTGAATCGTCCTTTGAATCGGAAAAGCAGTTTACATCTGACGCATCACATGAGCTTAGAACTCCACTTTCGGTCATAAAAGCCAACTGTGAGTACGCACTTAAACATGGGAATACCTGCGAAGATTTTGTAGATGTACTTCAAACAATCGACAGACAAACCGACAGGGCATCTTTACTTCTCAATCAGCTTTTGTTTTTTGCAAGGCTCAACCAAAAAAAGGCAGAAATTACCCTTTCAAAGCTCAATCTCAGCACCCTCGTTGATTCTGTATGCAAAGACAGACAAATTTTGCTCAAACGAGGGCTGAACCTAAAAACCGACATTGCCACGAAAATTTTTGTATATGCCAATGAGAGCCTTATAACGAGATTGCTTAACAACCTTATAGATAACGCTGTAAAATATATAGGAAACGGCACCACAGTACAGGTTTCACTTTACAGGAATGAAAATTCTGTTTTCCTTTCTGTAAAAGATGACGGTATAGGAATTTCCCCGGAAAACATGGATAAAATATGGAATCGGTTCTATATGGAAGATTCCTCACGAAGCGAAACTGCCGAAAACAGTTTCGGACTCGGTCTTTCAATGGTAAAGGAAATAGCCGCACTGCATAACGGCCGTATGGAAGTAATTTCAAAACAAGAATCAGGAAGTACCTTTACTTTGATATTGCCGTTATCTTTTAACGATGATAACATTTAATGACACAAATCCCAAACCCATAAATTACTCAGGAGAACCATTATGGAATACAGAAAATTTGAAAATACGATTATAGCACGATTAGACAAGGGAGAAGAAATTCTTGAACAAATATTGCCGAAAAGATAAAATTGGCAAGCGTACAGGCTCTTGGTGCTGTAAACAAATTTACAACGGGTGTATATGACACCAAGCTGAAAAAATATTTTGCCAACGACTTTGAGGGCACATTTGAGATAGTCTCTTTAACGGGAACAATAAATACGATGAACGGCGAGTTTTACTCTCACCTGCATATGAGTGCCGGCAATGACCGTGGCGAAGTTTTCGGCGGTCATCTTAACTGTGCTTTTGTCAGTGCAACTTGCGAAATGGTAATTACAGTAATTAACGGAGTTGTTGACAGATACTTTGATGAGGAAACAGGACTTAACCTTTTCAAATTTTAGTTTTGTTTATTAAAAATTTTCCGGTTTTAATTTTATTTTAATCTTGGCATCCTAAAATAAGCACATAAAACATAAGAAACTTATTTAAGGGGGGGGAATTTTATGAATAAATTAAAATCTATGCTGAGTTCACCTAAAAAGATTATCTCTTTTATAATCATCGTAATACTAATACTTGGTATTTTAGCTTTTGTTGGTATCAAAGTAGGCGCTTCTGTTTTAAACAATCAAGGTATAGGTCTTGAAAAAGCTACTGCTGTAGCACTGCAAAATGCAGGATATGAAGAGTCTGAGGCTTCACTTGTAAGGGGCCATTACGATAATGACGATGGTCTTGGCGTTTACGAAATTGAGTTTAAGGCCGGTGATTACAATTACGATTATGTAATAAGTGCAAAAGACGGTACTATTATAGAAGCTGACAGGGAATATGCAGGTATTTCTCAGAACGGAACTTCCGGAAATTCCGAAAATCCGGAAAACGGCCAGACCGGTTCGGGCACTCCCGATGGTTCTGAATATATCGGAGCTGACAAAGCTAAAGAACTGGCTTTGCAAAATGCCGGCATAGACGCTGCTTCTGCAACTTTTACAAAGGCAAAACTTGACAAAGATGATGGCCTTTATGTGTATGAAATAGAATTCATAAGCGGAGAAACAGAATATTCATATGAAATATCTGCTACAGACGGAACCATAATAGACAAAGATTCTGAAAGCATTTATGACTAACAAAACGGCAGCCTTTTCACAGGCTGCCGTTTTTTAACATATTCGCCGAGAGTTTAAACAATCCACGGCGATTTTAATTCTAATTAAAGTAATTTACTTGTGTTTTTCCAGATTCCCATTCTCTCGGCATCTTTTACAAGCTCATCTCTAAAGTCAGGATGTGCAATTCCTATAAGTAATTCTGCTCTTTCCCAAGTAGTCTTACCCTTAAGGTCAGCAGCACCGTATTCTGTAACAATATAGTTTGTTGCCATTCTTGGTGTTGTTACTATTGCTCCCGGAGCTAATGAAGCTGAAATCAGAGATTCAACTTCTCCATCAGCATTGACTCTTGTAGATGGTGTGCAAAGGAAGCTCTGTCCGCCGTCTGACTGGAATGCTCCCAATACAAAGTCTAACTGTCCGCCTGTTCCGCTTATCTGCTGATGTCCTGCTGATTCTGAACATACCTGTCCGTAAAGGTCAACCTGAATACAGCTGTTTACAGAAACGAAGTTCTCTATTCTCGCAATAGTTGCTATGGAGTTTACATAGTCAACAGGTGCATTACAGCAAATAGGGTTATCGTCTATAAAGTCGTACAATCTCTTGCTTCCGCCTGCAAAAGTATATACTGCCTTTCCCTTATCAAAAGGCTTGTTGCCTGTAAGTTTTCCCGCATTAAACAAATCTACATAAGCATCCGTAAACATCTCTGTATGTGCATTGATGTTTCTGAGATCCGAATCTGCAATCATCTGACCTATGCAAAGAGGCAAACTTCCGATTCCAAGCTGAAGTGTGCTGTGGCTCTTAATTTTTTCTACAACATATCCTGCAATTTTTCTGTCTATTTCAGACGGAGCTTTAGCAGGAAGTTCTGCCAGAGGGCTGTTGCTTCCTTCAACTACATGGTCAACACCGTAAAGGTTGAGCTGTGTCTGATATCCATGAGCTATCGGCATATTTTCATTTACTTCTACGATTATTTTCTTTGCGGATTTGATTACTCCCCACATGTCTGCAACCTGAGGTCCGAGGTTGAAGTTTCCATGTTCATCCATTGGCGCAACCTGGAACATAGCTATATCTATGTCATTGTTGTTGTTTGTCCAAAGGAAAGGAAGCTCACAGAACATCATAGGTATGTACCAACAACGGCCTGCCTTTGACATCGCTCTGTCATTTCCGCTGAAATGTGCTGATGCAAATCTTACCTGATCATTATTTTTAGTTGCAAGATAAGTTTCAAACGGTCTTTCACGGATTGTAACTGTGCTGATTACCGTAATGTCACTAAGCTCATCTGCTCTCTGTGCCAATGCTCTGTCAATATCAACTATTGAACCGCAGCCCAGACCAAAATGCAGTCTGTCTCCCGGCTTTACCATGGCTGCTGCCTGCTCGGCAGTAATAAGTTTTTTCTTGTACTCTTCTTTCAAATTTGATACTTTATACATCTTTTTCTCCAATCAAGGTTTATTTTCGTTACCTTTTTAACAATACGAATCTATTATACAACAAATTTCAAAAAATAACAATAAAAAACTATGAATTTATTTAAAAAAATGGTATTATATATTTGCTTGAGTTTAAAGACAGCAAATCAATTTAAAAACAGGCATATATATCAAACTTAATATGTCGACCTAGTTAAATGGATATAAGAACCTCGCCTCTTTTACGAAATCACAGATTTCGATTTCGGCGAGAACCTTGATACTCGCTTTGCTCGTATTAACAGTGCTTTTGATTGTATATGCTTTAGTCGAGCACATGTTATTCTCATTTAACTCACAGAGTCTCGACCAAATTTAATATGTCTCCGTAGTTAAATGGATATAACAGTGCTCTCCTAAAGCATAGTTGGCGGTTCGATTCCGCCCGGGGATACCAAAAAATATTAGAAAATACCGAAATTTGCTTTAATCCCGCAAAGTTCGGTATTTTAATTTTAGGTCATTAAAATCAATTATAATGCCGTACCCTTTTTAGGTATGAAAAATTTACTCATATCTACCCTCTCATGTATCAGCAATGCCTCTTTATTTTTAATTCCACCGCCATAGCCTGTAAGGCTTCCATTCGTTCCAACAACTCTGTGACACGGAATAATGATACATATGAGATTGCTTCCTACCGCACCGCCTACTGCCTGAGCAGACATCCGCTCAATTCCCCTCGATTTAGCTATATGCTTTGCTATGTCATTATATGTCAATGTTGCCCCGAATGGAATCTCTTTCATTATATCTGCAACTTCTCCTCTGAACTCGGTGAAGTTTTCAAGTCTGTATGCAGGTATGAAATCCGGTTGCTTACCTCCAAAATAAATATCGAGCCAAAGGCATGTTTCTCCGAAAATGTCCAGATATTTTTCCTCACATTCAATTTTATGCTTGGCGGCATCCTTAGATTCATCAAACCATAAGCCGGTCAAGAATTTGCCGTCACTGTTCATTAAAATATCGTCAAATTGAGGCGGCGTCTTATATATCCATTTATATGTCATAAATTTCTCCTCTATCCTTGTTTATCTGTTTGTCAAAACTGCTGTTTTATATTGGCATTATATCAAACCACCTGCCCTCTGCCAATTTATAAATTTTATTTTTATGAGACATTATCACATTCAAACACAAAAATTGTTGCTATAATCCGATTATATTAAAAATGTACAGGAGGTTACAATGAAAGTAATAATCGTAGGAGGAGTGGCAGGTGGAGCTTCTGCCGCAGCACGCATTCGCAGACTTGACGAAAATGCTCAGATAACAATGTTTGAACGCTCCGGATTCGTTTCCTATGCAAATTGCGGACTTCCATATTATATAGGCGACATCATTACAGACCCGGAAGAACTCACTCTCCAAACACCGGAAAGTTTTCAGGCGAGATTCAACATAAATGTAAAAGTCAGACACGAAGTTCTCGGTTTTGATCCAGAGTCAAAATCAGTAACAGTCAAAAACCTTGTAACAGGTGAAATTTTTGAGGAAAGCTATGATAAGCTTATCCTATCTCCGGGAGCAAAGCCAACAGTTCCGAACATGTCAGGTGTTGAACATGATAAGATTTTTACTCTTCGCACTGTGGAAGATACATTCAAAATCAAACAATTTATATCAGACCATAATATTAAATCGGCAGTAATCGCCGGAGGCGGATATATAGGTCTTGAAATGGCTGAAAACCTTTTAAATAACGGAATCGATGTAACTCTGATTCAGCGCCCGAATCAAGTTATGGCTCCCCTTGATTATGATATGGCATGTCAGATTCACGGATTGCTCAGAGAAAAGGGAATTAAATTAAAATTCGGAAGTTCAGTTTCAGGGTTTGAAAATTCAGGAGATAAAATTAAAACCTTGCTGAAAGGTGAATCCCCACTCACTTCCGATATGGTAATCCTCGCCATAGGCGTAACACCCGATACAAAACTTGCAGAAAATGCCGGTCTTGAGCTTGGAATCAAAAAAAGCATAATCGTTAATGATAAAATGGAAACTTCCGCCAAAGATGTATATGCGGTAGGTGATGCCGTGCAGGTGAAACATTTTGTAACAGGAGAAGATTCCCTTATATCTCTTGCCGGTCCTGCCAATAAACAAGGCCGTATTGCTGCTGATAATATATGTGGTCTTGACAGTCATTACGAAGGCTCACAAGGTTCTTCAATAATAAAAATATTTGACATGACGGCAGCGACTACCGGTATCAACGAAAAAACAGCCAAATCATTAAACATCGATTACGATAAAGTTGTTTTATTTCCGCTTTCACACGCAGGATACTATCCCGACGCTATTTCCATGGCAATGAAAGTTATCTATGAAAAAGCCACTCTCCGACTCTTGGGAGCACAAATTGTCGGCTACGATGGTGTTGATAAGCGAATAGATGTACTCGCCACGGCAATTCGTGCAGGAATGAGCGCAGATAAATTAAAAGATTTGGATTTGGCATATGCCCCGCCTTATTCTTCGGCAAAAGACCCTGTAAACATGGCAGGCTTCATGATTGAAAACATAAGCACCGGTAAGCTGAATCACTTCCACTGGGAAGATATAGATGCTTTGCCTCGTGACAACAGCGTAACACTTTTGGATGTAAGAACTCCATATGAATACAATTCAAAGCATATCGATGGATTTATGAATATCCAAGTAGATGAGCTGAGAAGTCATATAGAGCAACTTCCAAAAGAAAAACCTGTATATGTAATGTGCCAATCCGGTCTCAGAAGCTATATAGCATGCAGAATCCTTTCTCAAAGGGGATTTGAATGTTATAATCTTTCCGGCGGCTTCGGATTTTTAAACAGCATAAAAGAAGAACAAGTTGTAGCATCAAAGTCATATCCTTGTGGTTTGCTGAGATAAATTAAAATGGAGAGAGAAGAAATAATCTTACTCTCTCCGTTTTTTATTTGCTTTTTTCACATTCAATTGTAATCATAGTAATATAATCGTCACGATCTTGCAATGACATTTCATTAAGACCCTCTTCATAAGAATAGCCCTTAAGTTTTATCCGATTTTTTTCTGCAAAATCACATATTTTGCCATATACTGCTTCAAGCCTGTCCCATCCGCCAAGGCTGAATGCCCGCAAATAAGTTCCCGCAGGGCGCACAATATCATAAACTTCTATGTCCTCTCTGCCATATGCAAAAAAACAATCGTAATCGTGGCAATTACCCTTCAAAATTTTTTCAGTTGAAATACGACTTCCAAAATTATCATATAGCCCGAATATTGATTTAAGTCTAAGAGAAAATTCTCCCGCGACTGCAAAATCATCATCATCATAAGCTCCCGTAATGGGATTGCTAAGCAAGATACGCTGCTTTGGAAGTGTAATTATTTCTATCTGCCCGTCTTTTGCCATAAGACTCAGCGATAATTTTTTTGATTTTTGCTCTAAGAAAAACTTAGTACTCAGAAGTTCATTGATAGATTTATCAATGAGTTCCTTTTTCTCAGCTATAAGTTCTGCAAAAGAAGTGCCGGATGGACTTTGCTGATAACGAATAATTTCTTCAATAGACATTCCCATTTTTCTCAGCGTTATAATAAGCTCCAGCTGTACAGTTTGAAAGCAAGTATAGTACCTATAGCCGTTTTCTTCTTTAAACTCCGGAGAAAACAAACCGATTTCATCATAATAATGTAATGTTCGCTTGTTAATTCCATTAAGTTTTGCAAACTGACCTATCGTATATAAAAATTTTTTATTTTTCATATCAAAACCTCTTGACTCTACAGTTACTGTATAGTTTATGCTACCATATGACGAAGAAAATTACAAGTAAACAGGAGTATAACCATGGATATTTTAAACATAAATCAAAAACCGTGGAAAGAAATCAAGGAAATTTACCTTGAAGCTTTCCCAAAATCCGAAAGGAAGCCTTTTTTCGCAATTCGTCATTCTGTAAAAAAGGGAAAAATCCAACTACTGACAGCTACAGAAAACGGCGTGTTGCAAGGCTTTGTTATGACAGTTCCATATAAAAATACGGTTATGATAGATTATCTTGCGGTTTCCAAAAAAACCCGCAGCAATGGAACAGGAAGCAAAATCTTGCAGGCGACTATTCAACGATTTCCCGGTAAAAAAATAGTTCTTCTGATTGAAGAGCTTGATGATTCCGCAGCAAATAAGGAACAGCGAATCGCAAGAAGAAAATTTTATTTGAAAAACGGCTTTACTTCCTCGGATATTCATATAACCGGACACAGCGGCAATATGGAAATTCTTAATTTCGGAGGTATGGTATCAATGCAAGAATATATGGATTTACAACAGTACGCTTTAGGTCGGCTGATGTTCAAACTGTCCGGAATCAAACCTGTAGTATAAGAAAGGAGCTTTTTATGAGAACCATTTTTTCAAGAGTAAAGTTAAAAGGACGCCTTATTTTGTTGCTGTCCGTACTCGTTTTGTTTGCAGCAGTCGCAGAAATGATGCTGCCCTCTCTGCTTGCCCAAATGATTAACAGTGGAGTAAGCGGTTCCTCACGCAGTGCAATTTATATGTTTGCCATTGTTATGGCAGGTGTAACTGCACTTGCCTGCATTGTAAATTTCTTTTCTGTACGAATTGCCTCCCGAATTTCAACTGATTTTTCAGCTGAACTTCGCAGCCAAGTCTTTGAAAAGGTACAGAGCTTCTCCGCTGCTGAACTTGATAAGTTCGGAACTGCCAGCTTAGTCACAAGAAGCACATCAGATATTACAAATATTCAGAATTTCCTTACCCTGCTTTTGCGTATAGGTATTCTTGCTCCTATGATGGCTGTTGCCGGATTGGTTTTTTCCGCAGCAACCGGCGGTCAAGTGAGTTCAGTCCTAAGTGTTGCAATTCCGGTACTCTTAATTGGATGCGGCGCTGTAATTCTGCTTGCTTCACGCTATTCCATAAAACTAAGACAAAAGCTTGACCGCATCAACCAGTTGTTTCTTGAGTCTCTTGAGGGTGTCCGTGTCATTCGTGCTTTCAGCAAGGAAAAAAGCGAAAGCAGCCGCTTTAATGAGGCAAACACCGATTATGCTGCCACCGCTATGATATCAGGCAGAATTACAAGTCTATTGCTGCCGGTTATCAATGTAATCTTTGGTGTAACTACAGTAGCCGTTTTGGGACTTGGCGCACACTATGTAGAAATAGGGTCAATGGAAGTCGGTTCTTTGGTGGCCAACAGCCAATATATCAGTATGGTACTGATGTCTGTAATGATGCTTGCACTTGTTATCATGATGTTCCCTACAGCATATGCCTGCGCAGGCCGTATTTCAGAAGTTCTGAAAACTGAAACGAGCATAAAAGACGGGACTTTTTCTTTGGAAGATCGCCCTCTTCGTTCAACAATAGAATTTCGTCATGTGACTTTTGCTTACCCCGGTGCAGCAGAGCCGATTTTGAAAGATATAAGTTTTGAAGCCCACCCCGGAGAAATTACTGCAATTATAGGAGGAACCGGCAGAGGTAAATCAAGTATCTTGAAGTTAATTCCAAGATTGTACGACCCTCTTTTCGGTGAAGTTATAATCGACGGCGTAAATGCTAAAGATTATGCAGTTGATGACCTTCGTTCCCTAATCGGTTATGTTCCGCAAAAAAATGTCCTGTTCTCAGGCGACATTGCTTCCAATCTGAACTTTGGAAAAAATGACGGTACTAAGGATGAGTGGCAGACTGCATCACGAATTGCATGTGCGGAAGAATTTATTTTGAAAAAAGAAAATGAATATCATGAAAGAGTTTCCCAAGGAGGAACAAATCTTTCAGGCGGACAGCGCCAGCGCATGGCTATTGCACGAGCAATCATGAAAAAACCGGAAATTTATGTTTTCGATGACAGCTTTTCGGCTCTTGACATGAAAACAGACCAAACTCTTCGCAAGAACCTTAAAGATGCTATGGGAGATGCAACAGTTATTATGGTAGCACAGCGAGTAAGCTCAATTATAGATGCAGATAGAATCTTGGTGGTAGATGACGGAATGATTGTCGGCTGCGGCAAACATCAGGAACTTCTAAAAACCTGTCCTCTCTATCGAGAAATTGCAGAAATACAGCTGGGAAAGGAGGCAATTTAATATGAAACACCATACATTAAAAAGACTTTTAGGGTATTTAAAAACATATAGGCTGCGGCTGTTTTTCGTTTTGCTGTTTGCCTCTGTCAGCACCGTTTTTACGGTAATGGCTCCATTTGTCATAGGTAAAGTTACAACAACACTATTTGACAGTATCAGCGACGGTGTATTTTACTGGGAAACAATTTTATGGCTGCTTGCAGCATTGGTGTGCCTGTATCTGATATCACAATTCTTTTCGTTTTTACAAGGATTTCACATGGCAAAAATTACATCAAATGTAATGCGCAAGATAAGAAGTGATATCGATGAAAAAATGCATAAATTGAAATTAAACTACTATGACACCCATACACATGGCGATATTCTAAGCGTCATTACCAATGATGTTGATACTATCAACAATACTGTCAGCCAAAACCTTACTTCTATTGTCACACAAGTAATTACCGCAATAGGAATCCTTTTAATGATGCTCTCAATAAGTCCTAAGCTTACGCTGATACCGGTCATCATGGTACCTCTTTCCTTATTAAGTGCGGCAGGTGTTATGAAGTCCGGCAGTAAGCATTACGGAAAACAGCAGGAACTCCTTGGAGAATTGAACGGATATATCGAAGAAATGTATAACGGTCAGCAAGTTGTTCAGTCCTTTAATTATCAAAACCGTGCAAAACAGCGTTTTTCCGAATTAAATGAAGAGCTCAAAAACAGTTCCTATAAGGCGGAGACAACAGCAGGAGCAGTAAGCCCTATTACTACTTTTGTAAATGATACAGGATATGTAATTTGTGCCGCAATCGGCTGTCTTAGGGCAATCGGCGGTTTTATTACAGTAGGAAATGTACAAGCCATGCTTGAATACACCAGACGCTTTGCAGAGCCTTTTTCATCACTGGCCGGTATGGCAGGCAGCTTTGGTGCAGCAAAGGCCGCAGGTGACAGAATATTTGCCTTACTTGATGCAGAAGAAGAAATACCGGAATCTGAAAATGCTGTCATTCCGGAAGATCATTCCGGAAGCGTTACTTTTGAAAATGTTAAATTTGGATATACACCTGACCGCATGCTTATAAATAATGTTAATCTCACCGTAAAACCGGGGCAAAAGGTTGCAATTGTCGGTCCTACCGGCGCAGGCAAAACCACACTTATAAATCTTTTAATGCGTTTTTATGAGATAAATGACGGGGCAATTAAAGTTGATGGCGTAAATATATGTGATATGACAAGAAAAGAGTTGAGAGACCGCTTTGGTATGGTATTGCAGGATACTTGGCTTTTCGAGGGTTCAATCGCCGATAATCTTGGATATGCACAAGAAAATATGGACAGAGATAAAATTATTGCTTCTGCAAAATCTGCCTGTGCACACAATTTCATTAAAACGCTGCCCGGCGGATATGATATGGAACTTTCAAAAGGGGCTGAAAATATTTCACAAGGGGAGAGGCAGCTACTTACAATCGCTCGTGCCATCGCCTCAGACCCTGAAATTATGATTTTAGATGAGGCGACAAGTAATGTAGATGCCCATACAGAAGTCTTAATTCAGCGTGCTATGGCGGAACTTATGAAAGGTCGCACCAGCTTTGTAATTGCTCACAGGCTTTCTACCATTCGTGATGCTGATATGATTTTGTATATGGAAGACGGAGATATAAAAGAAATCGGAAATCATGAAGAGCTTATGGCAAAGAACGGCAAATATGCTGTTCTCTACAACAGTCAGTTTGCCTGACATCCCCGGCATAAAAGAGACCCCAAAAGATTAACTTTTGGGGTCTTTTAATTAACTTACCTGCTTTTTATTTATTAACTGCAATAGTATCCCATTCAACTATATCGTCATTATAAATATATTGATTCGCTCCTCCGTAAGTTACTGTCAGATTCTGTTTTCCTCCATAAGAGAATCCGCTTACTACATAAGGGTTTTTAGCCCCCGAACCTTTAACTTTAATGTTATTGAGGTTTACAGTGCTCTTTTCCTTATAATTATCAACTTCAATAAGATCACCGCTCCACCAGTCGTTATATTCAAAATAACATTCATCAAAGCTGTAGGTTCCTTTCGCATAAGCACCTGCCTGAACGAAGCTGCTTCCGTTTATATCATTCCATATGAACTTACAGTTTACGAAACGGATATCATAATCTGTAATGTTGTTATAACCATCTACTCCGACATAACCTGTATCAAATACGCAGTTTTCAAAAGTAACAGTCATCTTTTTACCTGCTTCGGATGGCGTCAGCTGGAAAATTTCATTTCCGGTTGATACGGGAGCTTCACAGATGAAGTTACTGTTTTTTATAGTTAAGCTTTTTGCACCCTCAACACGAACGGTTGTACCACCCTTGGTACTGATAAACTCTGCATTTTGTAAGGTTACATCTGCATCATAGTTGCTAACCTTTAAACCACTTCCATCTCTTGTTGCACGAGTCACTTTGCCGTGATTGAAGTCAATAGTGGTGCTTCCTTTAACTGTTGGTGTGTTCTGATCAACTACAAGGTCCTCGGATACGACAATTTTCTCTTCAGTCTCAGTTGCATTTGTAAGGGCTTGATTTGAAGAAACATCTTTATATCCTCCCTCTATCAAATCCTCAAGTCTATCTTACTTTGCAATATCGTTCCATGCACCGTTATCATAATCAGGGCCAAAGCTATCGCTTTCTTGTGCTAACTGGGTAGCAGTAATCTTGAGAGTTAAATCAGTTTCCAATGCTACTTCGCCTGTGTTATAAACCTTACCGTTAACTGTATTACCGATTTCCTCAGGGAAGTAAATAATCATAGCAAGATATACAGGTGCCGGGTTTGCTCCCTTTCCATTCATTGTACCCTCTTTTGAATAGTCAAGAATACTTGAAGCATTAGCAGCTTTAGCAGCCTCAATAGCTGTAGCTCTATTATATGTACCAACATCACTCTCTTTAATCTCAACTACGGCTGTTTTAAGTACATCAGACAGTGCTGCACCGTCTGTGCCTGTAACAATATCTTCCGCATCGACAGAAAGTTTATATTTCAGTGCCAGACTTCCTGCATTTTCCACTTTTAAGTATGCAACAGTTGCTGCTCCCGGTTCCCACAAAATCTTGCCGCCGGTACTGTTTACAAACAGATTATCGGTAGTTTCGTTAAACTCTGCAAAATTCTCTCCTTCACCGGCCATATGTGCGTTTTTATAGGATACCTTTATGTCCAGATTTCCTGCAACAATCTTATTATTGCTGTTTGTTACTGAATCAGTAAACCAAGCAAATGTTGTTGCAATAAGCATAGCCAAGCATAAAATCAATGATAATACACTTGCCTGCAAAGCACGCTTAGTTTGTTTGTTGCTTTCCATTACTCATCCTCTATAGGAAATGAGTTATAAACTGAATTTACTGAATATTCGCTACTTTTAATATACCCCTCACCAGCGGTATTTGTCAACGATTATACAAGTTATTCATTGCTTAAAATTTTCGCTTCTTCTAATTTTATTTTCACGGTCATTTTGTTTTTAAGAATTCTATATTTTCTTCGCTGTCCGGATTTGCTCTCCGGCTAAAGCCGGGCAAATCAGGCAGGATTCTTCACCTGCTCCGCATGGTTCTCATCCTTTCAATCTTAATCAAAAAACAAAAAACCCCTCTCATGAGGGTTTTTTTGCTTTTTGGTCGGGATGACAACGAGGGTCTTCGCCCCTCTCCTCCGCTTGCTTTCGCTCGCTTCGCTGTCCGGATTTGCTCTCCGGCTAAAGCCGGGCAAATCAGGCAGGATTCT
>CAJMLH010000003.1 GCA_905214195.1 uncultured bacterium
ACAAGGGCTATGCCCGCATGTGAAAAACCCCGCGTTTCACGCGGGGTTGGTTTTTATTATTCTGAAAGAAAACGGCAATACTTTTGCTGTAATATTGATAGCGAAGAGGAGGTAATCGATATGGATACAATTTTAAGAACAGAAAACTTATGCAAATATTACGGTGAAGGGGACAACCAGGTAAAGGCGGTTCAGAATACGGAAATAGAAATTAAAAGAGGCGAATTTGTTGCGATTATAGGAAAGTCAGGTTCCGGTAAGAGTACACTTTTGCATCTTCTTGGTGGACTTGATTATCCTACAAGCGGAAAAGTTTTCATAAAGGGGGAAGATATTTTCAATATGTCTGAAGATGAACTGGCAGTGTTCAGAAGACAGAAAATAGGCTTTGTTTTTCAGGCTTTTAACCTGGTATCATCTATCAATGTATATGAAAATGTGGTTCTGCCTCTTGGCCTTGATGGGAAAGCTCCGGATGAAAAGTATGTTGATGACATCTTAAAAACCTTAGGTATAGAGAAAAAGGTTAACAATCTTCCCTCAACATTATCCGGAGGTCAGCAGCAGAGGGTTGCTATCGCAAGAGCTCTTGCTTCAAAGCCTGATATAGTTCTTGCAGATGAGCCTACAGGAAATCTTGATACCAAGACAGGAGAAGAAGTAATTTCGATGTTGAAATTGTCTGCGGAGAAATACGGTCAGACTCTTGTTATTATCACTCATAATGAAGAAATTGCTCAGCTGGCAGACAGAATTCTTGTCATTGAGGACGGAAAGGTGGCTGAGCTAAAATGAAGATTTTGAGAAAGATAGCGGTAAGCAATAATAAGGAGAATAAAACAAGGAGTCTTCTTATTATGGCGGCAATTGCACTTACAACTATGCTTATAACTGCCATAGGGACATTTGGATATGGCGGCATAAAGGGCAACATTGAAAATGCAGAAAACTTATACGGAAACTATATCGGTACATTTGCTAATATGGGAAACGACCAGATCAATGAGATGGAAAAAAGGGGCGAATTTGACGAAATCGGTCTCATGGCATCTGTCGGAGAATCTGATACAAAGGGTCGTTCAAGTTTAGTATGGGCTGATGAGAAAGCACTGATTATGACCAATGCATATTCTATGCTTATAGATGGAAAGGCGCCGGAGGGTGAAAATGAAATTGCCGCATCAAAGGCTTTTTTTGAACAATTGGGGTATAATGATATAAAAGTCGGTGATAAAGTAACTGTTCCGGTGAGAAGAAATGGAACGGAAGCCTTTCAAAATCATGAATTTATAATTTCCGGCATAATGAAAGACGGCGCCGGAAATGAGAGTCAGCAATCATCAACAGTTCTTGTTTCAAAGAAATATTATGACAGCCGAGTATCTGCCGGAGAAGAAAGATATACGGCATATTTCACTTTTAACGAAAGCATAAAAGGGGATTATGACGAGATAAATGCAACTATAAAGGATCTTGCAGATAAACTGGGCGTAGATGAAAGGGGAATATCAAAAAACAGAAATCTTATTGTAACAAAGTATTCACCGACTTCAGAGGTTCTGATTCCATGTATTTTCATATGTTTGATTGTGATTATCTTTGCAGCTGTTGTTATTTACAACATATTTCAGATAGGAATTGCACGGAAAATACAAGAATACGGAAAAATCAAGGCTATTGGTGCAACAAAGAAGCAGATGAAAAAAATTATCGTTACAGAGGGGATGCTTCTTTCGGTAATTGCAATACCAATTGGTCTTGCAATTGGATACTTTGCCACATCGGCGTTATTTAACACCGCAATGGATTTTGTCAGAGACGGCAATGAGTATATGGCCATCGGAGATGTCTCCCTATTTTCCCTGCCTGTTATCATAGTTTCGGCTTTGATATCACTTATTACTGTAAGACTTGCACTAATCAGAGCAGTTAAAACTGTTACAACAATTACACCTGTCAGTGCATTTTCATACGAAGAGTCTGCGGAAAGTAAAAAAGGCTACAGAAAAGGTCATAAGGCATTAAGTATAACAGGACTTATTAAGTCAGATCTTGCTACCAATAAAAAGAGAAATGTCATAACTATAGTCGTTATGGGGCTGTCATGTATCTTGTTTGTTACAATATCAAGTCTTACAAGCAGTATTGACCCGGCATATGATGCAAGAAACGGTGTGGAGTTTGGTGATTATCAGATAGAGCTAAACTATGATAATTCAGATCAGGTTTATACAGAAAACAATCTTGATGAGATTATAAAGGATAATCCGATTACAGATAAAGTAATAGAGGAGTTTGAAGCAATTGACGGTGTAGAAAAAACACATACAAGAAGATATCTTACTTTTACTGAAAACGGAGTAAAGCACGATGTTGCAATCTTTGATAGAGAAAGTTTTGAAAGTGAACTTGAAAAATCAGGGGTCGTCGGAGATTTCACTTATGACTCGGTAAGTAAAGCAGGGGGATTTATATATCCATTTTCACACTTTATGGAAGAAGCCGGACAGAAAATCGGAGATAAACTTGATGTAACATTAAATAGTGACAGATCAAGTGCTGAGTACAGCGGAGAAGCTATGGGCTCTTTCGGAAGTGTATCGGCAGATTATATCATAACAGAGGACACGGCTAAAAAGCTCGGCTTATATGACAAAAGCTATGCATATCTTTGGATTTGGTGTGATGATGGTGCAAAGTCTGCTGTTGAAGATAAAATAGAAAAGCTTTACGAAAATGATGAGCATGTTTACTGGGAAAGCTATGACGAAGTTTACAGCCTTGCAGAAAAGCAGATGCTTCTTGTTAAAGTCATGGCATATACTTTCCTTGGACTGATTGGTACTATATGCTTCCTGAATATGGCAAATACAATGATTATGAATGTAATCACAAGGAAAAGAGAATTTGGCATACTTCAGGCTGTTGGAATGAGTAACGGACAGCTTGGTAAAATGCTTCAGCTTGAGGGTATATTCTTTACGGCAGGTTCAATTTTGATATCTTTGATTATCGGACTTCCGGCAGGATATGGAGCATTTTTGTACTCAAAGAATGAAGGCTTCTTTGGAATCAGCACATATCACTTCCCGGCAGCAGAAGTTCTGATTATGGTTTCGGTGCTTTTGATTATGCAAATTATATTGTCATTTGTACTAAGCAAAAATGTAAAGAAAGAATCAATTATTGACAGAATAAGATATTAAACATAATCGCTTCTTTTAAAGAATAAAAGTCATATAATAATTATACAAAGACAAGTATCGACTGAGCTAAGAACAGTTTGATACTTGTTTTTACTTTGAAGTATTATACTTTGCAGAGGAAATATTGCAAACATATAATTTAAAGACGATTGGTTTGTGAAAAAATTTTGTATAATGCAAAGAGTAAGGATATAGGTAGAGCAGCCATAATAAAACTAATTTCTGAAATGTAATAGAATTGTAAGAAGTACCCTTTACAATGAAATTGTAAAAGTAATATACGAAAGGGGTTTTTAAATTATGGCAATACTTGAAACAAAGGATTTACGAAAGGTATACGGCAGCGGAGAAAATGAAGTCCATGCTTTGGACGGTGTATCTATTTCCGTTGAAGAGGGCGAATTTGTTGCCGTAGTCGGTACATCCGGCAGCGGCAAATCTACGCTGCTCAATATGATTGGAGGTTTGGACCGCCCTACTTCGGGAAGCGTTACAATTAGAGGAAAAGAGATTTTGAGACTGAAAGACGAGGAGCTAACGATTTTCAGACGCAGAAACATCGGCTTTGTCTTTCAGAATTACAATCTGCTTCCTGTTCTCAATGTTTATGAGAATATTGTATATCCCATTGAGATAGACGGAGGCAAGACCGATACGAGATTTGTAAAAGAGATTATTAATACATTAGGATTGGAGAGAAAACTCCAAAATATGCCGAATAATCTTTCAGGCGGTCAGCAGCAGAGAGTTGCCATTGCCCGTGCTCTTGCAACAAAGCCTGCGATTATTCTTGCAGATGAACCGACCGGCAATCTGGACTCCAAAACAAGCATGGATGTTATTCTGCTTATGCAGTCCATCAGCCGTAAGTTTCACCAGACTACGATTATGATAACCCACAATGAGGAAATCGCTCAAATGGCAGACCGTATCATCCGCATTGAAGATGGCAGGGTTGTTTCGGGAGGTGTGAAGTATGCACGCTAACCGAAACAAAAGTGCAGTTAAGCGAGTAGAAAAGGGAATGATGAAAGCAAATCGCACCCGTAACCTGTTTGCGATATTTGCAATCGTTCTTACCACTTTTATGATTACTACCGTATTTAGTTTGGGCATTAACTATATGGAAAATATGAAGTTGATGCAGGTGCGCACAGCCGGGACAGCAGCTGATGTTTCTCTTGCAATGCCAACAGCGGAGCAGGAGGAGCAGATTAGAGATTTGAAGTATGTCAAAACTATCGGCACACAGTATATGGTCGGCTCTGTAGCGGAGAAGAACGACGAGGGGCGAGAACTTTCCATATCACTTCAGTATTATGATGCGACCGAATGGGAAAAACATTATCAAGAAGCAATTAAGGACTTAGAGGGCAAATATCCTGCAAGCGAAGATGAAATTATGCTGTCGGAGGATGCTCTTTCGCAGCTCGGAATTACAGAGCCGAAGCTTAATATGGAAATTCCCATGTCATACTATGATAAAAACGGCCTACAGGAAAAAACTTTCGTATTGAGCGGCTGGTTTCATTCCTATACAGGCACGGGAATGGGATTTGTTTCCGAGGCATACTGTAAAAATTCAGGTTATACAATGGCACAAGATGGGGTTCTTTCTTTGTCACTGAATAAAATGCCCGATGATTTTATGCGTATTCAAAATGATGTAGAGCTTAATGAAGACCAGTCTTTCAGCGGCTCAGCTTCTATGAAATCATCAAGCGGTTCGGTTATCGCAATGGTAATCCTTTTGGTATTTTTTATCATTGGCAGCGGTTATCTTTTGATTTACAATGTCCTTTATATTTCTATTTCAAAGGATACCCGTTTTTACGGCTTGATGAAAACACTGGGAACAACGCAGGCACAAATTAAATCGTTGGTTAAAAATCAAGCGGTCAAGTTTGCCTGTATCGGTATACCGATTGGTATTCTGTTAGCTACCGCTGTTTCATTCGGGATTGTTCCATTTGTTTTGAACGAGGGCTTTGAACAGGGCAAGTCGATAATGGATGCAGAGGTGTTTTTCCACCCGTCTATCTATATTCTGTCGGTTATCTTTTCGGCGATAACGGTCTGGATTGCTTGCAGCGCACCTGCAAAGGCGGCAGCAAAAATTTCACCTGTAGAAGCATTGAAATTTCAGAATTTTGCACCGAAGAAAACAAAAAACAGAAATTCCGTAAGCGGCGGCAAGCTTCATGTGATGGCATTCCATAATGTATTCCGTGACAAAAAGCGTGCAATCCTCGTTTTGATGTCGTTCTTTATGGGAATCACGATGATATTAGGTGTGAACGGAATCACAGGAAGTATCAATGCCGAAAACTTTATTAAAACATATATGGACTATCACTTTGAATACAACGACATTCAATTTGAACAGGCTGAGCAGCCCAACAAGGAAATACCGCAATTTGATGAACATCTTGTAGAGCAGATTGAGCAGATTGACGGTATTGAAAATGTAGATATTCAAAAAACCATTTGGGCAAGAATCGGATTTGATGAAACTGCCTTGGAAAAGTTTATGAAAATCAAATACGAGGACAGCAAATATAAATCTAAAGGACAGTCATATGAACAGATGACAGAGGCCTTAAAGGAATATGCTGATGCCGGCGAGTACGGATGCTATATCACAACGCTTGATGATGATAAGGCACTGGAAGAATACAATGAAAAGCACCCTGATGCGCCAATTGATATTGAAGCATTTAAGCGTGGCGAAACGGCGATTGCAGGAAAAGATACAGAACATCTTGCACCCAATACTGCTTTAGTGGGTGAAACACTGACTCTGACCGCCGATAGTACAGACGGCAAGGCAACCGATTTCAAAATCGACGGAGCTTTTTACTATGACGATTATGAGAATAATCTTTCCGATGGTATTGAAAGACGAAAAGATATTTATACTGTGCCTGATATTATCTTTGTCAGCGAAGCAGGGATGAAGCGCCTGACCAAAGAGCCAATCATTTCGGCAATCGGCATTGACATTAAGGATATAAACGACTTGGAGCGGATTGACAGCGAACTTGAAACAATAAACAGTACATTGACTACATCTGAGTGGCAGCTTAAATCTTCTGTTAATCAAAAAGAACAATTTAATCAGATGTTCTATTCTGTCAATCTGCTTGGAAACGGTGCGGCAATTCTTCTCATTGTGATTGGCTTGATTAACTTTATCAATGTGATGCTGACAGGCGTAGTTGCAAGGAAAAATGAATTTGCCATTATGGAAAGCATTGGCACAACGAAAAAGCAGATTATGAAGATACTGACCTTAGAGGGAGGTGTTTATGCTCTGGTATCTACTTTGTTGATTATGACATTTGGAAATGCATTTCTGCTGTTGGTAGCAAAGGCAGTACCTAATATAGTGAACTATGCGGTGTTTGAATACCCTACGCTCCTTGTTATTGGTTTGATAGCAGCAATCTTTGTGATTTGTCTCAGTGTTCCGGGAATTGTTTACAAGGCAACATCTGATGAAACAGTCATTGAACGGCTGCACAATTTTGACAATTGAGCGAGCTTTAAGGCGGGATTTTTAGAATGAAGCAATTATGTAGGAGAGAGGCTGTAAGTTTATGCACCTCTCCCCTGCAATTTTGTATATTAAGGAAAGTGGTGAGATTTACAAGTTATGGCAAATATTTTTCTCCTCGAAGATGATAAAATTTTGAGCAAGGGTATTTCCATTGCCTTAAAAAAGGACGATCATACGGTTACGGAGGTCTATGGCTATACCGAAGCCTTACAGCAATATCAAAAGCAAAAGTATGACTTGTTTTTGCTGGATATTAACTTGCCGGATGGCAGTGGCCTTGAGCTTTGCAGGAAAATTCGTGAAACCTCTGAGACGCCTGTATTATTTTTGACTGCCAATGATATGGAGGAAGATATGTTGAACGGTTTTAGCGCCGGCTGCGACGATTATATATCTAAGCCGTTTCCTGTTGAAGTTTTGCGAAAAAAGGTGCTGGCAGTCTTAAAACGGACAATAGGAGAAAAAAATCTTATCAAATACAAGGATTTAGAGGTTGATAAGGAAAAGTACATGGTTTTGATGAAAGGGCAGCAAATACATTTGACCTCAACGGAATACAAGCTGCTCCTTTATCTAATGGAAAACAGAGGGAAAGTTGTTACAAAGACAATGCTTTTGGAACAGCTTTGGGATATAGACGGAAACTTCGTTGATGATAATACGGTGCGTGTGAATATTAAACGCCTGAGGCAGAAACTGAGCGACGAAAATCAAAAATATATTGTTACTGTTTTTGGCATTGGCTATACTTTTGGGGAATGACGATGAAGCATTTTGAAATTTACAGAAAACTGATTTTAATTGTAGGTGCTGCTTGGGCGGTGATATCTATCGGTATATTGTTTTTTATGGAAAACAGCTTTCTTCGTATGTTTTTTGCCACTTCTTACGTGGTGATTTTATGCAGTTTTATGTTTTTGCTGGACTTTATACACAATCGCTATAACGATAATCTTTTGGAAGATATTACGCTGCTCATTGAGGCTTTGGTGGAGCAACAGGAGAGAACGGTTTTTTCGGAAGCCGAGGACACTTTGACTGCAAGGTTGCAGCATCAACTTCTGAAACTTCGCAATATTTTAAAAGCACAAAATCAAATGTTGACGGAAGAGAAAGCACAGATAAAAACTTTAATTTCCGACATTTCCCACCAGATCAAAACGCCCATAGCAGCTGCAAATACCTTTGTACAGCTGCTAAGTGATAAAACATTGCAAGACGAGGAACGAAATGAATATATTGCTACATTGCAAATATCTCTTGAAAAGCTGACATTTTTGACAAACAGCCTGATTAAAATGTCCCGTTTGGAAAGCGGCATTATTTGCCTGAAACCTGAACAAATCAGCTTAAATGATATTGTTTTGCAAGCGATAAAAACCGTTTATGCCAAAGCAAAAACAAAAAATATAAACATTACCTTTGATTCGGAAAAGCATTTTGAAGCACTGCTTGATTTTAATTGGACAGCGGAAGCAATTTCCAATGTACTTGACAATGCTGTAAAATATACACCAAATGGCGGTGTTGTGGACTTAAAAATCACAGAATATCCGTCATATCTGCGTCTTGATATATCTGACAACGGGATTGGTATTCCTGAAGAAGAGCAGGCGAAAATTTTCGGCAGATTTTATCGTGGGAAGCAGTCGGCAGGAGTTGATGGCGTAGGAATCGGATTATATCTTACTCGTGATATTCTGAATAAGCAGGACGGATATGTAAAGGTGACATCTGATGAAAACGGAAGCACATTTTCATTGTTTTTGAAGAAATCAATGCAGGTGTAAAAAAGTCTGAAAAATTTATATCTTCTACTACAGCTTGCGAATGTAATATGCTATAATGGAAAAAATTAAAACTTAATCAGGATTATGATATGGAAAAAACAATAAAGCGAACAGCATCTTCAATGACATACAAAAGAGTTTTGAATGTTTGGAAAATTATATTTGATAAAACGGTGAAATTGTTCACTACTGTTTTTTCGTGCTCTGTGTCAGCTCGCCGGTATGGCGGCAGTACACAGGTTTTTTATTTTGGCTTAAAGGGTGTCTGAACCCCGGCGGTTTTGAAAACGGAGGAGAATATGGGATTATTGAAGCAGTGTGAGAAATGGCATGAGCAGGATGAGCATAGAAAAATTATAGATGCATTGGAAGCTGTACCGGAAGAATTGCGTACAGCTGATATTGATATGGAATTGGCTCGTGCATATAATAACGAGGGAAATCCGGATACTCTTGAAGGACGGAATATGCTTAAGAAAGCTGTAAGGCTGATGCAAACCCACGAATCGGAACTGAGCGAAACTTATTCGTGGAATTTTCGCATGGGATATGCATATTTCTATTTAGACGAGGAGGGTCGGGCAATAGAATATTTTGAGAAAGCATTGGAGCTTCATCCCGGCGATGACCCTAAGCTTAATACGAGGCAGGAAATCGAGGATTTTATTGCATACTGTCATAAGTTTATTACATTGCCTCAATTTAAAAATAATTTTAGAGAACGAACTGCTGTGGCATGGGAAGCTTTTGCCAACAATGAAGAGAAGTTACGCATTATCATGGACGAGGACGAAAATCATGAGCGAGGAGCTGAAATAGTAGCCATGTGCGAGGACATTCTGGCATTGGCATTTGAAGAGATAGCTTTTGAAATCGGGCTTAACGACTCAAAATATGAAATTATTCTTACTCCGGAGGGAAATCGTGTAAATCTCTTTCAACTTGTCTATTTCCAAAAACATGCTCCGGCTGAAGTTTTGAAACATTGGAATATTGTGGTCGGTCGGCAGCCTGCCGAAAATATAGGGATGCGTATTGATGACCTTGATATTGCAGGAGAGGATGTATGCGTTTGGCTGAAACAATCGGAAGAGAATAGATTTGAAATTTCAGCATATTGTGAAAAACTGCAAAAGTTACTTAATGAAGACATTAACCGTGTTTGGTGGATTCTGACCACCCTTACCGACCAGATTCTCGGCGAGATTCCTCACATGTGGCTGATAGATGCTTTTGATGTGCTTGATGCTCCAAAGGAAGAAGAATTTATTCTTTTGTCCGATTTGCCGGATGAATTAAGAGTTAGAGGGGCGGAGCTTTCCATTGACCCCGAATCATATCTTGAAAGCTATACAGCCTATGAGCTTAAGCCAATTGAAGACACTGATGCTGACTTAAGACTTGATACTGTTGTCGGGTCGACAGCCTGTGTGCCTTTGATAAACGAATATCTGTGCGGCGAAAATGAGTATATGAACGAGCTTCACAGTGAGGGAGCTGTGGGAGGTTTTTTCTGTTATCCTTTGGACGGATTTGACGGAGAGAACAGAAGTCAGCAGATTTTCGATTTCAGAGATAAATTGGAAGAGAGACTTACAAATGATGATGCATTGGAAGCACTTACATTTATCGGAGGGGCTACCGGGCTTTATTACGGTTATGTGGACTTCATAGCATGGGATTTGGAAAAAGCCTTAAACATTGGTAAAGAATTTTTTGACGACACCGATTTAGAATGGGCAGGCTTTCATGTATTCCGCCGTGATGCGGGGACAGTATTCCTAAAAGGCCGAGGCAAAACAGATGCAGGTGAGAACAGTGCATTATCGGATTCATCATTAAATATACATGAGGAAACAGGCTCGCTGCTTTCCCGGGAAGATATAGAAATACTGGACTCATTTGATGAGGGTATATCGGGATATTTCGGGAAAATGCTTCGCTGGATTGAAGATTTTGTGGAAAACGGTGTAAAGGAAGGAAGATTCACAGAAGAACAGGCACGCCGTGACCTTAAGATTGCTTTATGGTATGCATTTGCATGCAACAATCTTGATGAATATTACTATTACTATAAAGCAGCTCAATGGATGCCGGCATCTGAAGAAAATGCCAAAGGCTGTGCAGTGTGGTATTATAGATATTCGGTGGCGCTGATGTACTGTGGCAGGCTGAATGAGGCTCTTGAATATGCCGTAAAAGGTGCGAAAGAAGAACCGGATTATCCGTGGGTATGGCTTCAGGTCGGAAAACTTCTCAGTCATTTTGGCGATAAGAGCGGAGCTATAGAAGCATGTGAACACGGCCTTGCACTTGAACCGGGAGACTACGAGTTTCTCACCCTTAAGAGAGAAATTGAAGCAGGGGATACATTGGAACAAATGGAGTATCACTGGATTAACCCGGAGGCTGATCAAGCATTGCAGCAAGGACTTGATGAAGATGCAGATGATAAACTGAGATCAATTTCTTGTATAAGAGTTGATGATGAGGGACTGGACAGATTTTGGGAGATTTTCGGACAGAATTCAGATAACTACATCAAGGATGACCCTTACTGCCACTTTCGTTATATGATTAGGGAACAGTGGGTGGAACTTGTATTCAGAATGAACGAAGCCGGAATGTCCAAGTTAAAAACCGAGTGGCTTGAAAAAATCAACACAAGGCTCATGGACGGAAGCCTATTGGTATATGATGTGTCTGAGGATTTATTCGGAATTCTTGACACTGTCATGATAAACCTTGATTGCAGTACTGAGCTTATATACAAGCTACCGGAGGATGATCGCTATTTCAGAATCTTCCTTAATCCGGACGGAACGATAAACGAGGATGCTCACCGAATGGAGGCAGACACAGCAGCAGGTGAACAGGAGAGTTCAGAGAATAAGGGTGTTTTTGTAGGCTTTGTTCTCTTGTCTGAGGCAGAATGGGACAAGGAACAGTTCATAAGAGACTTAAAAGACAAATGGAATATAACGGCAGAAGAGGATGATGACGAAGAAAAGCGTGAAGACTCTCTTATCTTTGAAACAGGTAATATGATGGCAGCTGCAAGTTTGATACCTGCACCTGTGCCGGACGGCGAAGCGGAAATAAATGCCGAGAACAATTATATGTGGCCGGATGCTGTAGAAACGGCAAAGAATCACAAAGCTCATATTATAGTTGCAGTATTAAGCCAAGGCGAAGAAGATTTGATTGAACGAGGTAAACTGTATGCTAAATTGATGGCTGCATGTTGCCGCCAAAAGTATGCAACAGGTATTTATACAAGCGGGGTAGTTTTTGAACCGCATTTTTATGAAGATTTTGCGGATGTGATGAAGACAGGAGATCTTCCTTTGTATAATTGGATTTGGTTTGGCCTTTATACAGGCGAAAGAGGTATGTGTGCTTATACATACGGTATGGATTTATTCGGTAAGGAAGAAATGGAAGTGCTAAATGCCGATGCTGAACCGAAAGAACTGTATGATTTCTTATCAGGCATAGCAGCATATGTGTTAGAATATGATGCTGAGCTTAAGTCGGGTGAGACTGTAGGTTTTTCTGCAACCGATAAGCATAGTATAATTCGCAGCGAGGGTGTGGCGCTGCCGGGAATGACTCTCAAAATTTCATATGAGCCGGCAGAAAGCAATTCGGAAAATACGAAAGGAAATAAAGATTTTTCAACAGGATTGGTAAATTGAAAATTACAGAAGTTAAGGAAGAAAAACTGAAATATTTAAAGCTGTTGTTATTGGCAGATGAACAGAAAGACATGGTGGAAAAATACCTTGAAAGAGGTGTTATGTATGTTCTTGATGATAACGGGATAAAAGGTGAATGTGTTGTAACAGATGAGGGAAACGGAATTCTTGAAATTAAGAATATTGCCGTTGATGAGATGTATCAGCGGAAAGGGTACGGAAAGATGCTGATTGATTTTGTTATTGATAAGTATCAAAACCGCTACCGCATACTGCAAGTGGGTACGGGAGACAGTCCTTTGACAATCCCCTTTTACGAAAATTGCGGTTTTGTAAGAAGCCATAGCATAAAGAATTTTTTTACAGATAATTATGACAAACCGATATACGAGGCAGGTATTAAGCTGATAGATATGATTTATCTGCAAAGACCTATGCGTTTATAAGGGTTCTTGTATTAAGGTTGAAATAAAATCAAATTGACAGAGGGGTAGGGAATGAGAAAAGTTACTTTATTTATTGCGATGAGCCTTGACGGTTATATTGCAGATAATAATGGAAAAGTCGATTGGATACAGGGACACGGAGATGATACTGAAAATGCAGATTCATATTCTGAATTTATAAAGGAAATCGACACAGTAATAATGGGGTGGAATACTTACAATCAGATTGTTACAGAACTTTCACCTGATGAATGGGTATATGATGAACTTGAATCTTATGTAGTCACCCATAGGAAAGGTTCTTCATCAAAAAACATTACTTTTACAGACAAATCTCCGGTAGAATTAACAAAAATGCTTAAGCATAAAGAGGGAAAAGGCATTTGGATATGCGGGGGTGCAAACCTTATTCACCAACTGATAAATGCACAGATAATAGACAGATATTATATTACTGTGATACCTACTGTTTTAGGCGGAGGAATTAAACTTTTTGAAAATATAAATCATGAAATCAAACTGAGATTGACAGACACACATTCATATAACGGAATGGTGGATTTGATTTATATAAATCGGTAAATTTTATTGTTGAATGATGATCCCCCCCTTTTTTTTCATAATTTACAATAGGAAAGAGGCACCAACTATGAGCAGATACAGAGACTTAATAAAACAGATAGAGGATTATTCGCCTTTCAATGAACAGGAGAAAGCAGATAAAAAGGAAATACTGAATTATCTTAAAAGCAAGAGCGAGTGTCTTACAAGGCAGAACAAGAATGCTCATATAACTACTTCCGGATGGATTGTCAATCAAAGCAGAACTAAAGTTCTGATGGCGTATCATAACATTTATAATTCGTGGGCGTGGCTTGGCGGCCATGCAGACGGGAATCCGGACTTAAAACATGTTGTTTTGAAAGAAATAGAAGAAGAGTCGGGACTTAAAACGGCGAAGTTTTTATGTGATGATATTTTCTCAATTGAAATATTAGGTGTTTCGGGTCATGAAAAGCGTGGCGAATATGTTTCTTCACATCTCCACTTTAATATTACTTTTCTGCTTGAAGCAGACGAAAATGAGCCTGTTCGCATCAAAGCAGATGAAAACAGTCAAGTAGGCTGGATAGATATACATGATATAAAAAATAAATCTACAGAAAGTTGGTTTGTAGAGCGAATATATTCCAAGCTGTGTGAAAAATTAAATGTTAAAGGATATTGAAAATTTGTGATAACATCACGGAAAATGATATCCGGTTAATGTATATTTAAGACACATTAAAGCACAGGAGGTGTTCAATATGAGACTTAAGGGAAAGGTTACGGTAATTACAGGAGGCGCCTGAGGATATAGCCAATGCTTTTGTATTTCTTGCTTCCGATGAGGCATCTTACATTACAGGTGTGGTACTGAGTGTTGACGGAATGGCAAGAACTTAAGACAGAATGTAAAAAAGAGCGAAAATGTTTTAGGCGAATAGTGATTTAATCACAGAAGAGTCTGAATCGTTAGGATATAATAAGACCATAAAAGAAAACAAGGAGGAAAATGATATGTCAGTTGTAAATATAAATATGGATAATTTTAGTAAAGAGGTATTAAATTCGGATAAACCTGTACTGCTTGATTTTTGGGCTTCGTGGTGCGGACCGTGCCGCATGGTGGGACCTGTTTTAGATGAAATTGCAGCAGAACATTCAGACATAAAGGTTTGCAAAGTAAATGTCGATGAGCAGAAAGAACTTGCAAGACAGTTTGGAATAATGAGCATACCTACTTTAGTAGTTATGAGAGATGGCAAGGTCGTTAAGCAGGCAACAGGTGCAAGACCTAAGAATGCAATTCTTGAAATGATATGATAAGCTGTATAAAGTCCCGAAACCTTATGGTTTTCGGGGCTTTGTCATTAAAGAGATGAATTGATGAAATAATTAAAAGGTGATTATGTCACAGAAATTATCGGATTGAGGTGATAACATATATAAAGAAGATTTAGAGGAGAGTATATGAATATGACAAGAAAACAGCGAAAAGCAGCAGTAGACAGCAGCTGCGTCGCATGTGGATGCTGCGTAAAGGTTTGCCCTAAAAATGCCATTGAAATTTTAAAAGGAATAAAAGCATATATCGACGAGGAAAAATGTGTAGGCTGCGGCAGGTGTGCAAAAGAATGCCCTGCAAGTGTAATAAGTATAGAGGAGGTCACAGCATGAAAAAAAGATGGTATGATTATCTTTGGATACTTTCTCTTTTGTATCTTCTCTTGGGATTTTTCAATATATTATTTGCATGGCTTGGTTTGATATGCTTCTTTGTTCCGTTACTTATTTCAATAATAAAAGGCACAAAATCTTATTGCAATAAGTATTGCGGAAGAGGTCAGCTGTTTTCCTTGCTTGGAGGACGGTTTGGACTTTCTGCAAAGAAAGATATACCTAAGTTTATGAAAAACAAAGTTTTCAGATATGGATTTTTGATATTCTTTTTTTCAATGTTTTTTGTAATGCTGTGGAACACATATCTTGTTTTTGCTGAAGCAAATGACTTGAAACAAGTTGTTACACTGCTGTGGACTTTTAAGGTTCCTTGGCATTGGTCATATTACGGAACTGTCTTTCATGAGGGAGTCGCTCAATTCGCATTTGGATTTTACAGTATTATGCTGACATCGACAATACTTGGACTTATCACCATGGTGCTGTTTAAACCACGCAGCTGGTGCGTATATTGTCCTATGGGAACCATGACCCAGTTAATATGCAAAGTTAAGTCGGGGAAAAACCCTGAGATTCTAAAATAAACAGTCAAAAAAACAGTCTTGCATTATTAAATTATATTGTGCCGGGCCGTTATTGACATATGCCGAAAAAAGTTATTGACATATGACGGAAACAAGCGTATATTATAAATTACAGAGAGAAAGAATTATCGTATATGAGAGGTGAAAAGTTTTGCCAAGACCTAAGAAATGCAGAAAGGTATGTCAAATGCCGCATATCAAAGAGTTCAAGCCTGACGGAATGAATTCGGAAGAAGCTGCCGTTATCCTTACGGTAGACGAATATGAGTCGATTCGCCTTATTGATAAAGAAGGGTTTTCTCAGGAAGAATGCAGCAGCTATATGCAGGTGGCGAGGACAACGGTTCAATCCATATACAATTCTGCCAGAAAAAAACTGGCGGACGCATTAGTAGACGGTCTCGCCTTGAAAATCGAGGGAGGCGACTACAGGCTGTGCGACGGAGATGAAGAATACTGCGAATGTGGAGGATGCAGAAAACATCGTCATATTTGCAGACAAAAAAATATTAAGGAGAGTGGAGTTATGAAAATTGCTGTTCCTTTAGATGAAAACAAGCAGGATGTTTGCATAGTTCTTGCTCGTGCCCCTTACTTCCTTTTTAGTGAGAACGGAAAGGATACGATAGTAGAAAACCCTGCGGCAGAGGCTCAGGGAGGAGCAGGAATACAGGCAGCTCAGTTTCTTGTAGACAGTGGTGCAGATATTCTTATTACAGTTAGATGCGGACAGAATGCAGCTGATGTGTTCAAAGAAGCAGGAATGAAAATTTACAAATCCGTAAACAAAGCCGCTGCGGATGATTTGGCCGATTTGGATAATGGAAAGCTTGAGCTTCTTACCAAGTTCCACGGCGGTTTTCACGGAGCATAATGAAAATCGCATGTTTAAGCGGTAAAGGCGGCGCAGGCAAAACATTTGTTGCAGTAAATCTTGCGGCTGCCGCTAAGAATGCCACATATATAGATTGCGATGTTGAAGAACCCAATGGGAAAATATTTTTGAAACCAGATAATGTTCAAAAAAACATTGTAAACATGCTGCTTCCCGAATTTGATGGGGAGAAATGCACAGGATGCAGAAAATGTGTGGAATTTTGCCGTTTTCATGCTCTGATGTATATCAGAGAAAAACCTATAGTGTTTCCGGAAGTATGCCACAGCTGCGGCGGCTGCAAGCTGATATGCCCGGAAAACGCTGTAAAAGAAAAACAAAAACCTATAGGCATTGTTGAAGTGGGAAATCACAATGATATATGTGTTGTAACGGGAATTTTGAATCCGGGAGAAGCATCGGGAATACCGATTATTGAAGATGCTTTGAAGTACGAGGGCAAGACAACTGTAATTGACTGTCCGCCGGGAAGCGCCTGTTCAGTTATGGAGAGTATAATGGATGCAGACTACTGTATTCTTGTTGCAGAACCTACATCATTTGGATTTCATAATTTTAAGATGATATATGAGCTGACAAAGCTGCTTGGCAAAAAAAGCGGAGTGGTTATAAACAAGCAAGACAGCCCATATGAACCTATGGAAGCGTTTTGTGAAGAAAGAGGATTACCGATACTTGCTCGGATTCCTTACAGTGAAGAGATTGCATCTATCGCTGCAAAAGGAAAAGTCGCTTATGAAGAAAGCAAAATGGCAGAGTCAATTTTTTCAGACCTGCTTGAAAAAATAGGAGGTGAATTATGAAAAAACTCCTGATATTAAGCGGCAAGGGCGGAACCGGAAAAACCACCACAGCGGCTGCCTTTATCCGATTTGCAGGTGCAAGAGCAATAGCCGACTGTGATGTAGACGCCCCAAATCTTCACCTTGTTACCGAGTGCAAATCCCAGCCGGAGATTTCAGAGTTCTTCGGCGGCGATAAGGCTGTAATAGATACAAAAAAATGTATAAAATGTGGTAAGTGTGCGGAAACTTGCCGCTTCAACGCAATAAATAAAAATGATGAAAAGTATACAGTAAATGAATTTGCGTGTGAGGGCTGCGGAGTATGTGAGTATATATGTCCGCAAGGTGCTGTAAAGCTCACGGCTGATGTTGCCGGAAGAAAAGAGCTTTATACAAAAGACGGTGTTTTTTCAACGGCCACATTAAAGATGGGCAGAGGCAATTCAGGCAAACTTGTAACAGATGTAAAAGCAGCAATGACAAAGAACGCACCGGATATACCACTTGCCATAATAGATGGTTCGCCGGGAATAGGCTGTCCCGTCATTGCTTCGGTCAGCGGTGTCGATTTGGTTTTAGTTGTTGCAGAACCAAGCCTTTCGGGAATAAATGATTTGAAGAGACTTGTTACTACTGCCGAAACTTTTGGTGTAAAGCTTGCGGTATGTGTAAACAAATGGGACATAAGTCCGGAAAACACTAAAGAAATCGAAAACTTTTGCGATGAAGCAGGAATTCCTTTTGCAGGAAAAGTACCTTATGATAAAAGTGCATCAAAGGCAATAAATTCAGGACTTAGTATTGCCGATGTTGAGTGCAGGGCAAGAGATGCATTAAAAGAAATATTTGAAAATACAATTAAATTACTTGAATTTTAATGAGGAGGAGATTGTTATGAAAATTGCAGTAGCAGCTATGGGAAACACCGTGGCACAACATTTCGGTCATTGTGAAAATTTTATATTCTTCGATACAGAAGATGGAAAAATCACAGGTGTAAATTCAGTACCTAATCCTGGTCACCGTCCGGGATTTTTACCTAACTTTTTGGCAGATAACGGTGCAGAGGTTGTAATTGCCGGAGGAATGGGCGGCGGAGCCGTGGATATTTTTAACGAACGAAATGTAGAAGTAATAGTTGGAGCGTCAGGAGACGCACAGGCAGCGACAGGGGCTTATTTGAAAGGTGAACTTAAGTCTACCGGCTCAATTTGCCACAATCATGAACATGCTCATGAGTGCGGTGAGCATAAATAGAAATTAAAAATTATTTAAAAGTCGAAAGTTTTAAGGCAATGTTATCTTAATTTGAAGATATATTCCTTAGGACTTTCGATTTTTTTTTTTTGAATATAAAAAAAACAGTACCCAAAATTAAAGCCTTTACGGTATAGATATAGTGAAAGACAAAGGAGGCGTACTGTTATGAATGAGGAATTAAAAGAAACAAAGCTTCTTTCCGTATCGAGGCGAGAGGTAAAATACCTTATTTCTCTTGAAGACAGACTGTTTTTGATAGATGCTCTCGATAAATTGCTTACACCGGATGCATATGGGGGTTATGACGGATATGTTGTAAGAAGCGTCTACTTTGACAGCATAGCAAATGACGACTATATAGATAAGAAAAATAAAGCACCGGAGAAAAAAAGAATAAGAATGAGAGTTTACAATCCGGATGATAAAAAAGTGAAGTTTGAGTTAAAGCGTAAAAGCTATGGCAGGGAACTTAAGGAAAGCCTGATGATTACAAGAGATGATGCGAAAGCGCTGCTAAACAGGGAATATGGTGTTTTGCTGCGATATGATACTCCGGCCGCAAGATATGCATATGACCTGATGAGCACAAGAGTATACAGGCCTGTATCACTTATAGAATATGACCGCAGAGCTTATACCCATCGTTGTTTTAATACGAGGGTGACAATGGACCAGCATCTTAGATATTGTGACTTTTGTTATGATTTGTTTTCCCACAATCTTAATTTTAAAGCTGCAATGAATGACAGCGATACAATTCTTGAAATCAAGTACGACAGATTTTTGTTCAGACAGATACAGGATTTGCTTAGGCAATGTGACCTTACCGGAAAACCGCCCGGCAAATTTGGAACTTCAAGAAGCTTACTTAAAGAATATTATTACTGATAGAGAGGTAGGAATTATGAAAGACTTTTTTATTGATTTTGTAAGGCTTATAAATGAGAGTGCTCCGGCAAAGGAAAGCCTTGTATACAGTTTGGTTTTTACATTATGTATGTCAGCCATAATGGCTTTGACATATCGTGTTATCCACACATCGCTGTCATATAATTCAAAGTTTAATATAAATCTGATGATGATGGCTTTTTTGTCAAATGTACTTCTCCTGCTTATAAGGGATAACCCTCTTATGTCACTTGGTGCGTTAGGTTCTTTGTCTATATGCAGAATCAGAATGAATACAAAGGACCCAAGAGATTTGGGGTTTGTATTCTGGGCACTTTCCATAGGCATAACTTCGGCTGTGGGAGCATATTTTCCGGGAATAATAAGCACGGCGATTTTGAGTTTTGTGCTGATTTCGATGAGCAAAGTTTTTAACAGGAGAAAAAAATGTACAGTGGTGATAAGGGGAAACAAGCCGCAGTTTGCACCTGTACAAGATGTGTTCCGCCATTTGAAAGGAATTACCGTTCAATCCAAAAACATATACGAAGAATCGTTTGAGCTTGTCTATGAGATGCGTGTGAATTCAAAGATTGAAGAAGCTGTTCTTACGAAACTTAACCTTATAGACGGCGCTTTAGATGTGAATGTTTTAGCACCTGAAACAAAAGCGGCATAAAACTGCTGATACAACAATAGGAGGCAAGAAAAATGAATGGAATAGATGAAATGATGACACGACTTATCAGTACGACATCTTCGCAGATGGAATCTGCTGAAATATTAAAAACTCTCGGTTTTGCCGCTTTGTTAGCATTGGCATTGGCGGCGGCCTACAGAATAGGACACGGCCGTAACGGATATCAGCCTAAGTTTGCAATAACTCTTGTGATTATGTCTTTTGTATCGACTATACTTATGGATCTTATTATGTCAAATCTTGCTCTTTCATTGGGAATGTTAGGCTCACTTTCTATCGTTCGTTTCCGCACCAATATAAGGGATCCAAGAGATATAGGATTTATAATATGGAGTATGGCTATAGGCCTTACAGCGGCGACGATGAGTTATACAGCGGGAATTTTGGGAACTGTGATTTTGACAGCTATTATGATAATTACAAAAAGAGATGATGACGGAGCCGAAAATCGCCTGCTTGTAGTAAGGGGAAGTTGTGCAGATATCGACAGCATACAAGATATTTTGTCGGAAAACAGCAAATATTTGCATATAAAAGCCAAAAATATTCTGAGTGATTCTTTTGAATTGGTATATGAAATAAGAATTTCAGATAGTGAGAGTAATCGTGTAATAGAAAATATTTTTGAAATAGGCGGCATAGATGCAGTCAATCTTCTTGCACCTAATGAAAGCTGATTTGACAGACATCTGTTTTCGCCATAAAATATCAATACTGATGAAAGTTGTAGAAGGAGACGATAAAAATGATTCCGGGCGAAGAAATTGACTTAGAGCATTTAGATAAACTGATAGAAAGACATAAAGGATTTATCATAAGAACTGCAAGTAAAGCAAGTGGAAAGTATGTAAGAATAGACAATGACGACTGTTTTGAGGTAGCGCTTGAAGCATTTGCAGAGGCAGTGGAAAAATATGATGAAAACAGAGGCGGATTTTTGGGATTTGCAAAGTTAGTTATGGAAAGTCGTCTCAAGAATTATGTTGCAAAAGAAAACCGGACGGTAAAGACAGCTTCTTTGGAAGAACTGTCCGAAAACGGATATGATTTTGCGGATGACTTAAATCGGGAAGAAGAAATACTGAAAGAAGAAATCAGGGAATATAAAAAAGAATTGTTTCATTTCGGGCTTACCCTTGAAATTTTGGCAGACACTGCACCAAAACATAAAGATACAAGAGAAAAGGCTCTTAATATTGCAGACAAAGCAGCAAATGACAGACCTACGGCAGAGCTTACATACAGTAAAAGAAAGCTTCCGATAAGGGCTGTTGCACGCCTTTGCAGTGTTACTGAAAAAATTGTAAAAGGCAGTAAGAATTTTATATTGGCAGCGATGATAATTTTTATAAGGAAGTATCCGTCATTGCATACATGGGTTAAAACAGCCGGAGGTGAGAGATAATGTACTATAAAGCAGTAGTTATGGAAATAAAAAAAGACTGTTGTATAGTAATGCTAAATGACAGTCGAATTACAAGAATAAAGAAAAAAGATGGGCTTTGTGTAGGACAGAAAATTTATGTTACAGAAGAAGATTTTTATCACCCACAAGTAACAAAAAACGGAGCAGTTACATTGCCGTTTACAGATAAAAAAATAAAAAAATCCACCTTTACTAAAATTGCAGCGGCCGCCGCCGCATTGATGGTTTTCGTCGGAACCATGGCATTACCGGAATTGACAAGCAGAGCATATGCTACAGTGTCATTTGACGGAAAGCAAAGCGTGCAGATTGAGCTTGATGATGAAAATCGTGTAATAAATGCAGACTCATATGATAAGACATTGACGGAAGATGAACTTGAGGCGATGAAAGGAAAGGAGATAGACGAACTTTGGGATGACCTTACAGAACTCTCTGATGAAGACGGAACGATTCTCGTAGCAGGCGCTTCTATGAAAAAAAGAGATGATAACAAAGTGAAAATGCTGAAAGATGAAATATATGAGAACTTTACAGACAAAGGTCTTATATATATTCAGGGTGGGAAAACAGATGTAAAAGAGGCTGCAAAGCAAGGAATGAGCCTTGGAATATATATTATGGGTAAGGCAGTTTGCGAGGATGCATTTGAAGATTACTTCGACGATACACAGCTTGATATTATTTCTGAATTTCTTGAAAGTAACAGGGATAAAATGCCTGAAATTTATAAGAAGTTTATGACAATTGCAGAAGATGATGATGAGTCTGAACAGGATGATCAGTCCGATAATGATAATTCAGACGATGAAGCAGATGATGATAACGAGGGAAAAAGTGACGATTCCGATTCTGACATATCCGAGATAGAAGATTCTGAGGACGAAGACGATAACTAGACTCGATGAACACATCTATTTAAGCGGGGTTTCAGCCATTTGACATATGATGTTTGAAATGGGTGAATCTCCGCTTTTTTATTTTTTGCATTACAATAAATAAAAGGGAGATTGGATGGGATTTATGAAATAAAACCTTGACGAACAGAGGACGATAGAGGTAAAATTTATATAGAATATTATTTGAACGGTGGTATGAGATATGGACAATCAGACTTCTGCGAAACATGAATCCGATAAGATGAAAAGAATAATTGTTGTTCTTGTTGTACTGCTTGTTATCAGTGGTATAGGCCTTGCCGCAAGACATATTTATATGAAAAAAACGGCAGATAAGCAATCCTCTGTAACAATATCCGATAATATAATTGAAGAAAACACAGATAAAGATAAAACTTATGAAAGTGGTGCCTCAGCCAACAAACAGGAGCAGCCATCAGGAGATGCCGCTTTGCAGCAGCCTGTAAAAGATACAGCAGTTATAAAGCTTTATAAGAGAAATCCCGAAGACAATACGACATTTGAAGTTATGAATATGCTTCCGGGAGACATTGAAACAAAAGAATTTGAATTACAGGTTTACCACAAAAAAGATATAGAACTGTTTTTCAATGCCGAAGTAACTGAACAGACAAAACAGCTGGAAGATGTACTTAAAATAAAAGTTACGAGTATCGACACCGGAAAGGTTCTTATTGACGCTCCGTTTTCTTTGGCAGACGGCATGGAAGTTTCGGAACTTTTGGTCACAAATGAAAAACAAGTTACGAACAAGAGGTATAAGATAGATGTATACCTTGATACTTCTGTAGGAAATGAATACTGTGAAGCCATGATGAAAGCAGATTTCAAATGGTACATAAAAGATGACGGAAGTCTTGTTAATCCTCCGAAGACATCAGACCCGGCAGGCATGGTGCTTTGGGGAGTCTTTGCAATCTCAGCAGTATCGGTATTATTATTGCTTATGCTGATGAAGCGCAGAAAGGAGCAGGAATAATATGGAAGACGGAACAAGAAAAAAAGTGCGCCAAAAAGCAATAATTATCGCAGTTCTTTCTCTTATGCTTGCAGTAACTACCTTTGCGCTTATATTCTCATTTGTTGAGGTGGAGGACAATAAGTTTGTAACAGGAAAAGTGGAAATAGAGCTAAATGGAGGACAACCTGTATTTGACGGGACAGAAGCACATATTGAACCGGGAAGCTCCCTTACAAAGGAATTTACGGTAACCAATACAGGAACAGCCGACGCTTATTTTAGGATTTATCTTGAAAATACGAAAGGAATGTTAAAAGATTCGCTTCATTTCAGTCTTTATGATGGTGATAAGCTAATATATGAGGGTAGAGCCGATTCTCTTAATAAAGAGAACCCATGTGTAAGCGAAGAACTTTTGAAAAGGGGAGACACCAGACTTTTAAAGGCAGTAGTTACTATGAATCAAGACAGCGGAAATATATATCAGGCTTCCGCTCTAACCTTTGATATCACCATTGATGCGGTACAGGCAAAGAATAACGACAATATAGAGTTTGAGTAGTAATATCGGGAGGAATTATATGCGTGATATAAAAAGAACTTTATGGATAAGTGGATTTTCCATATTTATGGCAGTTGTGCTGCTTTTAGGTACGACATTTGCCTGGTTTACCGACAGCATGACAAACCATGGCAACAAAATACAATCAGGCAGTCTTAAAGTTGATTTGCTTATGGACGAGGACGGCAATGACAGCTATATAAGTATTGCCAACCAGCAAGGAAACATTTTCAGCAATCAGGCAGGCGAAAACGGTCATAATTGGGAACCGGGAAAGACACAGCTGGTATATCTGGCTGTAGAAAATAAGGAAAGCCTTGCGCTTAAGTATAATGTAAACCTTGAAATTTCGGGAGAACTTGCGGATTATCTTGAATATACAGTAATTGACGACAAAAAAGCGAGCGAAATAACAGCGAAAAACTGGGACGAAATTAAGGGAATAGATGGAGTACAACCTATAGCCACTATGAAACAGGGCACTGTAAAGCTGTTTGAAAAGCCGCTTCTTGAACCTAAAAATAAAAATTATTTTGTACTTGCAGTGCATATGAAAGAAGAGGCTGCAAATGAAGCTATGGGAAAATCAGTAAATATTGATATGACCGTTAATGCGACGCAGGCCATGTCGGAATTTGATGGCTTTGGAAACAGTAACTATGATGAAGAAGCGCCACTTGATTTCATTTCTGTATCAACAGATGAGCAAATGAAAGAGGCTTTGAAAAAAGGCGGCAATATAATCATAAACAATAATATATCGGTAACAGATGAGGGAACGACTGGAATCAATGAGATAAAGAAACCGGCAACTTTAAATTTCGTAAACAACACTCTTTCTCTTGATATTCCGAATGCGATAAGCTCTACAAAAAACTGGGTAGGATTAAGAGTTATGGGCGGAGATGTCGTACTTGAAGGATCTTCCGGAGGAGTTACGACAAGTCCAAACGGAGAGCTTTATGCAATATATGCCGATAATGCGAACCTTGTTATCAATGGAGGACGATATGTCGGAGGAACTACGGCAGTCCAGCTTTCCAGAGGTAGCCTTACCATAAAAGGAGGGTTCTTTGAGGCACGCATTAAAGGAGATGATAAATATAATTCAAATCCCAAGTATCTGATAAACTGCATTGACCAATATTATAATAACAGAGTAGCAAGCGTTAAAATTATGGGAGGTACATTCGTTAATTTTAACCCGGCAGATAATGAGGCAGAGGGAAAAGGAACTGATTTTGTTCCGGAAGGATATAGGGTGATTGAATCCGTTCACGGCAGCGATACATGGTATACAGTTGTAAGAGAATAATTTGAAGATAACTGTGGTAAGAACGAAAAGAGGGAGACTTATGAAAGACATAAAGAGGTCATTGATAACGAGCGGTCTTTCTATTGCGATATGCGTTATCTTGCTTGCAGGAAGCACTTTTGCGTGGTTTAACGACAGCGTATCCAACAAAGGAAACACAATAACTGCCGGAGTTTTGTCTATGCAGGCTTTTGCATATGATATGGCTGATGAAAATGAAGCATCGCCAATAGAAGTAAAGGTTGGAGACAATACATTTAAGTTTAAAAGCGTCGGCAAGGATATGGAGAGTGCCAAACCGGCAATAGCACAGGGAAATATTGAAGTTAACAAACAATATGCACAGCTGTTAGAAGTAGAGAACAGCGGCACTTTGGATTTTAAATATAAGCTTAGCTTTATGACGGATGACAGAGGTCTCGGCGATGCTCTGGTTTTCGATATAATAGAGCTTGACAGTAACGGAAATGTACCGGATGTCAACAAACTTTCATTTGAACCTTTCGGTAACTTAGCAACAACTGAGATAATTAACGAAAACATCAAAGCAGGTACAAGCAAGAAATATCTTTTTATATACAAAACTAAAGAATATGCTGATCCGGATTATTTTAAAGACAACTTTGCCGGTTATGAGTTTATCTTTGATATTTGTATGAATGCGGCTCAGATAAACGGCGAATTTGAGGATATGAGCACCGAAGAGCCTTTAACCGGTGATATTGCAGACCAGAATGGATTTGATGAAGCTGTAGAAATGATAAAACAAGGCAGAAGCGCCCAAATAACTGTCAAAGAAGATGTGAAGCTTGATGATATATTAAATATAAAACAGGGGCAGAAAGTAGTCCTTAATATAGCAGAAGGTAAAACCGTAAGTATTGATAATCAGATTAAGAGCGAATACGGATTCAATGACACAAAGAACAACGATGCATATACCAAGCGAGCAGCAATCACAGTCGAAGACGGTGCGGTTCTTGAAATAAAAAGCGATAAGGAAAAGTCGCCGGGTATAATCAAAACAGATGACTATAAGGCAATAGATGTCAAAACAGGCGGAACTGCTTTGATAGACGGAATTAAAATAAATGCAGAAAACGCATACAAAAGCGGGATTTATGCAATTTACAGTAAAGGCGAACTTATCGTTAAAAATACAGAAATTAAAGCTGTAACAGATAACGAACTAATATCATCAAGCGGTTCTCCTCAAGGAGGAAGCAGCTGTTACGGAATATATGCCGCAGGAGGAACGCTTACTGTTGATGGGTGCAATATAAATGTTACAGGAGCAACCAACAAAAATACAGGAAACGGTGCAAGCGGAATATATATAAACGGAGCAAACGCAGAGCTTATAAACAATACAACTATTTTTGCTACAGGAGAGGGAACCTCCCAAAACGGAATTTATCTGTTCCAAGGAAGCATAGGAACCATATCCGGTGTTAATGCAGATATTAAGGGAACTGCTATTGATATAGGAAGCAAAATAGGAGAAATACGAGATTCCGTGTTTAAGGGTACTGCGTACAGCATTTATAACAGAACAGGTGTTACTGTAGATATATCAAACGGAGTTACTGTTGAAGGCAAAACATCAGGCCCGCTTAAACAATGATGATATTTTGAAAACAATTAAAACTGCCCTGCCTATTCAGGGGGGGGTAGTAAAAGAAAAGGAGAGAAAAGCATGAGAACACTAAAAAATCCCTGAAACTCAGCGGTTTGTCACTTTTTCTTTGCATTGTGCTGCTGGTAGGAACGACATTCGCATGGTTTACAGACAGCGTTACAAACAGTGGGAATAAGATTCAGGCAGGAAATCTTGATATTGATTTTGTGCAGTTAGGAAAAACCCTTACAGATGACCAGAAAAGCAAAATCAAAGAAGCCATTAAAGGAGACATTAAGGAAGATACTTATTATAGCATATCTGAAATTGAGAAGCCTGTTTTTAATTATGCCAAGTGGGAACCGGGATATACGGAAGTGAAAGCGTTAGGTGTTATAAACAAGGGAACTCTTGCTCTTAAGTTTAGACTTGACATAGAGTCTTACGGTGAAATCGGAAAACTTGCCGAGGTTATTGATGTATATGCAAAAATTTCAGATAAACCTATCACAGACATACCAACTACATTTGATGGCTTGTTAGAAAATGAGTATAAAAATTTAGGACCTTTGTCTTCTCTTGTCGGTGATCCGGACGGAGTGGCTTATGGGGAACTTCATGCAAAGCAAGGGGCTTATGCGACTATTGCATTTCATATGAAAGAAGACGCCGGTAATAACTATCAGAAAGCGAAACTTAATTCATTTGATATAAAGTTGAATTCAACTCAGCTGGCTCATGAAGAAGACGGTTTCGGAAACAATCAGTATGACAGCGGTGCAGAATATCCTGTTATTGTTGATTCACAGCTTTCCGATGCCATAGAAAATGCACAAAGCGGCGATACTGTATTGCTTGCACCGGGAACTTATAAATCTATTCAAAGTTGTACTTTGAAAGATGGTGTTATATTAGCAGGAGCAGGAGCCGACAAGACACTTCTTAATGTAGGAAATAACGGATATGATATCACATCAGATAATGTGACAGTGAAAGATTTAAAAATAAAAGGAAAATTGTTTGGAACTACTCCTGATGGTGTATATGCTGTTAAACTTGCGGGCAACAATTCCCGTATAGAAAATTCCACTATTCAGGGAGGCGGAAAAGGAACTAATTGTGCATCTGTCATAGTGAATTTATCTGAAGGAGAAACAGCGCTTATTAAGAATACGAATATATATGGCGCATACAGAGGAATTTATCTCCAAAATCAAAAGGGAAGCGTAGTTGTTGACGGCTGCGAAATAACCGGAACTACTTATCTAATCAGTGTAAACGGAGGCGGTGATTTTACTGTTACTGTAAAGAACAGCAAACTTGTCGGCTGGATATCTTTTGCCCCTATAAAACATACCCTGTTTGAAAATACCGAATTAGAAAGTGGAATGGGAAATGCATTTATCAGACCTTATTCGGATACGACTTTCAGGGGATGTACTTTCGAAAGTGAGTTTAAAATAGGAGCCGGCGGAGACAATATGAAAACATATGTTTTTGAGAATTGTTATAAGGACGGAACGAAAGTTACAGCAGATAATATAAGAACTTTATTATTTGATGAGAGCGATAGCGGCTTTGCAAGTAAAACTGTTACTGCCATAGTGGACGGTGTTAATGTAAATATGAACTAAAATACTTAGCCACCCTTATAAAAGGGCGGTATTTAAAGGATTATCACCATTAAAAATATATTAAAATTACGATAATAAACAGCAAGGAGTATTACATTATGAAGAAAACTTTAAATATTATAGGTAGGGCAGCGACAATAATAATAATGATTTTTGCTGTATTTGTAATGCTTTTTACTGTATTTTCAGTTAATACGGTAGGCAAGGACAGAGGTATGTTCGGCTATTACCCATACATTGTTTTATCAGATTCGATGAGCGGTACTTTTGAGGCCGGTGATATAATATTAAGCCATAAAACGGATATCGACTCGTTAAAAGAGGGAGATATTATTTCTTTCAGGTCAATAGACCCAAATAATTACGATACTGTTGTGACTCACAAGATAAAAGCAGTTTCTGAGTATGAGGGTGAAAAAGCCTTTATAACATACGGTGAAAGCACAGGTGTGGAGGACGCTTATCCGGTGCCGGAGAGTAGAGTTATAGGGGAGTATAAATTCCGTATGCCGAAGATGGGATATTTTTTCCAATTTATGAAAACTCCTTTAGGATATTTTACTGTCATATTCATACCGTTCATGATTCTTATCGGGCTTGAGGCGGCAAGGTTTTTTAAACTGTTTAAACTTTATAAAAAAGAACAGGCGGAAGAACTTGCAAAACAAAAGGATATAGCCGAAAAGGAAAAAAACGAAGCCTTGCGTATGCAGGAAGAAATAAAACGACTAAAAGCCCAGCTTGCAGAAAAAGAAGATCGTATTGAAACTGAAACGAAAAATACATCTGAATAAATAAACCGATATTGTGCAGCTCAGCTGCTTGTTTACATCAAAACACCCCTCTCAAATATTGAGACGGGGTGTTTTGCAAATTAGACTTACCTGTATATTATGATATCCATATCATGATAAATTTTTTAAAACTATATAAAAACATATGGCTTAGAAGTAATGATTTCGATGAAATTTTATGATATACTGTTTTCTAATCTTGAAATTTTGAAAGGATATGTAATGAAAGGAAGAATACTCGCAACAATAGTTTTATGCATAGCTACTGCAATAACTTCAATCGCAGCATATGCTGCCGGAATAAATCCGCCTGTGGGCAATGTGGCAGGGGCATTTGCTTCGATAGCGGTACTTATTATAGTGTCAAAAATAATTAAGGTAAGCGATGAACTTTTCTACAGCGGTTTAATCTTTGTGTTTATGGCCTCACCTTTAGGGTCAGTTATAAACTTGTACAGGTCATTTGGCCCTTATGATAAAATTGTACACTTGATCAGTGGATTTTTACTTGCGGCTCTTGGAATGCTCATAATGGAAAAATTGATGAAAAACTCCTCACGCAGATGTGATTTTTACATATATGCATTGCCGATGATATTCGGAGCTTGTATGTTTTCAAGCGGTTGTGCAGGAATCTGGGAGATTTTTGAGTTTCTTGCCGACAAGATAGCAGGCGGAGAAATGCAAAGAGGAATGGTTGATACTGTTACCGATATAATAGCAGGCAATGTAGGAGCACTTGGATACGGAATAATGGCATATTTTAAAAGAAAGTAAGATGAGAAATCTATATTGATGGAATTTTGGAGGGCATTAAGCCCTCCGTTTTTCATTTAAAATATCGCACCATATCCATATATAAATTTGCTGTCGTGAGTGTATTTGCTGCGAGTGCATCTGTCTTTGGTATTGCCCTCTATGGTGTATACTGTATTTTTTTCGCAGTAATCTACTATTCCTGTATGGTCAGCCTTGCCGTCATCGTTCCAATCAAAGAAAATTATAATGCCCGGTTTTGGGGTGATATTGGGACTGTAAAAGAGCCTGTTTCTTTTGAGCCATTTTATATATTCTGCGCAGGATGAAAATTTCGGAACACCCTCATAGTTTGAATTTATGCACCACGATACAAAGCAGGCGCACCACTCTATCCGCTTTTCAGAACCGAACCATCTCCAGTATTTTTCGCCGCCTATATTTCCAATCTGAGATTCCGCAGTGTTTCTGACGGCTGTACCGTCGTATGAGGAAAGGGGTTTTGGACTTGTTAATATTAAAGAAAAGAATGTTGAGGATATAATATAAACAAGGATGAAAAAAATAATTAGGCTCTTTAAAAATATTTTTGATTTTCTGACGAACATTATAAACTACTCCTGTCAGATGGTATTTTATGATGTAACTGTCCGTAGTAGTACAGGATTATAAACAAAAAGACAACAGGCACACCTGAAACAGCATGTTCTTGTTGTTTTGGGTGTGCCTGCTTTGGTAAAAGTGTAAACCGGATAGGTGGTTTGTATGTATGATATATATTCGATGTCTTTATATGTTTTTTTGATTTTCACTCCACAGCTTGTCTGCTACAGGAGCCCATTCGGCCGCATACTTTGTGCATTTTCCGCATAAGTGCTCGCATGATTCGGGTTGTTCAAGGTCTGTGGATTTTGCGCCTGTTTCTTTTATCATCTGTTGAAGCCTTTCGGGGTTTTCAAGCATAGGGCAAGGTCTAAGCATGTTGTCATTGAAAGGCTGTCCCTCTTTATATGCAAGGAAAAGCGGCTGGCGCAGACAATCAAGAAGCGACTTTTCTTTTATATTTGCACTTGAGTAATGAACAAATACACACGGTTCAACATCGCCGTTTGCGTTTATGTGGCAGTATCTTTTTCCTCCTGCTATACAGCCCTGCACAAATTCGCCGTCATTTTGAAAATCTAATGCGAATAATTCTTTACCACCGTCTAAAGCTCGTATTTCACGAATTTTTTTGTACATGTAAGCCCTTTGTTCAGGAGTAAGCAGAAGCTCTGTGCCCGCATTGGCTCCTACAGGCATATAGTGGAAATACCATGCGAATACACAGCCTTTGTCAATCAGCATATCAAGGAAATCATCGCTTGTGACTGTCATATAGTTTTGGCTTGTATAACATATAGACACACCGAATGGTATGTGATTTTGGTGCATCAAATCCATTGCCGCAAGGGCTTTTTTATAGTGACCTGCCCCCCGACGGCCGTCATTGCTTTCTTCAAAGCCCTCAATGCTGACCGAGACGAAAAAGTTTCCTACTCTCAGAAGGTCATCACAGAATTTCTGATCGATAAGTGTTCCGTTGGTGAAAGCATGGAAAGCCACATCTTTGTGTTTTTCACATAATTTTATTATATCGTCTCTGCGAACCAAGGGCTCTCCGCCTGTAAACAGATATGCATATATTCCCAGTTCTTTCCCCTCTGTAATTATTTTATCCATTACCTCAAAAGAGAGGTTGAGCTTGTTGCCGTATTCTGCCGCCCAGCATCCTGTACAGTGCAGGTTGCAAGCAGTGGTCGGATCCATAAGTATTATCCATGGAATGTTGCATCCGTATTTTTCTTTCATTGCCTCAGAGGTCTTAAACCCCCTGAATCCACTCTCATATGCGGCATTTAAGAGAAAGGTTTTGAGAATGTTAGGGTCTACTTCACGAACAATCCTGTCGGCATAGCGGGCCCATTTGCTGTCTGGAGATTTTGCGATATTACGAAGCATTTCGTATGAGGAACTTTCCCACGAATTTCCTAAAATTTTTTCTATTTTGTCTATTAAAGATAAAGCTTCCTCTGAAAAATTACCTTTTCTACCCTTGTCTATGAGTGAATTAAGAGCCATTCCGAAAGCTTTTCTTTCTGCGATGTGTGATAAACTTGGTGACATATAAATACCTCCTTTTGATTGACATTAGTATATATTTTTAATGAGTTTATTGATATAGACAAAACCTACAGGCAGCTTAAAATTTGTGCAAAGCAGGTGAATTGTAAAAAAAACATCTGAAATGTTGCTGCATTGACCGACCTGAATTTTCATGGTATATTTAAAAAAATAAAAAAGGAGCTTTTATGGAAATCGGATATTTTGCATTAGAAAAGAATAAAAAGTTTATATACACAGATGAAAGCACAATAAGATTTGCACGAAATAACAGAACCGATGTACAATGGCATAGCAATGGAAAAATTCAAATAAATGACATAGTAATATATGTAGGAAAACATGCTAAAGAGGCCGGAATATATGAAGCTGCCGGATTGAAAGAAGATTTGACATTTGGTAAAGGGACGATGGAAGCCGTAATTTTCAGATATGAGGACAGAGATTTTTTACCTTTTTATAAGCACTTTGATAATGAAAGATTTGGCGAAACAGAGACCATATATTCCGGTGAAAGTATAAAAATAAAATTTGAAAAAATAGGGGAAGGTACAAAATTGGTAGTTTCGGTAGGAAATGCATGGAGAGAAGAATCTTCAATGAGTCCTGACGGAAATATTATGGTTGTTAAAAACGGTATAATAAATTTTTTCAGTAAAGAGCATAATGTGCCAAAAGAACTTAAAGAGTTGATTAAGCATGGTGTTTATGATGCATATATATCAAAAAAAGGACCATGGGAGGCGACGGATTTTTTTGAAAAAAATGTTGGACAACTTATAACTGAAATGAATGAAAACAGTGAACCTTTATTTTTTGATTCATACGGAAAACCGGCGGTGCTTAAATGGGTAGCCGGTGAAGAAATTACGGGCGGTATGTCGGTGTTTTCTATAGGTGAAGAGGCGGCATATCTTGAGCACATTAGGAAAGAAACTGAAATATACGATAAGCTTTATTTCGACGATAGAATAAAAATAGGCAAAAATGAATTAGGGTGTGAAGCAAGATTAAAGGGATGCGGAGAAAACATAGAGTATATAAACAAGAAGCTTGATAAGGTATGTAGAAAAAATGTTACGATAGTTCTTACCGGTGAAAGCGGGACCGGTAAGACTTTCCTTGCAGGTGAGATACATAGAAACAGCCGTAGGGCGGACGGCCCTTTTATAAATGTAAATTGTGCCGCTATAGCATATAATCTCATAGAGAGCGAACTGTTCGGATATGAAGAGGGAGCATTCACCGGTGCAAGAAAGGGAGGCAAAATAGGATACTTTGAAATGGCCAAAGGAGGGACTTTGTTTCTTGATGAAATATCAGAGCTGCCCTATCTGCTTCAGGGAAAACTCCTTGAAGTTCTTCAAGAGGGTACATTTTACAGAGTAGGAGGAATAAGAAAGATTTCCGCAGATGTAAGGCTGATAGTGGCTACCAATAAGGATTTGGAAAAAATGGTAAAAGCGGGACAATTCAGAGAAGATCTTTATTATAGAATAAATGTGTTCCCTATACAGCTGCCTCCTTTGAGGGAAAGAATAAGTGATCTTGAAAGCATAGTGGGAGATACATTACCGCTGATATGTGAGAGGCTTGAAACCGATAATTTGATGCTGACAAACCAAGCCCTTGAAAAAATGAAACAGTACAGTTGGCCGGGAAATATCAGAGAGCTTGAAAATGTATTGGAAAAAGCGGCAGTTATGGCAGAGGGAAGTTTTATAAGAGAAGAAGATATAGTACTGGATAACCCTGTTGCAAAAAATAAATTGCTTGTGACTCTTAAAGATAAAATGGAGGCTTACGAAAAGGAGATAGTGAAGCAAACATTTTTACAGTTTAACAGAAACCGCCGAAAGACTGCTGAGGCTCTTGGAATAAGCAAGACGAATCTGTTTGATAAATTGCATAAATATGATATAGAAGAAAGCGAAGAATAAAGGTGGGTACAATATGAAACTTACTGAAATGATAAAGGATAGAATAAGTGGTGCAGATGGACAAATAGGGATATATTTTTGTGATATAGAAAAAAATACAAGTTTTTTTGTCGGAAACTGTGATGTGTTTCCGTCTTTGGGCATAGCAAAACTTATATTGATGATAGAAGTTTTTAAGCAGATTGAGGAAGGAAGAATAAGGCTTGATGATGAGTATGAACTTAAAAAGAAACCACCTTTTGTAATACCGGAAGACGAGTATGAATCTACTGTTGGTGTAATAGATTTTTTACATAAGGGAATAAAGCTTCGTATTGAGGACTTGCTGTACATGATGATAGTAATAAGTGACAATTCTGCTTTCAATATTTTACTGTCAATAGTAGGAGTGGAATGTGTCAATGAAACCATGAGAAAACTGGGTCTTGTGCATACCAAGATACAATGTATGATTTTTGAGTGGGATGAAAGAAATCCTGAAAGAGATAATTATCATTCGGTAAGAGAGGTGGGAAGCCTTTTAAAGAGGCTGTATAAGGGACAGTTGATTTCTGCTTCGGCAAGTGCTCATATGCTCAAGATACTTTCTTATCATCAACGAAGAGATATACTTTCACAGTTTTCCAACAATAATATTTCGGTGGCACAGCAAACCGGGTTTGATGTAAATGCACTCCATGATATGGCGATTGTAATGACGGAGAATCCATTTATAATATGTATGAGTGCATCAAATATGGATGCAAAGAAAGCAGAGGGAATAATGAAAGATGTAGCGGCAATGTGCGGAAGGGAAGTTATTTGAAACAAAACTTTTAAAAACATCGGCGAAAGTGTTCTTTAAAAAGAACATTGGTCTGAAAAAAGAACGACAATTGTGAACGGATCTATGAAAAGTGATTAGATTTGAACGAAATAGTTGAATAAACGGCGATTTTTAATAGAAATATGCTTTACGACATTTTATATGTTGTTGGCATATTTTTTGCTTTTATATAAAGTGTACACACAGGAAAGGAGGTGAAATGATGCGCATAATTGATATGCATTGCGATACTCTGCTTGAGGGATATCTAAAAAACCAACATTTGAGAAGAAATAAACTGTCTGTGGATTTTGAAACGATGAAAAAAAATGAAGCTTTGGGACAGTTCTTTGCTATATTTCTGCCAACCGGAAGTGAGGCCAAAGCAGATGGCATTGATGAAAAGCCTTATGAACTTTTTCGTAAACTTGTTGAGTTTTACGAAAAAGAAATGAAAGAAAATTCGGATTTAATTATTCCGGCTTTGTCCTATGATGATGTAATTACAAATAAAATCAATAATAAAATGTCGGCGATTCTGACTGTTGAAGATGGTCAGCTGTTAGAAAACAAAATAGAAAGACTCGATGAACTTTATCGAAAAGGTGTCAGACTTCTCACTCTTACATGGAATAATGAAAATTGTATAGGTTATCCTGCAAACATAAACGAAGAAGAGCATATGAGGGGACTAAAACTGTTCGGAATTCAAACTGTAAAACGGATGAATGAGTTGGGTATGATAGTGGATGTGTCGCATTTGTCGGAGGGCGGATTTTATGATGTGGCAAAGCATAGTAATAAGCCTTTCATTGCATCTCATTCTTGTGCGAGAACATTATGTAATCATCCAAGAAACCTTACGGATAGGCAGCTTAAATGCATAGCGGAAAGCGGGGGCATAGTAGGTGTAAATTTTAACGCCTCGTTTTTGAGAAAAAATTCATCGAAAACCTTTGCGGAAGATGTAGTTGAGCATATCAGATATATGGTTTCTGTTATGGGAGACGAATATGTGGCATTTGGATCGGACTTTGACGGTATCGACTGCAACATGGAATTTGGGAATTATATTTTTTACAGAGAAGTAGTGTGCAGGCTTGAAAAAATATTTTCAGATGAAACAGTTGAAAAAATATGCTACAAAAATGTATTGCGTATTTTAAAAGAATGTTTATAAAATATCTTAAAGAAAGGAAAAAGCAAAATGGATAACAAACAACATGAGGGCAGCTTTAAAAAAGCCATAGGACCTTTTAGCGGTATCAGTATAGTAGCCGGAATGGTAATAGGTTCCGGAATATATTATTTGGGAAGTTATGTGCTTGAGCGTACCGGCATGAGTATGGGATGGTCGCTGGTGGCATGGATAGTAGGAGGACTTATAACAATTATTTCAGGTCTGTGTTTTGCTGAATTGGGAGCAAGTATGCCGGTTGCGGGAGGACAGACCATATATTTGAGTAAGGCATATCATCCTGTGTTCGGATTTATAAACGGATTTTCATGTTTCTTACTTGTGGGCTCAGGAGGTGTGGCAGCCTTAGCCATGGCTGCTGTAACTGCATACAGGACAGTATTCGATATAAGCGATACTATGGTAAAAGTTATAGCTATACTTATAATTTTGGTACTTATGGCTATAAACCTTTTGGGTGTAAAGGAAATGACGCTTTATCAAAACTTTTCTATGGTTATAAGGCTTATACCTATAGTTATGATAATAGGAGTAGGTCTTGCAACAGGCGAACAGTCTCCTGATTTGAGCCTTTCTCTTGAGGGAACAAGCGCTGAGGGAGGAAACATCACAGATATTATTTCCATGATAGAATTTGCAACATTTGCATCATTATGGGCATATGACGGATGGTACAATTTGAATACAGTAGCAGAAGAGATGCGTAATCCAAAGAAAGATTTACCGTTTGCAATAATCACTTCTTTGGTAGGTGTTACTCTGATTTATGCATTATTCTATTTGGCGGTTTATAAGGTGTTGCCTCATGAAGACATAATTGCTATGATAAATGAAGGAAACCTTTATCTTGGTAATGAGGCTGTAGCCAGAACTTTAGGCGGAACGGGCACATGGATTTTACTTGTATGTATGACTGTAGGTATAGTTGGCTCAGCCAATGTAAACACTTTATGTGACCCTCGTACATACTATGCAATGGCAAGGGAGGGATATTTCCCTAAGCTGTTCGGACATCTGGATGAAAAGCGTGGAGTGCCTACTTACGGAATCATAGTAGCATCGGGAATGGCTGTAGTATTGGTAATATTCAACAGCCTTCAGGATCTTACCGACATGCTTATATTTACAACTTCAATACTTAATGTAATGACTGTATTTGCGGTGCTTATTATGAGGAAAAAATATCCTGATCTCGAAAGACCGTATAAGGTATGGGGCGGAAAGGTTACCATATATTTAACCTGCATTGCTTATCTGATACTTATGGTCAATGAGTTTATAGACGCACCTAAAGCAGCATTGATAGGAATAGGAATAAATGTACTTGGAGTATTTGTATACATGTATTTCAGAAAGAAAAATGGCGGAAGAGACTATCAAGGAGAGGGAATAGAGTAATTAGGAGAAAAAAATGAAATATTCTGATTTAAAATATCTTGCTGTTGAACTTCCTGAATCAGTTATGAAAGAAAAGTGGAGTGGGAATTTTACCGGAGCAAGAAAAGCAATTCGTAGACTTTTGATGTCTGAGGGGATTTCATATCCCCTCAGATGTAGGCTTGAACTTGAACTAAACAATCTTGAGTATATTGAAAGCAGATATACACTTTCTGAAGAAGAGGCGCTTTTTGCAATGCAGAAAAGAATCCCCTCGATGACGGCTCAAGAACTTGAAGAACTTAGAGTTGAAGACAAGGCTGACTGGATGTATATTGATGGAAAAGTAAAATTCATAGACTGTTTTGACGCAACATTATATAAAGTGTACCCTGAATTGTGGTCTGCCACTGAAAATGGTGATGAAAGTGATTATTCGCTCATTCAAAGTGTTGTGGATAATGCTGTTTTGAGGATGGGAGAAAACGGTCGAAGTAAGATGACGGCACATATACATATAAGGCATGACTTCAACCTTAAGAATGAGGCGGTAGAAAAGGGCAAGAGACTGCATGTACACATGCCGTTACCTTTAGAAAAAGGAAGTGTTAAGAATCTTAAGATAATTAAAATATCACCCGATTGCACATCTTTACCGCAAAAGGAGGATATACAACCGACTGTATATTTTGATATTGAGGCCGGAGACGGACAAGTTTTTTCTGTAGAATATGAATTTGATAACGAATTAGATTATATAGATTTGTCCAAGGCTAACTTAGAGGAGATTGCTCGTACCGATGTGCCTGAAGAAGAAAAAAAGTATTTGCAAGAGGAATTCCCCCACATCAGGTTTACACCGTATTTGACGGAATTGGCAAAAGAGCTTGCAGGGGGAGAGACTAATCCACTTTTGATTGTTAGAAGATTTTATGACTTTATAACCACAAAGACTGATTACAGGTTTGTTAGAGATTATTGCAGTATAGATAATATACCTGAGTATTGTGCTTTGAACAGAAGAGGAGATTGCGGTGTACAGGCGCTTTTGTTTATTACTCTTTGCCGCATTGCAGGGATTCCGGCCGTATGGCAGTCTGGCCTTGATGCAAAGCCGGGTGATGTGGGAGAGCACGATTGGGCGAGATTCTATGTACCGTCGATAGGGTGGGTTTATGCTGACTTGTCATATGGAGGATCTTCTTATATAAGAGGTGCATTTGACAGATGGAATTTTTTCTTTGGAAATGTAGATCCATACAGAGTACCTATCAATGATGGCTTTCAAAAGGAATTGGCTCCCGCTAAAATACATATGAGAATAGATCCGTATGATAACCAGTGCGGTGAGGCAGAGTATGATGACAGAGGGTTGACCGGCGCAGAAGTAGAATACCGGTATACAGAAATAGATATAAGATGAATTTTTTGATTTTTCATATATGTGAAAATTTTAGTGCAAATTATTCTAAGCTGTAGTATAATAAAATAACATTGCTCAAAGCATGAATTTTAACTGAAATGGAAGAAACATAATGAAAGAATCAGATAAGAAAAACATAAAAACAGCCAAGAGACTGGTTTTTATAATATTTGTTTTGGTAGCCGTGGCTGTTGCCTTTAAGATGTACAATCCGCAGACAGAAAATGAAGTAGAATTGTTTTCGGAAGATGCTAAAAAACAGATATCCGTCGAGCTCAAAAACGATCAGGCGGAAGTTAGCCGGGATATTGAGATTAAAGGGGCAGATGTCCTTGACGGAGAAGTGGAAAATATATATCTTTTAAGGGTAAACCATAAAGAGGATGTTATAACCGAATTTGAATTAGATGTGACTTCAAAAGATGAGAGCATGGCAGAAGCACTTCATATCAAGATATATGACGAAAGCAACGATGAGGTTCTTTACGATGGGAATGTGAAGAACGCTGACGGAAAGATATTTGAAAGCAAGCACCTTGCAAATGCCGCCAAGAAAAATGATATAAGATACAGATTGTATTTTACCCTTGGTAAAGATGCAGCGGAGCAGTATAAGGACAGTAGCGTGAAAGTTAAGCTTGACTGGTCAGTACCGGAAGATCAGAGAGAAGCTTTAAAGATGTCAAAAACCGGCGATGTGAAGATTATTCTTTATGCATTTATAGCAATGATTGTTATATGTGCTGTTCTGTTGGTTGTATTCAGAAACAAAATAAATCCGGAAGTGTTTAATATCGGTGAGCCTTTGAATAAGAAAGAAGACGAAGACGGCGAAGATTAAATAAAAAGCAGGCATTATTTTTAGTGCCTGCTTTTTTAAATATTGCTTCAGATTACTGGGCTTTTGGAAGACTCCAGCGGAATTTTGCCGCACAGAGCCGAAGTATTATTATTACAGCTGTTCCCATAAACATTGACGGAACGCTTCCGGCATAAGGCCATATTACTACACATGCAACAGCGCCTATAATTGAAGCGCTTGCGTAGAAGTGTTTTACGAATATATAAGGGGCGACGCCTGCCATCATATCACGAATAACACCGCCGCCTACTCCGGTAGCGACACCTACGAATATAAGCAAAAATGTGCTGTATTCATTGTCGAGGGAGTACGCTGTATTTATACCTATTACCGTAAACACTCCAAGACCGACAGAATCCATAATAAGCATAATTAAGTCATATAACCTGCCCTTGAACAGTGGGTACTTTCCGGCGATTATAAAGACTAAAATTGAAGTTGCGATTGCAATGGTGGCATATATGGGATTTCTGAATGTCATGGGAGGTGTAATCCCGAGTATTAAATCACGGATAACTCCGCCGCCGACAGCTGTAGTAAGACCTAAGATGGATATGCCGAGTATGTCCATGCGTTTTTCAAGTCCCAAAATAGCGCCCGATACGGCAAAGGCCACAGTTCCTGTGATTTCAAATGCTAAGAGTAAAAATTCCGTCATAAAAAAGCTCCTTATAAGACTACCGAAAGTATAACATTCATGTTTTTTTGTGTCAATGGTGTGAGTTGTTACCATTATTGAAAAAATAAAATTATATGTGGACGGTGTGAAAAAATTATACGAATATTAAGTAAAAATATTATAAAAATGTTCGCAAATAAGCGAATGACATACAAAAGGAAAATAAGAAGTACATTCCTTTGTTCATACTGAGATTGACAAAGAAATTTTTAAATTGGTATAATATAATAAAAGAAAGATAATATGGAGGATGAGATGAAGAAAATCGGTATAGTAATGGGTTCTGACAGCGATTTGAATGTAGCGGAAAAAGCTGCGGACACTCTTAAAGAATTGGGAGTACCATTTGAGGTACATGTATACTCGGCTCACAGAACACCTAAAGAAGCTGCCGAGTTCTCAGCTAATGCAAGAGAAAACGGATTTGGCGCAATCATAGCTTTTGCAGGCAAAGCGGCTCATCTGGCAGGAGCCTTGGCAGCCAATACAACTCTGCCTGTTATAGGTGTACCTGTAAAATCATCAACATTGGATGGTATCGATGCGCTTTTATCAACAGTACAGATGCCTTCAGGAATACCTGTAGCTACAGTTGCCATAGACGGAGCAGTCAATGCCGCATTGCTCTCTGTACAGATGTTGGCCATAGAAGATAAAGAAGCGGCTGACAGACTTGCAGAAAAAAGAAAGAAAGACGCAGAAAAGGTATTGGCAAAGGATGCCGACATTTCCGCAAGATTTTAGTGTGATTTATAATTAAGATAAATAAAAAGGAGAAAAAGACATGGAAAACAAATTGGTTTACACCGGAAAAACAAAGGATGTATTTGAATTAAATAACGGAAACTATCTTCTCAAATTTAAAGACGATTGTACAGGAAAAGACGGAGTATTTGATCCGGGTGAAAATTCAGTGGGACTTACTATCGAGGGTGTTGGTGATGTAAATCTTCGCATGTCCATCTACTTCTTTGAAAAGATAAACGCAGCAGGAATAAGAACTCACTTTGTCGGCGCAGACTTAAACAACACAACTATGGAAGTTCTGCCGGCAAAAGTATTCGGAAAAGGTCTTGAGGTTATCTGCCGTCACAAGGCAGTAGGAAGCTTTTTCCGCCGTTACGGAGAATATATCGAAGAGGGAGCAGACCTGCCTGCATATGTTGAAACAACTTTCAAGAATGACGAAAAGGGCGATCCCCTCGTAACTAAGGATGGCCTTGTTGTATTGGGCGTAATGACCGAGCAGCAGTACGATGATATAAAATCCATGACTCAGGAGATTACACGCATAGTTGCAGATGACTTAAAAGAAAAAGGACTGGTTCTTTACGATATTAAGTTTGAATTTGGATACGACAAGGACGGCAATGTTATGCTTATAGACGAAATTGCATCAGGCAATATGAGAGTTTATAAGGACGGAGAATATATAGATCCTATGACTCTTTCAGAATTATTCTTCGCATAAGGAGGAGGACATGGGCGGATTTTTCGGAGTAGCCTCAAAGGAGGACTGCATGCTTGATGTGTTCTTCGGAGTTGACTATCATTCTCACCTCGGAACACGCAGGGGCGGTCTGGCGGCTTACGACAAGGACATAGGCCTGCAAAGGGAAATACATAATATAGAAAATTCACCTTTCAGAACGAAATTTGAAAATATTTTTGACGAGATGAGAGGAACATCTGCTATAGGCTGCATAAGCGATTCTGACCCTCAGCCGCTTCTTATCAGGTCAAAACTGGGAATATATGCCATATGTATAGTTGGAAGAATAAACAATACGGAAGAATTGTTAGAAGCATATTTTGCCAGCAGCGGAGGCCACTTTGACGCAATGACGGGAGGCAAAATCAATTCCACAGAGCTTGTTGCCGCACTTATAAATCAGAAAGAATCTTTTGCCGAAGGGATAAAATTCGCACATGATGCAATAAAAGGTTCGGCGTCAATTATGATACTCAAAGACGGCGGCAATATTATTGCGGCAAGAGATAAGGTCGGAAGAATTCCCGTCCTCGTAGGAAAGGGAGAAGACGGATATTGTGTTTCTTTTGAATCCTTTGCATATAAGAAATTGGGATACGAAGATGAAAGGGAGCTTGGACCGGGGGAAATCGTGGAAATTTCTGCGGATAATATGGTTCAGCTGAAAGCACCGGGCGAAGAAATGAAGATATGCGCATTTCTATGGTCATATTACGGATACCCGACATCAAATTACGAGGGTGTTAATGTGGAAGTAATGAGATACAGAAACGGCCGTATACTTGCTCGCAACGATATGGAGAGTAAAAATACCCAAGGCGTAGACTATGTGTGCGGTGTGCCTGATTCGGGAACACCTCATGCCATAGGGTATGCAAACGAAACACATATACAATTTGCAAGACCGTTTATAAAATATACTCCGACATGGCCAAGGAGCTTTATGCCGGCCAATCAGAAAGAGCGTAACAAGGTGGCAAAAATGAAGCAGATTCCTGTTCATGAGCTTATTCAGGATAAGAATCTTTTATTTGTAGACGATTCCATAGTCAGAGGAACTCAGTTAAAAGAAACTGTTGAATTTTTGTATGAAAACGGTGCAAAGGCAGTTCATATGCGTTCCGCATGTCCGCCTATATTATATGGATGCAAATATCTTAATTTTTCATCTTCCAAAAATGAGATGGAATTGATTGCAAGGCGTGTTATAGTAGAGCTTGAGGGTGAAGAAGGACTGAAATATGCGGAAGAATACAGCGATTTCAGAACAGAAAGAGGAAAAGCCCTGAGAAAGTCCATATGCGATAAGTTCCAGTTTGACTCACTGGAATTTCAATCGCTTGACGGAATAATAGAAGCCATAGGATTAGAACCGTGCAAACTTTGCACTTATTGCTGGAGCGGAAAGGAATAAAGATATGAATAACAAATCAAAATCAGACAGCTATGCTGCTGCAGGAGTAGATATTACGGCAGGATACAAGGCAGTTGAATTGATGAAAAAGCACATAGCAAGAACCATGATAGGCGGCAAAAGTGCAGATATAGGCGGATTCGGCGGGTTGTTTGAATTAGATGTAACAGACATGCCAAATCCTGTACTTGTAAGTGGCACAGACGGAGTAGGCACCAAGCTTAAAATGGCGTTTCTTATGGACAAGCACGATACGGTTGGAATAGACTGCGTTGCAATGTGCGTAAACGATATAATCTGCTGCGGTGCAAAACCGCTGTTTTTCCTTGATTATATAGCTTGCGGAAAGAATTATCCCGAAAGAATAGCTGAAATCGTTTCAGGTATAGCTGAGGGTTGTGTTCAGTCGGGTTGCGAGCTCATAGGAGGCGAAACTGCCGAAATGCCGGGATTTTACGACGAAGATGAATATGACCTGGCAGGGTTCAGTGTAGGTGCTGTGGATAAGGCAAAGGTTCTTGACAAAACCAGGATAAAAGAAGGGGATGTAGTTATAGGTCTTGCTTCAAGCGGAGTTCATTCCAACGGATTTTCACTGGTAAGAAAAGTATTTGATGTTGAAAATACAGACCTTAAGGCTCCTGTTGAAGAGCTTGGAGGCGCTTCCCTCGGGGAAACATTACTCACTCCTACAAAGATATATGTAAAGCCTATGCTTGCTCTCTTTAAGGAAGTGGAGGTTAAAGGAGTATCACATATAACAGGCGGCGGCTTCTATGAAAATATACCGAGAAGTATTCCTGACGGATACGGAGCTAAGATTGATAAGAGTGCTGTCAAAGTCCTCCCTATATTCGATTTGATAGCCAAAAAAGGAAATATTCCGGAACATGATATGTTTAATACCTTTAACATGGGAGTTGGAATGAGTGTTATCGTTGCAGCAGAAGATGCGGACAAAGCACTTCAAATCCTAAGGGATGCCGGAGAAGATGCTTATGTAATAGGAAATATAATCAAATCCGACGAAAAGGTGGTAATATGCTAAAAACAAGAATCGCAGTTCTTGTGTCAGGCGGAGGAACCAATCTTCAGGCTTTGATAGATGCCTGCAATGACGGAAGTATTTCAAGCGGAAGCATAGAGCTTGTAATTGCAAGTAATCCAAAAGCATACGCTCTTGAGAGGGCTGCCAAGGCAGGAATAAAGACTGCTGTTGCAAGCAAAAAAGAGCTGGGGTCTCAGCAAAAGTTTGAAGAAGAACTAAAAAGACTTCTTACAGATAACAATATAGAATTGATTGTCATGGCAGGATTCATGAGCATATTGACCAAGGATTTTACGGACTTGTATCCGAAAAAGATAATCAATATTCACCCTTCGCTTATACCATCGTTTTGCGGAAAAGGTTTTTACGGACTGCATGTTCATGAAGCAGCCCTTGAGTATGGTGTAAAAGTAACAGGAGCAACAGTTCATTATGTCAATGAAATTCCTGACGGAGGACGCATAATAATGCAAAAGGCGGTGGATGTGAAAACGGGAGATACACCTGAAATTCTCCAGCGCAGAGTGATGGAAGAGGCGGAATGGAAAATACTTCCATTATCGGTAGAGCTTATTTCAAAGGAGATGGCAGAGGCAAAGGCAAATTTTTTGAAATAAAAGATATATAAGAGGTAAGCTATATGAAAACCATAAAAGATTGTATAGAAAACAATTCTTATCCGGGAAGAGGTATTCTTGTCGGCATGTCAGAAGCAGGCAAGGCAGTTGTCGGATATTTTATAAGCGGCAGAAGTGCCAACAGCAGAAACAGAGTCTTTGAAACTGATGAAAGAGGTGATGTTTTCACCAAGCCTTTTGACGAATCAAAAGTAGAAGATCCAAGTTTGATAATTTACAGAGCAATTGCTCATATGAAAGATGCGCTTATAGTCACCAACGGTGATCAGACTGACACTGTGGCAGCCTTTATGGAAAGAGGAGACTCAGCTCGTGATGGACTTATGACGAGGGAGTTTGAGCCCGATGCGCCTAATTATACACCAAGAATCAGTGCAGTTCTTGGATTTGTAAATTCCGGAGCCGAAAGAGAGGGTTTCGGATATGAGATGAGTATTCTTAAGAGCGCAGACAGTGAGGGCAGCGCATGTAACAGATTTTTCTTTGATTATACGGCACTTCCGGGAAAGGGACATCTGATACATACATATGAGGGTGACGGAAATCCTCTGCCTACTTTCTGCGGTGAACCAAGACAGCTGAAAATCAGGGATGATATTGATGAAATGACTGAGGAAATATGGAACAGTTTGGATGAGGACAACAGAATCTCACTTTATGTTGAATACATAGATCTTAAGACAATGAAATCAGAGACAAGACTGATAAATAAGAACGAGAAGGTGAAGTAATGAAAGATTATGAGTTGAAATACGGATGTAATCCCAATCAGAAGCCTGCCAAAATATACATGGAAAACGGATGCGAGCTTCCTATAGAAATATTAAACGGCCGTCCCGGATACATAAATTTGCTTGACGCCATGAACAGCTGGCAGCTGGTAAAGGAAATAAAGGATGCCCTTGGAATGTGTGCCGCAACTTCCTTTAAGCATGTAAGTCCTACTTCTGCGGCTGTGGGAATTCCAATGACTGAAAAGCAGAAAAAAGCTTTTTTCGTAGATGATATAGAGGGAATAGATGAATCTGCCATAGCTACTGCATATGCAAGGGCAAGGGGCACTGACAGAATGAGCTCTTTCGGAGATTGGATTGCTCTTTCCGATAAATGTGATGTTACATGTGCAAAACTTATCGGAAGGGAAGTTTCTGACGGAATAATTGCACCGGACTATGACGAAGAAGCCTTGGAAATACTTAAAGCCAAGAGGAAAGGTAATTATAATATAATTAAGATTGATGCCGGTTATGTTCCTGCAAATGCAGAGAAAAAGCAGGTGTTCGGAATTACTTTTGAACAGAAAAGAAATGATCTTACAATCGATAAAAATCTTTTGACCGATATAGTTACGGAGAACAAAGAACTGCCCGAAGAAGCAAAGCGAGACCTTGTCATAGCGCTTATAACTCTTAAATATACTCAGTCCAATTCTGTGTGCTATGCAGAAAACGGACAGACAATAGGAGTGGGAGCAGGGCAGCAGTCAAGAATCCACTGCACTCGCCTCGCAGGTGAAAAAGCAGATAAGTGGCATTTGCGCCAGCATGATAAGGTTTTGAACCTGCCGTTTAAGGACGAGATAAAAAGACCTGACAGAGACAATGCTATAGATGTTTATTTGTCGGAGGATTTTGAAGATGTAATAGGCGATGGAAACTGGCAGCAGCTGTTTACAGAAAAACCGCAGGAATTTCCGAGAGCTGAGCAGAGAGAATATCTTGCAGGACTTAAAGGCGTATGCCTTGGGTCTGATGCATTTTTCCCGTTCGGAGATAATATTGAAAGAGCTGCAAAGAGCGGAGTAAGCTATATAGCTCAGCCGGGTGGGTCTATCAGAGACGACAATGTCATAGAAACATGCAACAAGTACAATATGGTAATGGCTATGACAGGAATAAGATTGTTCCATCATTAGTAGATTATTGGTTTAATTTAGAAAAAGAGCAAAACAGCCAATACTGTGCCGGAATTCAAGGCCGGACGACCAACACAGGAGGTACTCATGAAAGTAATGGTAGTAGGCGGCGGAGGAAGAGAACACGCCATCATTAAAAAATTAAAAGAAAGCAGCAAAGTGAATGAAATTTTCGCCTTGCCCGGCAACGGTGGTATAGCCGCCGATGCAACTTGTGTCAATATAGGAGCAAAGGATATTGAAGCAATAGCGGATTTTGCTGCTGCCAACGATATAGACTTTGCAGTGGTAGCTCCTGACGATCCTCTGGTATTGGGAGCAGTAGACGCCCTTAATGCCAAGGGTATAAAGACCTTTGGTCCTGACAAGAAAGCAGCTGTAATAGAAGGAAGCAAAGCTTTCTCCAAGGACTTGATGAAGAAATATAACATCCCGACAGCGGCATATGAGACTTTCAGTGATATGAATGATGCTCTTGAATATGTAAAAACTTGTCCTATTCCTGTTGTAGTCAAGGCAGACGGATTGGCTTTGGGAAAAGGTGTTATCATTGCAGAAGTAAGAGAGCAGGCTGTGCAGGCAGTAAAGGATATTATGGGAGATAAAGTTTTCGGTGACAGCGGAAACAAGGTGGTTATAGAAGAGTTTTTGACAGGTCCGGAGGTTTCGGTGCTTTCATTTACAGACGGAAAGACAATAATCCCAATGGTTTCTTCCATGGACCATAAGAGAGCTTTAGACGGAGACAAAGGTTTAAATACAGGCGGCATGGGAACTGTAGCACCAAACCCGTATTATACTGATGATATTGCAAAAGAATGCATGGAAACTATATTTAAGCCTACAGTAGAAGCCATGAATGCAGAGGGAAGAAGCTTTTCAGGCTGCCTATACTTTGGACTCATGTTGACTCCAAACGGTCCTAAAGTAATAGAATACAACTGCCGTTTCGGAGATCCTGAAACTCAAGTTGTGCTTCCGCTTCTTGAAAGCGACCTTATGGATATAATGCTCAAAATTTATGATAAAGAACTTGATAAAGCCGAAGTAAAGTTTAAGGATGAATGTGCTGCATGTGTCGTAATGGCGTCGGACGGTTATCCTAAAAAGTACGAAACCGGATTTGAAATAACAATGCCTGAGGATAAAAATATATATGTTGCAGGTGCAAAAATCCAAGACGGAAAGCTGATTACAGGAGGAGGCAGAGTTCTTGGAGTAACAGAAACAGCACCTACCCTTAAAGATGCAATAGGTAAAGCATATGAAACGGTGAAAAGCGTAAAATTTGAAAACGCTTATTATAGAAAAGACATAGGACACAGAGCCTTGATGGCAGAAAGGAGCTAACTGATGGTTTTTAGAATTTTTGTAGAGAAAAAACCGGGGCTGGCTAATGAGGCAGCAGCACTTAAAAATGATATAAACGAACTTTTGCAGATAAAGGCTGTAAAAGAAGTTAGAGTTTTTAACAGATATGATGTTGATAACATTAGCAAGGAACTTTTTGATTATTCTGTAAACACGGTATTTTCAGAACCTCAGCTTGATATTGTAACCACTGAGCTTCCAAAGGCAGATAGAATTTTCGCTGTTGAATATCTGCCGGGGCAGTTCGACCAGAGAGCTTCTTCTGCTGCCGAATGTATACAGATAATATCAAAAGGAGAAAGACCTGCGGTAAGAACCGCAAAGGTCTATGCTCTATACGGAGATATAAGCGAGGCTGATATTGAAGCTATAAAGAAATATGTAATCAACGCAGTCGAAGCAAGAGAATGCGATATGGAACTTCCTGAAACACTGAAAGTTGAATATGAAATTCCGACATCAGTAGAAACAGTTGAAGGATTTCGCAAGCTAAGCGATGATGAACTTGCAGACTTTATAGCAGACAGAGGTTTGGCAATGGACCTTGCCGATATAAAAGTATGCCGCAAATATTTTGAAGAAGAAGACAGAGACCCGACTATCACTGAAATCAAGATGATAGATACTTATTGGTCAGACCACTGCCGTCATACAACCTTTAATACTGTAATAGACAGCGTTAAATTTGAGGATAAAGAGATAGAAGCTGCATTTGACAGATATATGAAGCTGAGAGAGGACTTGGGCAGAACAAAGCCGGTCACTCTTATGGATATAGGAACTATAGCTGTAAAACATCTGAAAAAAGAGGGAAAACTCAACAAGCTTGATGAATCCGAAGAGATAAATGCATGTACAGTTAAAATAAAAGTTGAAATAGACGGTAAAGATGAGGACTGGCTATTGTTATTTAAAAACGAGACCCATAATCATCCTACCGAAATCGAACCTTTCGGTGGCGCTGCAACCTGCGTGGGCGGAGCTATAAGAGACCCGTTATCAGGCAGAAGCTATGTATATTCGGCGATGAGGGTGACAGGAGCAGCCGACCCGCTGAAACCTGTCTCTGAAACTATTCCGGGTAAGCTTCCTCAGAGAAAATTAGTTACAACAGCTGCCGCAGGATACAGTTCGTACGGAAACCAGATAGGTCTTGCGACAGGTCAGGTAGACGAAATATATCATCCCGGATATGTGGCAAAGAGAATGGAAATAGGGGCAGTAATAGCAGCAGCACCTGCTGAAAATGTCATAAGAGAAGTTCCGTCTCCCGGAGACAGGGTTATTCTTTTAGGTGGAAAGACAGGAAGAGATGGATGCGGAGGAGCAACAGGCTCTTCAAAATCTCACGATGTATCATCCCTTGAAAGCTGCGGCGCAGAAGTACAGAAAGGAAATGCACCTGAGGAAAGAAAACTCCAGAGACTTTTCAGAAATCCTGAGGCCTCCAAACTTATCAAGAGATGTAACGATTTCGGAGCCGGAGGTGTTTCTGTTGCTATAGGTGAATTGGCTGACGGACTTTCTATTGACTTAAATAAAGTGCCGAAGAAATATGAGGGACTTGACGGTACAGAACTTGCCATCAGTGAATCTCAGGAAAGAATGGCAGTAGTTGTAGCCGAAAAAGATGTAGATAAGTTCTGCAACCTTGCACGCAATGAAAACCTTGAAGCTACAGTAGTAGCATGTGTAACTTCTGAACCTCGCCTTTCGATGCAGTGGAACGGAAAAAATATAGTTAACATTTCAAGAAAATTTCTTGATTCCAACGGAGCCGAGAAGCATACATGTGTTGTAACTTCAAGGCCTGAGGAATACGAAAAGAAAGTAACCGGCACTTTTGCCGAAAACTATAAGAGCATGGCAGGAGACCTTAATATATGTTCCAAGAGAGGTCTTTCGGAAAGGTTTGACTCAACTATAGGCGCAGGTACAGTGCTCATGCCTTTCGGTGGCAAATATCAGAGAACTCCTATACAAGCTATGGTAAACAAGGTTTCCGTAGAGAAAAAAGATACTAATACATGTAGCTTGATGGCATGGGGATACAATCCGTTTATAACTGAGAAAAGCCCTTATCACGGAGCGTATCTTGCAGTTGTGGAATCTGTGTCAAAGCTTATTGCAGAGGGAGCTTCTTTTGAGGATGTGTATCTGTCATTCCAGGAATATTTTGAAAAACTCGGACATGACCCTGAAAAATGGGGACAGCCTTTCGCAGCACTTCTGGGAGCTTTCGATGCACAGATGGCTCTTGAAGTGGGCTCAATAGGCGGAAAAGATTCGATGAGCGGAACATTTGAGGACATACATGTGCCTCCTACATTGGTATCTTTTGCAGTTACTACAGACACCACTGATAATATTCTTTCTCCTGAATTTAAAAAGGCAGGAAACAATGTATACCTTATGAAGCCTGAGTGCGGAGACAACGGACTGCCTCTTGGCGGTTCTCTCAAAGAACTTTACGGTAAGGTTACGAAGCTGATGCGTGAGGGCAAGATAAAAGCTTGCTATACTCCGGGAATGGGCGGTATTGCCGAGGCAATACTCAAGATGACCATGGGAAATAATATAGGCTTTGAGTATAATAAAGACATTTCTGTGGAAGATATGTTTAAATACAATTATGGTGCTTTCGTAGCCGAAGTCGAAGGTGAGGCTGACGGAATACTTATAGGCCGTACAACAGATGACGACTCCATAGCTTATGGAAACGACAGACTGAGCTTTGCTGAACTTTTCGGAATTTATGAAGATAAGCTTGAAAGTGTATATCCTTGCAATATAAAGACTGACGAGGAAGCGCCGGCTAACATTTCCTTTGTCGCAGATAAGAAATTTTCGGCAGCTGTTAAGGTTGCAAAGCCAAAGGCACTTATTCCTGTATTCCCGGGTACAAACTGTGAATACGATACTGCCAAGGCTTTTGACAAGGCAGGAGCAGACCCTGAAATATTTGTTATAAACAATCTGACATCATCAGATGTAGCACACTCTGTAGAGACATTTGCATCAAAAGTGCGTCAAAGCCAGATGATATTTATTCCGGGAGGATTCTCCGGCGGAGATGAACCTGACGGATCAGGTAAGTTTATAACAGCCTTTTTCAGAAATCAGGAAATAAAAGAAGCAGTTACTGAGCTGCTTGAGGAAAGAGACGGTTTGATGGCAGGAATATGTAACGGTTTCCAGGCACTTATCAAACTTGGTCTTGTTCCTTTCGGAAAGATAATGGATACAGATGAGACATTCCCTACTCTTACTTATAACAAGATTGGCCGTCACCAGTCAAAGTTAGTACAGATAAGAATAGCATCCAACAACTCTCCATGGCTGGCAGCTACAGAAGTAGGCGATATTTATACAGTCCCTATTTCTCATGGAGAAGGAAGATTCATGGCTTCACCTGAACTTCTAAAGCAGATGGCTTCCGACGGACGCATCATAACTCAGTATGTTGATATGAGTGGCAACGCTGCTTCGGATATACAATTCAATCCTAACGGTTCAGATTGGGCGGTTGAAGGTATCGTTTCTCCTGACGGAAGAGTTCTGGGAAAGATGGGACACTCAGAAAGAATCGGAAACGGACTGTATAAGAATGTTCCGGGTCGTTTTGACATGAAAATGTTTGAATCAGCGGTAAAATACTTCAAATAGCCTTGACAGATATTTTTGTGGGGATTATAATAAAGAGTATTTTTTGAAATCGCATAAAAATGATTTTATCATAAGGGAGATGATTATAAATGGAAAGAAGAATCGGCACTATATCAAGGGGTCTGAGAGCTCCTATCATCAAAGAAGGAGATGACCTTAAGACTATAGTCGTGGACACTCTGATGGGATGCATTGATAATGGAGACTTTGAAATCGGCAACAAGGATGTGCTTGCTGTTACAGAGTCCATTCTGGCTCGCTCTCAGGCTAATTATGCTACTACAGACCAACTCGCCAAAGATGTCAGAAACAAGCTTGGCGGAGAAACTGTAGGCGTTGTGTTCCCTATATTAAGCAGAAACAGATTTGCAATCTGCCTCAGAGGTATTGCTAAGGGCGCCAAAAAAGTAGTATTGATGCTCAGCTATCCGAGCGATGAGGTGGGAAATCATCTCCTTGAACTCGACCTGCTTGATGAAAAAGGCATTGACCCTTATAGGGATGTGCTGACTCAGGAAGAGTTTGAAAATATTTTCGGCAAATCTCACCACACTTTTACTGATATAGATTATGTAAACTACTATAAGGATATAATCAAAGAAGAAGGTGCAGAGGCTGAGATAATATTTGCCAACAATCCTCGCAGTATAGTCGATTATGCAGAGAATGTAATATGTGCCGACATTCATACTCGTGCTCGCACAAAGAGACTGATAAAGAATGCAGGGGCAAAGACTGTACTTGGCATGGATGAACTGCTTAACGAGTCGGTAGACGGATCCGGATATAATCCTGAATATGGAATTTTAGGCTCAAACAAGGCAACAGAGGACAGCATAAAACTGTTCCCTGTAAATTGCCGGGAATTTGTAAATTCTGTTCAGGAAGAAATAAGAAACAGAACAGGAAAAACTGTGGAAGTTATGGTTTACGGAGACGGAGCTTTCAAAGACCCTGTAGGAAAGATATGGGAACTGGCAGATCCTGTTGTTTCACCGGGATTCACTTCCGGCCTTGTGGGACAGCCAAATGAAGTTAAGCTAAAATACCTTGCCGACAACGATTTTGCAGACCTCAGAGGTGAAGAACTCAAGTCGGCGATACAGGCTGCCATAAAAGAAAAGGAAGCCAACCTTGTAGGCAAGATGGTTACAGAGGGTACTACTCCAAGAAGACTTACGGATTTGCTGGGTTCATTATGTGACCTGACTTCCGGTTCGGGAGATAAGGGAACACCTTTTATCTATATTCAGGGTTACTTTGACAATTATACAGATTAAAACCGCAGCGGAGCCGTCTTGTAAACGGCCCCGCTTTTTTGTAACAATTTTGTGAGAGGTGGAACATGGGAAAAATATTGTTATATAGAGGAGACATTACAACTCTTGAATGTGATGCCATAGTAAATGCGGCAAACCATTCTCTGCTTGGCGGAGGAGGTGTAGACGGAGCTATACACAAAGCGGCAGGTCCAAAGCTTCTCGAAGAATGTAGGTCTCTCGGAGGCTGTAATACGGGAGAAGCAAAGATAACAAAGGGATATAACCTAAAAGCAAAATATGTTATTCATACAGTCGGCCCCATATATAGCGGCAAACCTGATGACAAGACTGATTTGGCAAACTGCTATATAAATTCTCTTAATACAGCAAGGGAAAAAGATGTTCACAGTATAGCTTTTCCTGCCATTTCAACAGGAGTATACGGTTATCCGCCTGAAGAGGCGGCTCATATATCCATGGAAGCTATTAAAAAATGGATGAATGAGAACGAAGATTATTATATTCAGATAATATTGGTAAGTTTTAATGAAATCACCTATAATTTGTATCAAAATTGTCTTGATTTGCGTTAAGATTATGCTATAATATTCATGTTAAACATCCGAGGGGAGACCTTCGGGTGTTTTTGTTGGATATATAAAAAAAACAGGAGGTATAGATGAAAGACGAGAAAGAACAGTCAGTCGAATTGAAGAAGAAACATGAAATAGATATGTGTAACGGGCCGGTACTTAAAAAGCTGCTTTTGTTTGCATTCCCTTTGATTTGTTCGGGAGTTTTGCAGTTGCTTTTTAATGCGGCAGATATAATAGTTGTAGGTCGCTTTGCAGGTGATAACTCTCTTGCCGCTGTAGGCTCCACATCATCATTGGTATTGCTTTTGTCTAATCTGTTTATAGGATTGTCCATAGGAGGCAATGTTCTTACGGCAAGATATTTCGGTGCAAAAAAAGAAGCCCAGCTGAGCGATACAGTACATACCTCAGTGGCTCTAAGCATAGTCAGCGGAGTTATTCTTGCAATTATAGGAATAATCTTTGCAAAGCCCATTCTTCATTTGATGGAGGCGCCTGACAGCGTTTTGGGACTGTCTGCAATTTATCTGAGAATATATTTTATCGGAATGCCTGCCATGATGATATATAATTTCGGAAGTGCAATCTTAAGAGCCAAAGGCGATACTCGCCGGCCTCTTAAATTTCTTGTAATATCAGGAATATTAAATGTATGCCTCAACCTGTTTTTCGTAATAGTTCTAAGGATGGATGTTGCAGGCGTAGCTTCGGCAACAGCTTTGTCACAGTGCTTGTCGGCAGTACTTGTTATAAGATGTCTTTGTAAAGAAAGCAATGGAATGAAGCTTACATTAAAAAGACTTAAGCTTCATAAAGAAATCCTTATAAATATAATAAAAATCGGACTTCCTGCCGGTTTTCAAGGAGTTCTGTTTTCATTGTCCAATGTAATAATACAATCTTCTATAAACACCTTCGGCGATGTTACAATGGCAGGAAGCGCAGCTGCTGCAAATATAGAGGGGTTTGTGTACTTTGCAATGAACGCATTTTATCAGGCGGCAATATCCTTTACAAGTCAGAATATCGGTGCAGGTAAGTATGAGCGTATAAAGCCGATAATGGTAAAGTCGGTAATGTGTGTTACCATAACAGGACTGATTCTGGGTAATCTGGCATTTTTGTTTGGACACCAGCTTCTGGGGATATACTCTTCCAGCGATATGGTAATCGAAGAGGGGATAAAACGACTTGCAGTAATAAGCACCACTTATGCATTGTGCGGTATAATGGATACTCTTGTGGGAGTTTTAAGAGGTCTTGGATATTCTATAGCTCCGATGATAGTTTCTTTGATTGGTGTATGTGCCATGAGAATCGTATGGATACTTACTGTTTTTCAAGTTCCCAAACTTCACACCGTTACGACTGTTTATATTTCCTATCCTGTTACATGGATAATAACAGGTATGGTGCTTTTCTTGTGTTATCTGTACATAATGAAAAATAAAATAAATAAAGAAGATATTTAGAACATAAGGTAAAAGGATTCCCGAATTTATTCACAGGGAATCCTTTTTTGTCATAAAGTATACATAAATCAAATATTGCTAACGACCCCGGTATATGGTATGTTAAGAGTATGATAATAAACACATCGGAGGATAGACAGATGAAGATATTGCTTTTTAATGGCAGTCCAAACAAAAAAGGATGCACCAATGCGGCATTGGAACATATGGCGTCGGTACTGGAAGAAAGAGGTTTGGACACCGAGATTTTTCAAGTTGGTAAAAAAATCAAAGGTGGTTGTATGGGCTGTGGCGGATGCAGCAAAACAGGCAGATGTGTTCAGAATGATTGTGTAAATGAAGCAGCAGAACTGCTTAGAGAAGCTGACGGATTTGTATTCGGAACTCCTGTACACTTTGCATCTCCAACAGGAGATATGGTTTCTTTCCTTGACAGGCTGTTTTATGTAGGCAGTGAAGATATGAAATACAAGCCTGCTGCCATAGCCGTAGTTGCAAGGCGTGGCGGATGCACATCTACATTCGATACGATGCTGAAGTATCCTACATATAATCAGATGCCTGTAGTGAGCGGAGATTATTGGCCTATAGCTCATGCCCATGTGAACCCATCTCAGCTCAAAGAAGATGAAGAGGGATTGTTTACCCTTTCAACTGTAGCAAGGAACCTTGCATGGATGGTAAAATGCATAGATGCCGGCAAAAAGGCAGGAATAGAACCTGAATCATTACAAAAAGAAATTTGGACTAACTTTGTACGATAAATATTTAGGAGAACATATATATGAATGAGAGAAAAGTAGCATTAGTTACAGGCGGTGGGACAGGCATAGGAAAGGCTTGTGCTTTAAGTTTTCTTAAAGGCGGATATGATGTGGTTATTGTAGGCAGAAGAAAAGAGAAAATTGAAGAAGCCGCTGCTGAGTTTGCAAAGGATTTTGACTCTGAAAGAATTTTATCTTTGGTAGGCGATGTTGCAAAAAAGGAAGATGTAGAAGCAATTTTCAGTGCTGTGGAAGAAAGATTCGGCAGGGTGGATGTTGTCGTAAACAATGCGGGAATTGCCCCAAGCCATCCTTTCCTTGAAACTTCATATGAAGAGTATGACAGAGCTGTAAAGGTGAATCAATACGGAACATTTATGTGTATGCAGAGAGGAGCCCGAATGATGGTTGACAAGGGCATCAGCGGCGTCATAATAAATATGGGAAGTATATACGGAAGAGTGGCAAGCGGCAACATAATAGGGTATAATGCAAGTAAGGGAGCAGTTGAAATGATGACTAAGGCAGCGGCATTTGAACTTGCAAATTATAATATCAGAGTAGTCGGCATAGCTCCGGGAGTTATAGATACGCCTATGCTTGATATAGACAGAGAAAGAGGAACCTTTGAGGAACTTTATTCAAAGGGAATGCGAAAAAAACCGCTTCCTCCATCTGCCATCGGAGAAACCGCATTATTTCTTGCTTCTGAAGCAGCAGACGGAATCAATGCCGTAACCATTCCGGTAGACGACGGTTTTCTTGGTTACAAATAAAAAGAGAGGTTTTAATATGGATTTTGTAAAAATGCACGGCGCTGGAAATGATTTTATAATAATAAACAATATTGAAGAACGAATACCTGAATGTAAATTAGGTGAACTTGCGGAAAAACTGTGCCACAGAAGATTTTCCATAGGAGCTGACGGACTTATGGTAGTTGATTCTCCTGAATACGGAGGCGATTACAAGATGAGATTTTACAATGCCGACGGAAGCTTTGGAGAGATGTGCGGAAACGGTGCAAGGTGCATAGCAAGATATGGATATGAACACGGACTTGCCGGAAAGGTACAGAACATAGAGACTATAGCAGGCATGGTTAAAGGCTACAGAGAAACAGAAAATCTTTACAGAGTCAGATTGAATGATGTTACATCTATGAAAAAAAGAAGCGTCAGCATTTTGGGCAAGAGAATAGAATGTACATATGTAGAATTAGGTGAGCCCGGTATACCTCATGCAGTAGTGGAAATACCGGGGCTTACTGCAAAAGATAAAGAAGAAGTCAGAGCGATGGGTAAGGCCATGCGTCATTACGAGGGCTTTCCAAAGGGTGCCAATGTGAATTTTTACGATGTTATAGATAATGACAATGTGGCTGTTCTGACATATGAAAGAGGCGTTGAAGACTTTACTCTTGCATGCGGAACCGGCTCGGGAGCGGTGGTATATGTGCTTACGGCTCAAAAGGCTGTAAGTGGTGATTATGTCAGAGTCAATGTGCCGGGAGGGGAATTGTTTATAACAGTATCCGACGAAGGACTTTACTTAACGGGACCTACAGCAGTAATTGCCGAAGGGACGGTTAATATAAAAGAACTTATAAAGTAATCTTTGAGAGGTATCATTCCAAAAGAGGTGTGGTACTTCTTTTTTATGCGCTTGTAAACATCTTTTTCTGTATTTTTTTATAAAAATTAATAAAATTTTGCAATCAAAAGGCTTATTTGAGTAAACTTTGACCGTATTTTCGATAAATCAGCTAAAAAACACAAAAATAACTGCAAAAAAACAAAAATTGCCTGGCGATATACTTTACTTTGAGTTGATTTCGAGTTATAATATTATGCAATTGTCCGTGCGTCTTACGGAATTTAGGAGGATGGAATTCAATGAAAGCAACATTTATTTCAAGAGAAAAGAACGATGTTAAATTTACAATGGAATTTACAGCAGAAGAATTTGAAAATGCTCAGGTAAAGGCATATCAGAGAACTAAAGACCAGTTCCAGGTTGACGGTTTCAGAAAAGGCAAAGCGCCAAGAAGCATAATAGAAAAGCGTTACGGCGAAGGTATTTTCTTTGAAGAAGCTATAGACGAGCTTTTTAATGAAAATTATGTAAAGGCTTTGACAGAACTGGAACTTGAAGTCATAGACAGCCCTGCTGCCGAATTCAGCAAAATCGCAAAGGGAGAAGGCTTTACAGCAACTATTACAGTTCCTTGTTATCCTATCGTAGAAGTTAAGGATTACAAAGGCGTTGAAATAGAAAGAGTAGTAAACGAAGTTAAGCCTGAAGATGTAGATAAGGAAATAGAAGCTTTACAGAAACGAAATGCAAGAGTAGTAGTTGTTGAAAGAGCAGCAAAAGAGGGCGATACTGTGCTTCTTGACTACTCAGGATTCGTAGGAGAAGAGCAGTTTGAGGGCGGTACAGCCGAAAATCAGGAGCTGAAATTAGGATCCGGAATGTTTATTCCTGGATTTGAAGAACAGCTTGTAGGAGTAACTCCGGGTGAAAAGAAAGATGTAGTAGTAACTTTCCCGGAAGAGTACCATGCAGAAGACCTGGCAGGCAAAGAAGCAGTATTCCATTGCTTAGTTCACGAAGTAAAAGAAGAACAGCTTCCTGAACTTGATGATGAATTTGCAAAAGATGTAAGTGAATTTGATACTTTAGAAGAATTAAAAAATGCTACTCAGGAAAGACTAGAAAAGTATGCAAAAGCAGGTGCAGAAACAAAGATGCAGGATGCAGCTTTGGGAAAAGTCGTAGAAGCTAATGATGTAGAAGTTCCTATTGTAATGGTTCAGGACGAAATGGACAGAATGGCGCAGGAACTTGACCAGCAGCTTCGTTATCAGGGAATGTCTTTAGGACAGTATCTTGAATTTGTTGGAAAAGATATAGCAGAATTCAGAGACGAACTTAAACCTGATGCTGAAAGACAGGTTAAAACAAGAATGATACTGATGGGCATAGTAGAGGCAGAAAAGATAGAAGTTACAGAGGATGAAATGGAAGAAGAAATCAAAGTAATGGCTATCCAGTACCAGACTACTGCCGACAAGATTAAAGAAATGATAGGTGTAGAAAACCTCACATTCCTTGAAAAAGATTTGAAAGTAAAGAAGGCAATACAGTTCATATATGATAATGCTGTTATTAAATAATTGCCTGTCAAAAAGGGGGTATAACGAATGGCTTTAGTACCGTATGTAATTGAACAGACTTCCGGAGGAGAGCGATCATATGACATATATTCCAGACTTCTCAAGGACAGAATAATATTTCTGGGAGAAGAGATAGACGATCATGTGGCAAGTGTTGTGGTTGCACAGCTTTTGTTCCTCGAATCTGAGGATCCGGAAAAGGACATATGCATATATATAAACAGTCCGGGAGGCTCTGTTACAGCAGGAATGGCTATTTATGATACTATGAAGTATATCAAACCCGATGTATCTACTATCTGTGTAGGTCTTGCGGCAAGTATGGGGGCATTCTTGCTTTCATCCGGAACAAAGGGCAAGAGAATGGCGCTTCCCAATGCGGAAATTATGATTCATCAGCCTTTGGGAGGGGTAAAAGGTCAGGCAGAAGATATAAAAATTCATGCGGACTGGATACTTAAGACCAGAGAAAAGCTGAACAAAATCATGTCCGAAAACTCCGGACAGCCTTTTGAAAAGGTTGAGCAGGACACGGACAGAGATAACTTTATGAGTGCCGAAGAAGCTTGCAGTTACGGACTCATAGATAAGGTGATAACATACAGATAGTGTAATAGGGGGAACTTTAATGAGCAAATATGACGAAAATAAACAGCTCAGATGCTCGTTTTGCGGCAAACCTCAGAACCAGGTAACAAAGCTGGTGGCAGGTCCGGGAGTGTACATCTGCGAAGACTGTGTACACTATTGTCTTGACATAATAAATGACGAAATCCACAGTGAAAAAATGCCTGACGGCGGAGAAAAAACATATAAACTTCCAAAGCCTAAGGAAATAGTTGATATTTTGTCTGAATATGTAATAGAACAGGACAGTGCCAAAAAGGCTCTGGCGGTGGCAGTTTATAATCACTATAAGAGAATAAACGATAAGACTGCAGCCGATGATGATGTAGAACTGCAAAAGAGCAATATTGTTATGATTGGGCCTACAGGCTCCGGCAAAACTTTGCTGGCACAGACTCTTGCCAGATTACTGGATGTTCCGTTTGCCATAGCCGATGCTACGGCTTTGACCGAGGCTGGCTATGTAGGAGAAGATGTTGAGAACATACTCCTTAAACTTCTTCAGGCAGCAGATTACGATGTGGAGAAGGCCCAAAAAGGCATAATCTATGTAGATGAAATCGATAAGATTGCCAGAAAATCCGAAAACCCGTCAATTACAAGAGATGTGAGCGGTGAGGGTGTGCAGCAGGCACTTCTTAAGATACTTGAGGGAACTGTTGCCAATGTGCCGCCTCAAGGCGGAAGAAAACATCCCCATCAGGAGTTTATACAGTTTGACACGACCAATGTACTGTTTATATGCGGAGGAGCTTTCGACGGTCTTGAAAAGATAATCAAACGCCGTATGGGCAGCAAAGTTATAGGATTCAATTCCGATATAAGAATTGAAAAAGATGATGATAAACAGATAATTTCAAAGATACAGCCGGAAGATCTTCTTAAATTCGGTCTTATCCCGGAATTTATAGGTCGTCTACCGGTAATCGTTACCCTTGAGGAACTGTCGGCGGAAGCTCTTGTAAGGATAATCAAAGAACCTAAGAACGCACTGCTTAAACAGTATAAAAAGCTCTTTGCCCTTGACGGAGTGGAGCTGGAAATGGATGACGATGCTGTAGGTGCTGTTGCAAAGCAGGCTCTTGAAAGAAAGACCGGAGCAAGAGGTCTGAGAGGCATATTGGAGTCTATTATGACGGAAATTATGTATGAGATACCATCAAGAGACGATATAGAAAAATGTATAGTTACTAAGGAGACTATCGAGCTGAAAAAACAGCCTGAGCTTGTTTTAAAGAAAAACAGTCAATTAAAAGACCAAGAAGCAAACGCTTCATAATAAAGGCGACTTCGGTCGCCTTGATTTTTAAATATAACATTTGCTTATGACCATATGCGTAGGTTATAAGACGGATGTCGGAAAGGGGAAAGATAATGAACATGGAAGAACGCATAGTAATGCCGTGCATACCTCTGAGAGGCTTATTGATTTTTCCGAATACCGTGCTTCATTTTGATGTTGGCAGAGAAAAGTCTATCAAAGCGCTTGAAGCAGCTATGAATAATGATAAAATCTTATTTGTCTCTTCCCAGAAAGATGAAAATATACTGATTCCCACCCGGGAAGATTATTATAAAGTAGGCACTGTTATAAAGATAAAGCAGATGCTGAAAATACAGGGAGATACGGTAAGGGTTCTTGTAGAGGGACTTTATCGTGCATGCATAAAAGAAGTCGTATCTGAGGATCCTTATATAACGGTGGATGTGGAAGAAATCAAGAGCATAGATTATCCTGCCGAAGAAACAGAGACTCAGGCTATGATAAGAGTTATGCTTAATAATTTTGAAGAATACAAAAGCCTTAAGCCTAACTTTAAGGCGGATCTTTATGATTTGTCAGTGATAATGGATAATGCCGATATGCTGACAGATACCATAGCGATACAGCTTAATATAGATGTTGCAAAAAAGCAAAAACTTCTTGAAACCGCAGATGTGAAGGAAAGAATGATTTTGCTCAGCAGCTTGATTTTTGAAGAAAATCAGATATTGAATCTTGAACGGAAATTAAACATCCAAGTAGAAGAAAATGTAAAACAGAATCAGAAAGAATATTATCTCAGAGAACAAATGAAAGCCATTCAAAGCGAGCTGGGATTCGGTGAAGATGCTGTAGCAGAAGCGGATGAATGGATGCAGAAGCTTAAAGAACTTAAGCTTGAGGCTAAAATCGAAGAGAAAATAAGTAAAGAAATAGATAAATTTACAAAGATGTCGCCGGCATCAGCGGAAAGCGGAGTAGTAAGAAATTATGTGGAAACTGTTCTTTCTCTCCCATGGAACAAATCATCGAGAATAATATCCGATATAAACAAGGCTGAGAAGATTCTTAATGAAGACCATTACGGACTTGGTAAGGTAAAGGACAGAATATTGGAATATCTTGCCGTGATACATCTTTCAAAAGCCATAAAGGGACCTATAATATGTCTTGTAGGGCCTCCGGGCGTAGGTAAGACATCTATTGCCAAATCCATAGCAAGAGCCACAGGCAGAGAATTTGTCAGAATGGCTCTTGGCGGAGTTCGTGATGAAGCCGAAATCAGAGGTCACAGAAGAACTTATATAGGAGCTATTCCGGGAAGAGTTATCAATGCTATGAGAGACGCAGGAACAAACAACCCTGTTTTCCTGTTTGACGAAGTTGATAAAATAGGCTCAGACTTTAAGGGGGACCCTGCATCGGCGTTGCTTGAAGTCTTAGACCCTGAGCAAAACAAGGAATTTACTGATCATTTCCTTGAAGTTCCATTTGATTTATCCAAAGTCATGTTTATAACTACGGCTAATACGACTGAGACTATACCAAGACCTCTGCTTGACAGAATGGAAGTAATAGAATTATCCGGTTATACAGAGGAAGAAAAGGTAAAGATAGCTCAAAAATATCTTGTTCCTAAGCAGATGAAAGCGCATGGACTGAAAAAGAAAAATTTTGCTATCAGTGAAAAGGCTTTGCGTGATTTGATAAATTACTACACAAGAGAATCGGGTGTGAGAAATCTCGAGAGAGAGATAGGAAGCTTATGCCGTAAGGTAGCACGCAAAATAGTTGCAAAGAAAGCTCAATCATATAGAATTACGCCTGCTTCCCTTGAAAACTATCTTGGTAAACACAGATTCAGATATGATACAGTGGAGAATGAGAGTGAAATCGGAGTTACTACCGGTATGGCATGGACTCAGGTCGGAGGAGATACTCTGTTTATAGAGACTGCTTTAGTACCGGGCACAGGCAAAATAGAACTTACGGGACAGCTTGGAGATGTGATGCAAGAATCCGCTCGCACAGCCATAACCTATATCAGATCCATTGCGGCAGAATGTAATATCGAAGAAGACTTTTACAAGAAGTATGATTTGCATGTGCATGTTCCTGAGGGAGCAGTACCAAAGGACGGCCCGTCAGCAGGTGTTACGATGTTTACATCTGTAATTTCGGCATTGACCGGAATTCCTGTAAAGAAAGATGTGGCGATGACAGGAGAGATAACTCTCAGAGGAAAGGTTCTTCCTGTGGGAGGAATCAAAGAAAAAGTTTTGGCAGCTCACAGGGCAGGGATAAAAACTATACTCTTGCCGGAGGACAACAAGGCGGATATTGATGATATACCGCAGGCAGTAAGAAAACAATTAAAATTTGTTTTATTGAAAAAAGCTAAAGATACGCTTAAATATGCTCTGGCGGAAAGCAAAGGTTTGTAGTATGATAATAAAAGAAGCTAAAATTGAAGCTGTGGCCGTTAAGGCCTCTCAGTATCCGGAAGATACATTGGCTGAAATAGCTTTTGCAGGTCGTTCCAATGTGGGTAAATCATCACTGCTCAACTTGCTTACCGGCAGAAAGAGTCTTGCAAGAGTTTCAGGAAGTCCGGGAAAGACAAGAACCATTAACTTTTATAATATAAATAACAGTTTTAGAATTGTTGATTTGCCCGGATATGGTTATGCAAAGGTTTCAAAGTCTATGAGCAAGGACTGGGGGCCTATGATGGAAGAATATTTTCAGAAGAGAAACGGACTGAAAAAAGTAATACAACTTGTGGATATACGCCATGCCCCATCTGCTCAGGACATTCAAATGTATGATTATCTCAGGCATTATGGTCTTGACGGAATTGTCGTAGCTACAAAAGCAGATAAAGTTTCAAGAAATGAAATGCAAAAGTGCATATCCCTTATAAGGCGTACTTTGAAACTTGAACCCGGGGATACGGTTATACCTGTATCGGCGCTTAAGCGTACAGGACAGGAAGAACTGCTTGCCCATATGGAAAAACTTTTGGAGGAATAGATGCAATTCATAACTTTCAGAATGCTGTCCCGGCGTATAAAAGCTGTTTCGTATATGATGAAGGACAAGACTGTACCCATGCGCAAAAAGCTGCTCATAGTGTTTGGTATCGTGTATTTGTTTCTTCCGGTAGACTTGATACCACCGGTATTGTTTCCTTTTGGATTCTTTGACGACATTGTATTGTGGATTTGGATAATATGGCATCTCAAAGACACTTTAGATGAGTATTGGGTCGAGGGAAAAGAAATAGATCCTTCAAAGGAATTTAAAAATAAAGATATAGTAGAAGGCGTAGAATTTACTGTAGAGCAGGAGGATGAAAAGAATGAGCGATAAAGTCGGCAAAGTCTTGTTTACAAGAGAGCAGATTGAAGAAAGAGCGAGAGAAATAGGAGAGCAAATCGCAAGAGATTATGAAGGTGAAGAAATTTATCTGATTGGTACTTTGAGAGGTGCGGTAGTATGGATGGCCGACATGATGAAGAGTATTCCAAACGATATGGAAATAGACTTTATAATGGCCTCAAGCTACGGTTCAGGAACTACTTCAAGCGGATCTGTTAAGATCAAAAAGGATTTAGAGGGCGATATAACAGGCAAAAATGTCATAATCGTAGAGGATATAGTAGATACCGGCATAACTCTAAAGGCTCTTAAGGAGCATCTGTCCCAAAGACAGCCTAAGAGCATAAAAATATGTACGCTTTTGGACAAGCCTTCAAGACGAATTGCAGATGTTAAGGCCGATTATACGGGGTTTTCAATAGATAACCTGTTTGTTGTCGGTTACGGTCTTGATTATGACCAGAAATACAGAAACCTTCCATATGTAAGTTATATAGAGGGTTAACCGGAAAATAACGGATTTGAAATTTATTCAAAGTCTGAAATAAAATCTGTTAATAATTTTTATAAAAAGGAGATACATATAAAATGGCTTACGAAGTAAAAATCGGTATTTCAAACAAACATCTTCACCTCAGTGAAGAACATGTCGAAATTCTTTTCGGTAAGGGTCACCAGCTGACTCCGACAAAACCGCTGGTTCAGCCGGGACAGTTTGCATGTGAAGAGAAAGTAGACATCGTAGGACCTAAAAAGACTCTTTCCGGAATCAGAGTTTTGGGACCTGTAAGAAAAGAAACTCAGATTGAGCTTGCAATGACTGATGCAAGATCCATAGGAATCAAGGCTCCTGTAAGAGAATCAGGAAAACTTGAAGGAACTCCGGGATGTAAATTAGTAGGACCTTGCGGCGAAGTTGAACTGGATCACGGTGTAATAGTTGCATTAAGACATGTACACTTAAACGACCAGCAGGCTGCCGAAGCAGGCGTTAAAAACGGCGATGTAGTAAGCATCAAGATAGAGGGCGAAAGAGGCCTTGTATTTGATAATGTACTTGTAAGATCAGGTTCAGGTCACGAAAAAGAAGTTCACCTTGATACAGATGAAGGAAATGCAGCAGGCTGCGGTTCAGATACAGTTTGCACAATTGTAAAATAATATAAGGTGAAAAAAATTCGCTTCATTTACCGTAAATAAAATGATTTGCAGGAGGATATGAGAATTCATATCCTCCGTTTTTTTTTGCTCTTTTCAAACCTCACGGCCGAAGAAGCAAAATAGGCTAGGTATATCGGGGAAATATTGGATGTGAACAAGAACAAAGCCATTGACAAGAAATATACAATCAGGTAAGATGGGTGTATAAGAAGTATTAAGTAAATAGTATATAAGAAGATGATTTTAATGAAAATATAACAAGAATATGAAGAGATGAAAATCTATTCTAATGTAGTGAAATAATGAAAGCGTGTTTTAGAATTAAAACTTATTTAATGTTTTTAATTCAGTAAAATTGAATCTTAAATTATCATTGTCATTATCATTATGATTATGCATGATATGCATATTCAATTTAGATAGGAAAGAAGAAAAAATGAAAAAGCATTTTAAACTTATTACAACCATAACACTTGCAATTGTGTTGGTTTTATCAGCTACTTTGACTGCTTTTGATGAAGACAATTTTAATAACATAGCGAAGCCAGAAATAGAATTGTATGCAGAAAATCAGAGTGTTTTATATACAGATGATGGGTATTCCATTATTGTAGATTTATATGAAAAAAATCATAGTACAAGAGCGATAAAGCTTGTGGGTACTGCAACTTTTACATTAAAGTGGTCAAATCTTTTAAATGAGCTTGAAGCTAAATGGGTAATAAGATTAACGAACAATGATAAGATTCGTAGTGTTAGCGGTGAAATGATTTTAAAAAAAGATATATTAGGACCGATTAATCCAACTCTTGCAGAAATGACAGTTGCGGAATGGTATTCATATGGTACTAAATTCAGTAAAGCTGAAGGCACTGAGTATGCTATTGCTTCTGAAGATATAGATTTTGATGATAATTATATTTTTCAATGGAGAGATTTTTATGTAGAAGGTGTGGAGGATATGTATTATGTTACGGATGGGGAACGACAAGGAGAATTTTTATCACTGCCCTCTCTACAGATGGTCGAATGAAATAAACAACATGTTATTGATGCCCGAATACTCAGGTGTAAGTAACGGAAAAACTCAGCTCCCCTTTAGCAAAATAGAAATGTGTATTAAAGAAAATCCGCTAATTCTTCTGAATGCTTGCACAATGCATTTTTACTCTGCTCTGTATGGCGATAAAAACGATATATGCAAGTATATGATATTTAGCAAAAGTGATTTTGATAAAATACATAAAGCCGTAAGCTGTGTTTTTAAAAAAATAACCTGCTTTATAAGCAAAACAACCGATAATGAAGACATATATATTTATAAGGTACAGGGTATCAATGAATTGGGTGAGAGGCTGCTTATAAAGATGGAAGAGAATAAATCCATACCTAAGATGTGGCAGGACTTATACTTATCGGGGAAATGTCCGGAGAATGAGGCAGAGGGTGTATATGCGTTTAAAAGCAATGACAAGGTTTACAAGGAAGAAAGTAAAATGCTTGATTCGCTGCTTGAAAATCCTTTTTTTTCGTCAATGGATGTTTCAAACCTCACGGCCGAAGAAGCAAAAGAGGTCCCGTATATCTGGAAAATCCTGGATGTAAACAAGAATGCATTGTTTTGCGTTGAGAGACACAATGGATATTGTATAAAAACTTTGTGTTGGTAGATTGGGAACATATATCGACCCATAAGCATATTATAGCTTATGGGTTATTATGAAAAGAGAATAGATAAAGCATTTGAAAATGCCGTCATAATCGATGCCGATAGCTATCCTGGTATAGTGTTTTTCAGTGATTGTCATCGTGGCAGAGGAACATGGAACGATAGTTTTCTATATAATAAGATTATATATCAAGCAGCGTTGGATTATTATTGGCAAAAGGGTTTTGCATATGTTGAGTTAGGTGACGGAGATGAACTGTGGGAAAACAGAGATTTTATGCAGATATATGAAGTCCACAAAGATATATTTGAAACCTTAAGACGATTTTTGGCAGAAGATAGACTTTACATGATTTTTGGAAATCACGATAAGGCTAAAGCCAAGGTCAACAAGTATATTCAATATTGGCAGTCGGCTATAATAAATTCCGGCAGCGGCGAAGAAAAAATATATTTGCTCCACGGACATCAAGCCGATATTTTTAACGACCGGTTTTGGTATATTGCCCGCTGGATGGTGCGCTATCTGTGGAAACCTCTGGAACTTGCGGGGTTTAAGGATCCCACCAGCGCAGCTCGTAATTACGGCAAGCGCAGCACCGTAGAAAATCGCTTGATAAAGTGGGCGTCTAAAAAAAACAGGAATATCATGTCCGGACATACCCATAGACCGACAATTATAAATACAGATAGAATAAAATATATAAATACAGGTTCGTGTGTTCATCCAAATGGTGTGACTTGCATAGAACTTTTTGAAAGCAGATTGCGACTTATAAGATGGACCAAGTGCGTAGATAAAAACAGCTATGTATATGTTTGCAGACAGGTTCTTAAAGAAATGAAGCTTTAAAATATGAGGCAGACTTTGAATGGGGGGATTTTCCTTATTTCAAAGTCTGCCTCTTTGTTTGTGTTCAAATATGAATTGAAATTACCAGTATAACTTGTTTATGGTTTAGTTCCAGTAATCGGTATTTTCAACACCAATGTCGGCAGCCTTGAATTCCAGAGGCTTGCCGGCTTTTCTCTTGTCGGTGTAGTCTTTAAGCGCTTTGAAAGCAGTGTTTCCTAATATTATGCAGACAGGTACATTTATGAGAGCCATGAATCCCATAAGAACATCAGCTGTATCCCATGCAAGACCTGCGCTGAACTGAGCACCTAAGAATATTACGATAACTGCAATCAGTCTGTATACAACCATGAAAGGTTTGCTCTGAAGTGCATTTTTGTAAACATAGCTTATGTTCATTTCTGCATAGAAGTAATTTCCTACAAGAGTTGTAAATGCAAACAGTGCAAGGGCAGCTGTAATGAAATATCCGCCGAAAGCACCGAAGTTAACATTCAGAGAAGCCTGGATGTAAGCTCCGTTCATTGTGTTGCCTGCTTCATCAATAAATCCTGAAGGATCAACACCGCTGCATAGAATCATGAAAGCTGTGGCAGTACATATCAAAAGAGTATCGATAAACACAGACAGCATCTGAACCAGTCCTTGTTTTACCGGGTGAGAAACATCTGCGGCTGCGGCAGCATTAGGTGCAGAACCTATACCTGCTTCGTTGGAATAAAGACCTCTCTTAATACCGTTCATTATAGTGGCTCCGAATATACCTCCTGCAACGGAAGTGAAGTTGAATGCCTCTGAGAATATTGAACCTATTACCGCAGGCAATGAGCCTATATTAAGCAGCATAACTATGAGAGCAACAGCTATATATGCCAAAGCCATGATAGGAACCATGACCTGAGTTGCCTTTGAGATACGCTTTCCTCCGCCGAAGATTACTATTCCGGCAAGAAGCGCAACAACTGCACCTATAATCATAGGAGCGTTTTCTGTAGGCACATAGGCTTTTACAAAGTCTGTGAGGTTGAAAGACGCTAATGCATTGAATCCGCCCATGTAAGTAACAATGAGCATTATAGCAAAGAGACCGCCGAGAGCCGGTGCTTTGAGTGCTTGTTTGATGTAATATGCAGGTCCGCCGTATGAACCGTCTTTTCCTCTCTTTTTGTATATCTGTGCAAGAGTTGATTCAACAAATGCGGAAGCTCCGCCAAGAAGAGCGATAAGCCACATCCAGAATACTGCGCCGGGACCTCCGGCAATGATAGCCCCTGTAACTCCTACTATGTTTCCGGTACCGACTCTTGAAGCTGTGGAAACCATCAGAGCCTGAAATGAGGATATAGAATCCTTATCTTTTTTAGGCTCTTTTATTACTCTTATTGATTCTCCAAACAGACGAAGCTGTACGAATTTCGTTCTGAATGAGAAATAAAGTCCCGCAGCAATCAGGAGCGCTATGAGTATGTATCCGTACAAGTAGCCGCTGATACTGCTGATAATGCCTGAAATAAATTCCATTTAATACTTTCTCCTTACTGTTTTATTCTTAACAATTATTTTACTATGAATTTAAATAAAGAGCAAGATAATATTTTGTCGAAATCTTTATCCCATTGAATTTTCAATAATTACACTTGCATTATCCTTAAAAGTATGGTAATCTATATAAAGATTGAATTTCTAAACGGTATGACAAAAGAGTGGGCAAAACCCACTCTTTCAGTTTGATAAGGAGAAAAAATGGCGAAGAAAAAAATTACAGAGCTGATAGAAGAGATGCTGTCGGAATTTCTTGCGGAAAACAGTCTTGAATTGTATCACAGCGAGTTTGTAAAAGAAGGAAAAGACTGGTTTTTGAGAGTATATATAGACAAAGAAAGCGAAGACGGGTATGTTTCTACGGATGACTGCGAAGCCGTCAGTCGTTTCCTGAGCAAAAGACTTGATGAAGAAGATCCGATAAGTCAGAATTATTATCTTGAAGTGTCCTCTCCCGGCATGGACAGAATACTCTATAAAGAAAAAGACTTTGCCAGATTTGCGGGGCAGCAGGTAGATGTCAGCTTATATAAGGCGGCAGACGGAAAAAAGAACTTTTCCGGAATACTTGTAGGTCTCATAGATGGAAATGTAGTAATAAATGATGAAAAAGAAAACCAATTAAAATTCCCTGCGGAACAGGTGGCAAAAACCCGCCTTGCCGTAGTTTTCTAAAGGAGGTTAAAAGAGGGATAAAATGAACAAGGAATTTATTCAGGCAATAGAAGATTTGGAAAAAGAGCGTCAAATTTCAAAAGATGTTCTCATAGAAGCCATAGAGTCGGCTCTGGTATCTGCCTATAAAAAAAATTACGGTACATCGCAGAATGTCAGAGTTGATATAGACAGAGAAAACGGAGATATAGCCGTTTTAATGAGAATGGATGTAGTAGAAGAGGTTGAAGATGATCTTACTCAGATTTCCGTAGAGGAAGCCAGAGAGATAGATTACAGATATCAGGCAGGGGATATAGTTGAATATCAGGTTACTCCAAGAGATTTCGGCAGAATAGCGGCTCAGACAGCCAAACAGGTTGTAGTTCAGAGAATAAGAGAAGCCGAAAGAGGAATGATCTTTGATGACTATGTCACAAGACAGGGAGAGATAGTGACAGGAACGGTTCAGCGAATAAGCAACGAGACGATGTTTATAAATATCGGAAGAACTGAAGGTATCCTGTCTTCAAACGAACAAGTACCGGGAGAAAGATATAAAGTAAATGACAGGCTTAAGGTATATATAATGGATGTTAAAAAAACAACCAAAGGCCCTCAAGTATTTCTTTCAAGGTCTCATCCCGGACTGGTAAAAAGACTTTTTGAGCTGGAGGTTCCTGAAATAGAAGACGGAACTGTAGAGATAAAGGGAATTGCAAGAGAAGCCGGTTCCAGAACAAAGATGGCCGTTTATACTCAGTATGAAGATGTGGATCCTGTTGGAGCATGCGTCGGAACAAGAGGAATGAGAGTTCAGGCAATAGTAGACGAACTTCATGGAGAAAAGATTGACATAATAACATGGAGTGAAGATCCAAAAAAACTTATAGCCAATGTACTGAGCCCGGCAAAGGTTGAAGCTGTAATAGTTTCCGATGAAAGTGAAAAATCAGCCGTTGCAGTGGTTCCCGACTATCAACTTTCTCTGGCGATAGGTAAAGAAGGTCAAAATGTAAGACTTGCAGCCAGAGTCAGCGGATGGAAGATAGATATAAAGAGTCATACTCAGTATGAAGCAATGAAAGAGCCGGAAATCGATGCTGACGATTATGAAATCGTAGAATTGGATGACGACTTCATAAAACAGGAAGATGCTCAGCCGGAAGTTTCTGAAGAATCAGAAGAATAAATCACGGAGGAGATTGATTTGAAAGAGCGCAAAGTACCTATGAGAAGGTGCATAGGCTGCATGGAATCCAAAGAAAAGCACTGTCTTATAAGAATAGTAAACTGCGAAGGAAAATTAACCGCAGACCCCGGTGGCAGGGCAAACGGCAGGGGCATATATGTATGTGCGGATAACATAAAATGTCTGGAAAAGGCTTTTAAAAGAAAATCCTTTGAAAGAAATCTTAATGTAACTGTCAGCGATGAAAACAAAGCTGAACTTTTAAGGCAGATAGAAGAATTAAGCAAAGCAGATGAATGATAAAGTTTTTAATTATTTAGGGCTGGCTGCAAGAGGCAGACTGCTTGTAAACGGATATAATACATGCATATTCATGGCAGGTAAAAGGAAAATCAAACTGATTATAATAGCAGAAGACCTTTCCGAGAATTCTGCCAAGAAAATGATTCAGCTGGCGACAAGCAAAAATATACCCTACAGGATATACGGAAGCAAAGAAAGTCTTTCCCATATAACAGGCAAGACGGACAGCGGAATCTTCGGAATAACAGACGAAAATATAACAAAAGCGATTTTAGAAGAGATTGATTATAAAAAATCTTAGAAGGAGGTGTTCTAATGGCAACAGAGAGCAAAAAAGAAACAAAAATTGTAAGGGCTACGCCCAAGAAAACTGACGGCCAGCAGGAAGAACAACCAAGAGTAACTGTCAAGGCGGCAGTTAAACCACAGGTTAGAACTCAGACAAAAACGGCTAAACCGCAACAGGCGTCATCACAGGAAAAAACTACTCATAAACCGCCGATGGGAAAGCCGGTAGCCAATAAAGAACTTGAAGCGAGAGGAAGGATGCCGATGGGAAAACCTGTCGTTCCAAAAGAAGTGGCAGAAAGGAACAATAAGGTTGATAATGATGTTCCGAGAGAAGAAGCAAAGGAAATAAAGACAGATGTGACCAAGGAAAATGTTTCCCCGGCGGAAAGCATTAAAAATCCCCAGCCAAAGAGAGAGCAGGCAGAAAGACCTGCTTATAAAGCGGCCGGCAGAAACAATGAGCAGTCAAGATCCCAATCTGATAGAAATGATAAAGCAGACAGGACTGACAGAAACGATAAGCGTCATCAGGATAAGCCTCAAGGACGCCGCAATGACAGAAACCAGACTCAGGGCGGCAGAGGTGACAGAACCGATAGAGGAGAGAGAGGTCAAAGAGGAGAAAGACCTCAGAAATCTTCAGGCGGTCACAACCAGAGGAGAGATGACCAAAGACCGCAAAGAAGAGATTCAGATAGACCGGCACGCCCTCAGAGAAGGGAAGATTCCAGACCTTCGGCAGGAAGCGAACTTAATGGAAAAGGTACACAGAAGCGTGCAGAAAAGATGCAGCATCAAGATAAAGAAAGAAATAAGTTTGCCAAACTTGATGGAGGCGGTAAGAAGAATAAGCAGAAGATTCAGGAGCGTTCTTTGGAAAAACAGTCCAGACCTAAGAAACATAATAAACCTAAGCCGGCAGTTGTAGAGGAAGAAGAAATTATGGAAGAACTTCCTACAGGAACCATAGCAATCACAACTCCTATAACTGTAGCAGGTTTTTGTGAGCAGGCAGGTGTTTCCACATCACAGGTTATAATGGCATTGATGAAACTTGGTATAATGGCAAACATAAACCAGAATATAGATGAGGACACTGTTTTGATTCTTGCCGACGAGCTTGGTATCAGCGTGGCAGTTACCAAAGTGGAAGAAAAGATTGAAGAAGAAGGAATTGAGTCTTTTGATGACAAAGAAGAAGACCTTAAGCCAAGACCTCCTATCATAACAGTAATGGGTCATGTAGACCATGGTAAGACTTCATTACTTGACGCAATCAGAAAGACCAATGTGACAGCTTCCGAATCAGGCGGAATAACTCAGCATATCGGAGCTTCAGAAGTTATGATAAACGGTCAGAAGATAGTATTCTTAGACACTCCGGGACACGAGGCATTTACTGCAATGAGAGCAAGAGGTGCCCACATAACAGATATAGCCGTACTTGTGGTTGCAGCTGACGACTCGGTAAAACCTCAGACTATAGAATCAATAAGCCATGCCAAGGCGGCAGGTGTTCCTATCATAGTTGCAATCAATAAGATAGATAAACCGGGAGCAAATCCGGACAGAGTAAAGCAGGATTTGACTGAACATGGTATTCTTGTAGAAGACTGGGGTGGAGATGTTATTTCTGTTCCTGTATCTGCAAAAACCGGAGAGGGAATCATCAATCTTTTGGAAATGATACTTCTTCAGGCTGAAGTGCTTGAACTTAAGGCAAATCCTAACCGTCTTGCTATGGGTTCTGTAATAGAAGCCAGACTTGATAAGAATAAAGGTCCTGTTGCAACACTTCTTGTTACTAACGGCACCTTAAAGAGCGGAATGAGTGTAGTTGCGGGAACTTGCTCAGGAAGAATCCGTCTGATGACAAATCACAAAGGTGATACCATCCGCAAGGCAGGACCGGCTACCGCAGTTGAAATACTGGGATTGACTGATGTTCCTGAAGCAGGCGATGAGTTCCATGCAGTTAAAGAAGATAAGATTGCAAGAGAAATCGCAGAAAACAGAAAAGCAAAACTCAGAGAAGAAATACTTGCAAGAAATGCAAGCACAACATTGGAACAGCTGTTCAGCCAGATTCAGGAGGGCGAAGTAAAAGACCTCAACCTGATAATCAAGGGCGATGTACAGGGTTCAATCGGAGCAATCGTTTCTTCTTTGGAAAAACTTAACAATGAAAATGTAAGAGTAAAGATAATCCATACGGGAGTAGGTACTGTAACTGAATCTGATGTAATGTTGGCAGGAACTACAGGCTCTGTAATCATAGGCTTTAATGTAAGACCTACAACTGCTGTTCAGACATTTGCAGACAGAGAGAATATTCAGATTAGACTTTACAGAGTAATATATGATATTTTAAACGATGTAGAAGATGCTATGAAGGGTATGCTTGACCCTGAATATAAAGAAGAAGTTCTGGGTAAAGTTGAAGTAAGAGAAACATTCAAGGTTCCTAATGTAGGAATAATTGCCGGAGCTTATGTTCAGGAAGGAAAAGTTATCAGAAATGCCGAAATTCGTCTTGTAAGAGACGGCATAGTAATTCATGAAGGCCAAATATCATCTCTGAGAAGATTTAAAGACGATGCAAAAGAAGTAAATCAGGGATATGAGTGCGGTATAGGTATAGAAAACTATAACGACATTAAAATCGGCGATGTGATAGAATGCTTCCATATGGTAGAGGTTGAAAGAAAGTAGCCTCTTCTTTACCAAAGGAAAGGATAATTATGGGAAAAGGTTACAGACAGGGAAGACTTGGTGAAGAAATTCGCAGAATAATAAGCAGTATGCTTATTCATCAGATAAAAGATCCGAGACTTTCCTCAATGATAAGCATATCAGGTGTGGAAGTTACCTCAGACGGCAGCTATGCCACCTGCTATGTGTCTGTTCTTGACATGAGCAGTGATGCCGAAAAAAAAGAACAGACAGAAAAAGAAATACTCGCAGGACTTGCAAGTGCTTCGGGTCTGATGAAAAAGGAAATCGGAAGACAGGTTCGTATGCGCAGAGTTCCTCAGTTGATTTTTAAAATGG
>CAJMLH010000004.1 GCA_905214195.1 uncultured bacterium
GAAATCGGAAGACAGGTTCGTATGCGCAGAGTTCCTCAGTTGATTTTTAAAATGGATCATTCCATGGAGTACGGCGAACACATAGACAAGATACTTGGTACTATGGATTTTGACAGTTATCAGAAAGATGAGGAAGAGGGCGACGAAGGTCCAAAACAGTAGGTTATGAACAATTCTTTAAGAGAAATTGCAAATATTTTACATGGGGCAGAAAGCGTTTTGCTTTTTCCTCATGTAAATCCTGACGGAGATTCCATAGGCTCATGTGCGGCTTTGTGCAGAACACTGAGACTTAAAGGCAAAGAAGCCTGGATACTGACAGAAGATGAAATACCGGCCAATTTGACTTTTTTAGATAAAGGGTACTGTACAAAAGACATGGAAAAAATACAACATCCTGATGTTTGCATGTGCATTGACTGTGGTGATGTAAGCAGGTTTCCAAAGAGAGCCGAGAAATTTTTATCGGGAAAAACTACAATCTGCATAGATCACCATATGACAACAAAGCTCTTTTGTGATTATAATTATGTGGATTCCCGGGAAGCGGCAACAGGGCAGATAGTATTTGAACTTTTGAAAGAAATGAACGCCGTACCGGACAAGGAAGTTGCAGAGGCTGTGTTTGCAGCCATAACTACGGATACAGGAGATTTTCAGTATTCCAATACTCAGAAAAAAAGCCATCTTATAACAGCTGAACTTTATGACTGGGGAGCTGACTTTAATAAGGTCAGTGTGGAAATATATGAAAATGTGCGTCTTGAAAAAATTCGTCTCAAAAGTGCCGCTATGGAAACTCTTAAAATAATAGGCGGAGGCAAAGGTGCAATTGTTAAGGTGAGCCTCAATATGCTTGACAAGACAGGCGCTTTGATGGATGAGAGTGAGGGACTTGCTCAGGAACTTCGTTCTATAGCCGGAGTTGAATATTCGGCAGTCCTTAAAGAGTATGAACCTGAATTGATAAGAGTTAGCCTCAGGGCTAAGCGAAAGGGTGATGTTTCCCAAATCGCATCAGCCTTAGGAGGCGGAGGTCACTTAAAAGCAGCAGGATGTACTATAAGAGAAACCCTTGAAAATGCGGCAGATAAAGTAGAAAAAGAGATGCTTGCCGCAATAGAAAAGCTTTAGTCAGAATTATGAAAAACGGAATTTTAAATATAAACAAGCCTGCCGATATGACCTCTCACGATGTAGTTTATAAGGTGAGAAAAGTCTTAGGTATAAAGAGAGTCGGGCATACAGGGACTCTTGATCCGATGGCGACGGGGGTTCTTCCCGTATGTGTGGGAACGGCAGCAAGGATAACAGAATATCTCGATCTTGATTTTAAGGTCTATCGATGCACCATGTTGCTTGGAAAAGTAACCGACACGCAGGATATATGGGGAGAAGTCTTAGAAGAAAAAAGTACAGATGGAATAGATGAGAAAGCCGTAAGAGAGGCTTTTTCATCTTTTAGCGGACTTATTACGCAAAAACCTCCGATGTACAGCGCCGTCAGAGTCAATGGGCGTCGCCTTTATGAATATGCAAGAGAGGGTAAACAGGTAGATGTAAAGACGAGAAAAGTTTTCATCCGAAATCTTCAAATACTTAATTTTAACAGCAGCGAAAAGACTGTAGAGTTTGAGATTGAATGTTCCAAGGGCACATATATAAGAACTGTATGTCAGGATGTGGGTATTGCTATCGGGTGCGGGGCGGTTATGACATCCCTTCAAAGAACAGCAAGCGGTGTTTTCAGAACAGAAGATGCGTTAGACCTTGATAAGTTTTGCAGTATGACTGCAAAAGAAGCAGAAGAAATGATGCATAATGCAGACTATCCCCTTGTACATTTTGGCAGAGTAACAGTAGATGATAAGACAGCACGCAGTTTTGCAGATGGTCGTCACCTGCCGCTAAGTGAATGTACAGTAGAAAGAGAGCCTGAATTTAAAGACAAGCTGCCGCAGATTGAAATAAGACCCGAATACAGAAAAGCCTACAATGTTTATCAAAGGCGATCGGGAGGTAATATTTTCCTTGGAGTGGCGTTTTATAACGACAAATACAAAAAACTTGTTGCAGATAAAGTTCTTGTAAGAGGTGAGGATATTGAAAGTATTTAACACATTAGATGAGATAAGAGACAACGAGCCGTGTACATTGGCTTTGGGAAACTTTGACGGTGTGCATAAAGGACATCAGGCTCTAATCGGAAAGGCCGTAAAAACAGCTCAAAAACTTGGAATTAAAAGTGCGGTATTTACATTTTCCAATCATCCAAAGAGTATGATTGGAGGCGGTAAAGAGTTTAAAAACATAGCTTACAGTGAAGAAAAAGAAGCTTTGATTGAAGCTATGGGAGTAGATTATATTTTTAATATAGAGTTTAATGAAAAGATAATGACCATGGCTCCGACAGAATTTATAGAAAAGCTGCTTGTTGAAAAGTTTAAGGCAGCCGAAGTTTTTTGCGGATTTAATTACAGATTCGGATATAAGGCAGGCGGAAATGTGACGCTGCTCAGAAAAGAAGGAAAAAGAATTGGATTTAAGGTTAATGTGATAGAACCTGTAACCATAGACGGTGAGGTTGTAAGCTCAACTCTTATAAGAAGCCTTATAAAATCCGGAGAAGTAGACGAATGTGCCAAATATCTCGGGAGAAATTATGATATAGGCGGAGAGGTTGTAGTAGGTAACCGTCTTGGAAAAAGCATAGGGTTTCCTACTTCCAATATAATGATAGATGAGAATATGGTAACCCCTCCAAACGGAGTATATATAACATATTGCATATATAACGGAAAAAAATACCCAAGCGTGACCAATGTGGGAGTAAAGCCTACGGTGGGAACATATAAGAAGAATGTGGAGACTCATATATTCAACTTCAATAAGGAACTTTACGGTAAGCATATAAAAGTGGAATTTTTGAAGATGACAAGAGATGAGGTGAAGTTCAATTCCATAGAAGAACTTTCGGCACAGATAGCAAGAGATTGCGAAGAAGCAAAAAAATACCACGGACTGTAATTTCACATTTAATAAGTCAGAATTTTTATACAGCTTATTGTTGAAAAAACGATAGACAAAATATATGGGATATGTTAATATAAATTGTTGAATAAATACCTATTGCTTTGTTTTGCGACACTCCGGCGTTTAACAAGGCAGCAGGCGAATTGAAAAAGGAGAAGTAAAATGATTACTAAAGAAATGAAACAGCAGATTATCAAAGAGTATCAGCTCAAAGAGGGGGATACAGGTTCCCCTGAAGTTCAGATTGCAGTTCTGACATACAGAATAAACGATCTTAATGAACATCTGAAAGTTCACAAGAAGGACCACCATTCAAGAAGAGGACTTCTTAAGATGGTAGGTCAGAGAAGAAACCTTCTTGCCTATCTTAAGGACAAAGACCTTGAAAGATACAGAACACTTATCGCTCGTTTGGGACTGAGAAAATAGGCAAGCTGCATAAGACTTGAATCTAAGCGGGGAGCATATCCCCGCTTAAATTATATCATTTTAAAGAGCGGAAGCCGTCGGGTAGCCGCAAAAGCCGTTAGAAGAAAATTAAAAGAATTAACAGGAGGTAGTTGTTAATTATGGCAAGATTTGAAGATTACAGAACATTTAAGACAGCAGTGGGAGGAAGACTTCTTCAGCTGGAAATAGGCAAGGTTTGCGAACAGGCAAATGGACAAGTTATGGTAAAATACGGTGATACCGTAGTTAATGTAACAGCATGTGCATCTAAAGAACCAAAGCCGGATATCGACTTCTTTCCACTTTCAGTAGATTTTGAAGAAAGAATGTACTCCGTAGGTAAAATACCGGGAGGATTTATAAAAAGAGAAGGAAGACCAAGCGAACACGCTATACTTACTTCAAGACTAATAGACAGACCTATTCGCCCGTTGTTCCCTAAGGGATATTACAACGATGTTGTGGTTGTTGCTACAGTAATGTCTGTTGACCCTGACTGTTCCCCTGAAATATGCGGAATGATAGGTTCATCAGTTGCTCTTGCAACCTCGGATATTCCATGGGACGGCCCGACAGGTTCGGTAAAAGTGGGACGAGTAGACGGTCAGCTTATTATAAACCCTACTTTGGAGCAGAGAGAAGCTTCAGATATGGATATGACTGTTTCCGGCACCAAGGATGCCATTATGATGGTTGAAGCAGGAGCCAACGAAGTTCCTGAAATGGAAATGCTGGATGCAATACTTTTTGCTCATGAAGAAATCAAGAAGATTGTTGAATTTATAGAGGAAGTTGTAAAGGAAGTAGGAAGACCTAAACAGGAAGTAACACTTTACAAACCTCTCGAAGAAATCGATGAAGCAGTAAGAGCTTATGCTGCTCCTAAGATGAGAGAAGCTATACAGACTCCTGACAAGATAGAAAGACTTGAAAACATGGATGCTGTTGAACTTGAAACTAAAGAACATTTTGCGGAAATATATCCGGAGGGTGCAAAGGACATAGATTCTGTGCTGTACAGCATTACCAAAGAAACAGTAAGAGCTATGATATTAGACGAGGGTATTCGTCCTGACAACAGAAGACCGGAAGAAATAAGACCTATATGGTGCGAATCTTCACTGCTTCCAAGAACTCACGGAAGCGGACTTTTCAAAAGAGGACAGACTCAGGTTCTTTCAGTCTGCACATTGGCTCCTGCCAGTGAATCTCAAACCATAGACGGAATCACAGAAGACACTGAAAAAAGATATATGCATCATTACAACTTCCCCGGATTTTCCGTGGGAGAGGCAAAGACTTCAAGAAGTCCCGGAAGAAGAGAAATAGGACACGGCGCATTGGCAGAAAGAGCTCTCGTTCCGGTTCTTCCAAGCGTTGAAGAATTCCCTTATGCTATAAGGGTAGTATCTGAGGTACTTTCATCCAACGGCTCTACTTCAATGGGTTCAACATGTGGTTCATGCCTTGCTCTTATGGACGCAGGCGTTCCTATCAAGAAACCTGTTGCAGGTATTGCAATGGGTCTTATCGAAAGAGTTAAAGAAGACGGAACATCTGAATTTGCCATACTCTCCGATATCCAAGGTATGGAAGACTTCCTCGGAGACATGGACTTTAAGGTAACAGGTACAGCCGATGGTGTTACAGCTATACAGATGGATATCAAGGTTCATGGTCTTTCAAGAGATATCCTTGAAAAAGCTCTTAAGCAGGCAAAGGACGGCAGAATGCACATAATGGGCAAGATGCTTGAAGAAATCGAGGCTCCTCGTCCTGAACTTTCAAAATACGCTCCAAGAGCAATTACCATGAATATAGATCCTGATAAGGTTAGAATCGTAATAGGACCGGGAGGAAAGACCATCAACAGAATAGTTGATGAAACCGGTGTAAAAATCGACATATCCGAAGACACTCCGGGTCTGATAAGCATATACAGTGTTGATCAGGCAAGTGCAGATGCAGCTCGCAGAGAAATAGAACTTCTTACCAAGGAAGTAGAAGTTGGTGAAGTATATGAAGGAACTGTAATGAGAATAATGAATTTCGGTGCTTTCATAGAAGTTCTGCCAGGCAAAGAAGGTCTTCTGCACATCTCCAAGATGGCTAAGGGAAGAGTTGAAAAAGTAGAAGATGTGATGAACATCGGAGACAAGGTAGAAGTAAAGGTTGCCGAAATCGACAGCCAGAACAGAATTAACCTTGTAAGAACAAGCTATTCTGACGAAAAATAATTTTAAACAATCTAAATATAAACCGGTTGCTTTGACGGCAGCCGGTTTTTCATCGTTGGGGCAATATGGCGGACAATGGGTAATTTGTCACAAAACCGGTAATTTTTCAAAATGCCCCATGCTTTTTGTCCTAAAATGTGCTATAATAATATACATAAAAGTATTGTATCGGCAGAAAGAGTGAGAAAGATGAAAATGTACGAGATTGGCGATGTAGTAGTATTCGGAGCCGAGGGATTGTGCAGGATAGAAGAGATTACAGAAAAGAAATTCGGAAAAGAAAAAATTCAATATTATGTTTTAAGACAGCTTAACAGGGGGAACTCGGTAAATTATGTTCCCGTAAATAACGAAAAAAGCGTAAGCAAGATGAGGGCGGTTCTGACAGAAAAAGAGATAAGGGAAGTTATATCAGAGACTTCCGGTGCAGCCTCAAATTGGATAGAAAACAACAGAGAGCGGCAGCTTGCATTCAAAGATATAATATTATATGGGGACAGCAGAGACCTTATAAGACTTGTAAGAGATTTATATATAAGGAGAAAAGAACAAGCGGCTAACGGGAAAAAACTTCATGCGGCCGACGAGCGGGTATTTAAGGATGCAGAGAATATAGTTTTTGAGGAAATTGCATATGCTCTTAGAATTCCAAAGGAAAAGGTAATGAATTTTATAAGTGAAACGGCAGCCGGTTAAAGCATAGGATTGCCGGGTTTATACTTATAATATCGTCAGACAAAAAATATTACAAATATTTCAAAATTCTTAAGCAAAACTTAAAAAGTTACTTATATTATTGACAGTGTACTAAGATGTGTAGTACACTGTTTTTGGATTTGATCCGGGTATATAAAAGCCTTGAGAAAATATGATGTTACCGTCAATAAGAGAAAAGGGGTTAGTTATGCTTAAGCTAAAGAATGTATCGAAATTTTATTACAGCAACGGTGTGATTGCCAGTGGATTTTCCAGAGTAAACCTTGAACTTGATATGGGAGAGTTTGTGGTTATAACGGGAGAATCGGGAAGCGGCAAATCAACATTGCTCAATGTACTTTCGGGCTTGGACACATACGAAGAGGGCGAGATGTATATAGACGGCCGTGAAACAAGCCATTATAATGAGTCCGATTTTGAGGAGTACAGAAGAAAATATGTCGGAAACATTTTCCAAAATTTTAATTTGATAAACAGCTATACAGTGTATCAGAATGTGGAATTGGCGCTGATGCTCAACGGAGAGAAAAGCAACGATATAAAGGAGAGAGTCTGCGACATTATAGAAAAGGTTGGACTTTCTGAATTTACAAGCACAAAGTGCTCAAAGCTTTCCGGAGGTCAGAAACAGAGGGTGGCTATTGCAAGAGCTTTAGCTAAGGAAACACCTATAATAGTTGCAGACGAGCCGACAGGTAATTTGGACAGCAAATCAGCAGAAGAAGTAATAAAATTGCTGAGCGAGATATCAAAAGATAAGCTCGTAATTGTTGTAACTCATAATCTGGAGCAGATAGAAAGATACGCAACAAGGCTTATCAAAATGCATGACGGCAAGATTTTGGAGGACAAAAAACTCAAAGAGCCGTCTGTGGAGGAAGATAACTCGGTTAAGGATTATTCGGATATAACTGTTCCTAACCGTTTTAAGCTTGGTGCAAGGAATGCGTTTAATATACCTGCAAAATTCATATTGATATTTTTAGTATTTTTGTTTATTTCCATTGCAGTCGGAGGAACATATTCATCTTTCAGACAGATGGAATATGCAGAATCGCTGTATGGATATAACAACTATTTTAACGACACTTCAGACAGCAGAATAGTAATCAACAAGCAAGACCGCTCTGTAATAACGGATGAGGAATTTAAAAAGATAGAAGCTATGGGAAATGTTGATAAGGTTATTAAAGACGACACTCTCATCGATTACACCATGTCCATATCAGACAAAGACTATTGGTTCTACTTTTACGGTAATTTTTATTCAATAGAAGATTTTAAAGGAAAACTTACAGCAGGAAGAATGCCGAGCGCACCTTATGAAATCATACTTGAGGGTAGTAAGCATGATTATTATCTAAACAATTCATTAGAAGAAGTGCTTAATACTGATTTTTATGTAGACGATTATACTGTTGATGGCGGAGAAAGAGATACAAGCCGCCCTATGAAAGTAGTGGGTATTTATATAAACGAAGAAAACGACATGTATATGAATAACAGATACTATGTCGGTGAAGAAATTCTTGCTGATTTGAGAAGTCGGTCGGCGGCTCGGGCAAACAGTATTAAGACATTGTTTGAGGGACAATATTACCAGTCAATGGACGGCGACCCTAACTTCAGAATAATGCCTAATGCAAATGTACCATCAGGTGAGGCATATGTAAGCAGCGCCTTAAATGATTATACCTCAAACGGCAAAGCAGTAGGAAAGCAATTGGTAATAAGTGCCGACAGTATTTATAACCGTGATTCCATGACTGTTAAAATATCCAATACTTATAATAAAAATAACTTTAAGAATTTGACAGGAGAAACTTTTAACGAAAATAAAAACGGCATAATATATGTAAATGAAAATGATTACAATAATCTGCTTAATAAGGGAATCTTCCAGAGTTCTGTATTTGTAAAAGATGTTAAGGAGCTGGATAAAACAGTATCAGAGCTTGAGGGAATGGGACTTACGACTCTTCCTATGAGAGACTCGCTGGTAAAAGACGGCGGAATGGTAGAAATGATTTCCATGATGAAGACATTTATGATGGCAGTTCTTATAGCGGCATTGTTCTTCATATCCTACTTCATAATAAGAATCGTGCTGAAATCAAGAAACGCCTATTATACCACTCTCAGAACCCTTGGCGCATCAAGAAAGATTTCAAAACAGCTTTTAGATATAGAACTGTTTATTACAGCAACATTGGCATACGGAGCGTTTATGATATTTATGGCGCTTGTTTACTCAGGTGTTATTACACAAAAATTTATAGTAGAACTTTCCGGATTCTTGACGCCGATAAACTATGTAGTGATATATCTTGTTATCATTGCCATGTCATATCTCATATCTCACAGATTTGCGAGAAAGCTTTTTAAAGATTCAGTAATGAACACATACAGAGAGGAGGCGTAGAGGATGATTAAGTTAAAAGGAGTAAATAAATATTTTAATAAAGGGAAGAAGAATCAGATACATGTCATCAACGATACGACTTTGGAGCTTGGTTCAAAAGGACTGGTAGCTCTGCTTGGCCCCTCAGGCTCCGGAAAGACCACAATGCTCAACGCCATAGGGGGACTTGACAAGGTAAACAGCGGAGACATCTTTGTAGACGGAGTTAAGATTACAGCAAAAAGCGCTTCTAAAATAGATGAAATAAGGAATCTTAATATAGGATATGTATTTCAGGACTACAAACTGTTAGACAATATGACTGTCTATGAAAATGTGGCAATGGTTCTGAGGATGATAGGAATAAAAGATGAAGAAGAAATCAAAAAAAGAATAAATTATATCCTTGAAACCTTGGGAATCTATAGATACAGAAACAGAATGGCAGATATGCTCTCAGGCGGAGAAAGACAGAGAGTGGGAATAGCAAGGGCAATAGCTAAAAATCCTAAGATTATAATAGCTGATGAGCCTACAGGAAATCTTGACAGTGCCAACAGTATAGAAATAATGAACATAATAAAGGCAATTTCAAGAGAAAAGCTTGTTGTACTTGTAACCCATGAAGTAGAACTTGCCAAATTCTATGCTTCAAGAATAATTGAAATCAAAGATGGAAAAGTCATTGCCGACTATGAGAATAATACAGATGATAATTTAGATTACAGACTGGATAATAAATTTTATCTTAAGGATTTTGAAAAGAAAGAAAGCTTATCCGAGAATTCCCTGAAGCTTAATTTCTACGGCAGCAGCGAAGACTCTCTTGACATGGATATAGTTGTTAAAAACGGCAATATCTATATTAAATCACATTCCGATATGCGAGTTGAAGTGGTGGACCAAAACTCTGCTATTGAATTTGTAGACGATCATTATAAAGAGATGGACAAATCGCTTTATGAAAGTTACAAATTTGATTTTGATAAGGTTATAGACCCGAACACGACTGAAAAATACAGTTCGATAATAGGATTTTTCCCATCGCTGCTTAGGGGATTTAAAAAAATAGCGTCATATCCTCTTATAAAAAAACTGTTATTTGCAGGATTTTTGCTGGCAGGAGTATTCATCACTTATGCTATGAGCAGTATGTATGCAAGTCTTGATGTTAAGGATAAAGACTTTGTGAGAAGCAACAGGGACTACCTTGAAGTAGAAATCCCAAAGATATCAGTAGAAAAATATCTTGAATACGAAAATGTTGAATCAGTTAAATATATGTTTCCTAAGTCTGCATCAGTGAACATGTATTTTGATTTGAATTTCTATTATCAGACTTCAGGCGGAGCATTCAGCATATTGACAGGCGATTTGACAGATATAAATACCATAGATGAAAAAGACCTCATTATGGGCAGAATGCCTGAAAATCCTTATGAATTGGTTATAGATAAAATGTCTGCCGATAGGATGTTAAGTTCAGGAGATAATAAACAGGTGGGAATAGACTCTGTTGAGCAGCTTATCGGAAAACCTTTGTCGTTAAAACCTATGAATGACTTTACAATAGTAGGAATAACAGACAAGGCAGAGCCTTTGATTTATGCAGAACCGACATTGTTTACAGATATGATATACAACAGTTACAGTGACGGAGGTATGGAAGGCGGAGAAAACGCTTCTGAAAAGATTTTCCAAAATTATGAAACCTGGGGAGAAGAATACACGCTTAAAAAAGGACGATTGCCGGAAAACGACTATGAAACTTTGGTTCCTTATTCAAGAGCTTCCGAGATGCCTCTTAACAAGCAGATAGAAACTAAGGTAAACGGACAGAAACTTAAGGTTGTAGGTTACTATGAAAATCCAAACAATTCAGAAATTTATCTTGTAAACGGAAATACAATAAAGTATGCTTTAATTACAGGGGCTAAGAGTTTCGATGTGGCACCGGCAGACAAAGAAAGCGCCATGTCATATTTTCAGAGTCAGAATATAAATGTGAAGAATGCATACGAAAAGGAAAAGGAAGAGTATATAACTCAGCAGAGAAAAAGCACAAGAAGTACCATTATACTGGGAATTGTGATGATTGCCGTTTCTTTAGTAGAGATTCTTCTTATGATAAGATCTTCTTTCCTGTCAAGGATAAAGGAAATAGGTATTTACCGAGCAATAGGCGTTAAAAAAACCGATATATACAAGATGTTCCTTGGAGAGATTTTTGCCATAACTACAGTAAGCAGTCTGGTGGGAATCGGTATAATGACATATATTCTGTCAAAACTCTGCAATATATCGTATCTGTCTTCAATGATTGCACTCAATCCTGTGGTTATAGGCGGTGCAATATTGACGGTGTATCTGTTTAACTCGATTGTGGGACTGATACCTGTATTTACAACTATGAGAAAGACTCCTGCCGCTATATTGGCAAGACATGATGTGGATTGATAATGAAGAAAAATATCAGAGATTTACAGCTTAATGAAATAGAAGAAGTCATCTTAAAAATGGGAGAACCGAAATTCAGAGCCAGGCAGATATTTGCATGGCTCTGTAAAGGTGTGGAAAACTTTGACGAAATGCAAAATGTTCCCCTAAATCTAAGGAAAAAGCTTGATAAAGAGTTTTTCACAGGCTCTTTTAAACCTGCTGAGGTACAAATATCCGCAGTTGACGGTACAAGAAAGTATCTTTTCATTCTTGAAGACGGCAATGCTGTAGAGAGTGTATTTATGAAATACAAATACGGCAATACCATATGCGTTTCGTCTCAGGCAGGATGCAGAATGGGATGTAAGTTCTGTGCGTCTACACTAAGGGGGTTGGTGCGTAATCTTTCTCCGGGAGAAATCGTTCAGCAGCTTCTTGCCGCTGAAAAGGATACGGGAGAAAAGATAAATCATATAGTTGTGATGGGAAGCGGAGAACCTTTTGACAATTATGAGAATTTGGCATCTTTTATAAAGATAGTTAATCACCCTGAGGGACTTGGATTGAGTATGAGGAATATAACCGTTTCCACCTGTGGTATAATACCTCAGATACATCGTTTTGCGAAAGATTTTCCTCAGGCGAATCTGGCAATATCACTCCATTCTCCCACCGATAAGGGAAGAAGTGCAATAATGCCGATAAACAAGAAATACCCACTCAAAGAGCTTATAAAAGCGTGCAGGCAATATACAGAGGAGACTTCAAGGAGAATAACTTTTGAGTATACTCTTGTAAGGGGTGTAAATGACGATGAAGAACATGCAGCTATGTTGGCAAGCCTTCTTAAGGGAATGCGCTGTCATGTGAATCTGATTCCCCTCAATAAGGTTGAAGAGACAGGCCTTGAGACTACTGCAAGAAAGCAAGCCGAGAAATTCCTTGCTGCTCTTGAAAAACGAAAGATAGCCGCAACCATAAGACGGGAATTGGGCGACGATATAGACGGAGCATGCGGACAGTTAAGGCTTAAAACCATGGCAAAAGAATCAGAAAACCGACAGTAAAAATTTATGTCAACTTGCAGACCATTACCCCCTTGAAAATATGGATTTGTTATTGTATAATGGAAAAAATAACAGACTGCGGTCGAGCAAAATTTATTTAGGAGGCGGTTACCATGGTTAAATTATTAGTGGGACATAAAGGCAGCGGCAAGACTAAACATATGATAGACCTTGCTAATGATCAAATAGAATCAAGCAAAGGAAGCGTTATTTTCATCAACAAGAATCATAGACTCATGTACGACCTTAAATATAAGATAAGAGTTATATGTATGGAAGATTTTGAACATATTACCAACTGTGATGAATACATCGGATTCCTTTACGGTATAATAAGCTTGGATCACGATATAGAGACTGTTTATATAGACAGCATTTTAAAGCACGCAGACTTCTCATTGGGAGATTTGCCTGAGTTTATTGAAAGACTTAAGAAGATTTCCAAGAATTACGGAATGGATTTCGTCGTAAGCTTAAGCGCAGAAAGAGAAGAGATGATTGGCGTAGACTTTGAGGGCTGCGAAATACTCAACTGATAAATTTGCTTTGACGATACATAGGGCGACGGGTTACCGTCGCCCTGTATTATTTATTCAGGTAAAGGAAGGTGAAGCATATGGCCGAAGCCATAAGTATCAGAGAAATAGAAGAAAAACTGAAAAACAGAAAGATTGGTACTATTGACTGGTATAAATTTTTCAGCGTTACCATACCATTGATAGAGACAGAGGAGGGGCTTTCACTGCTTTTTGAAGTCAGATCATCTAAACTTAAAACGCAGCCGGGAGACATATGTTTTCCGGGAGGCCGTATAGAAGAGGGTGAAACACCTTATGAATCTGCTTTAAGGGAGATGGAGGAAGAGATAGGAATATCATCAGCTAAAATGCTTGGGCAATTTGATACACTTCATGAGTTTTCAGGTCACACTCTTTATACTTTCGTCGCAGAACTGCCGCCGGGAAGCCTTGATAAAATCAATCTCAATGAAGAAGAGGTAGAGGAGGTATTCACAGTGCCTCTGAGCTTTTTTAAAGAGAATCCCGCAAAGACATATGATATAGATGTGGTGTCTGATGTATCTGAATTCCCATATGAAGAGACAGGCATATCCCCGGATTACAAGTGGCGAAAAGGGAAAAATTTGCTGCCGCTGTACAGATATAAAGACAAGATTATATGGGGTATTACTGCAAGAATAGTAAAATGGTTTGTAGAGCAAATTGTCACTTGACAATTTATATACAAGACTTATAATAAAGGTGAGGCCAGGTGTCGTAAACATTCAGCGGAAAAGTTAAAAAAAAGTTCCGCTTGAGGTGTATAAGGTGGAAGACACAGGGGGAAATACACTTTGTGTCGCTTTTATGCCGCAGCGGAGTTTGCTGTGGCTTTTTTCGTACATAGAAAAGATTTCCCGGCAGGGGGGTTAGAGTTATACGACAAGGCAGAGGAGGTATTAGTATGAGTTCAAAAACGGGAACGACCGCAGAAATCGCAAGAAAAATTCTTTCGATTTTACCGGGTGTTGACTGTAAATCCTTAGGCGGATGCGGCAAAAAATCATGTCTTGAGTGCGCCGAGGCTATAGCCGGGGGCGCAGGCACAGCCTTGTGTCCAGCTTGTAATCAGGAACAGGTAGACAAAATAGCAGATGTTTTAGAAATGCCCGCTGAAAAAGCAAAGGATAATGTTGCTTTTGTATTTTGCAGCGGAAGTGCAGCAGGCAAAAACAGAGCAAGCCATTTTAAGACATGCCAAGAAGCAGTTGATAATGGATTTAAGAGAGGCGAATGTAAGGACGGCTGCGTAGGTGTAGGCTCCTGTATAGATGTTTGCGAATTCGGCGCAATGAAGCTTGAAGACGGCAAAGTAATCATTGACAGAGACAAATGCACAGGATGCGGTGCATGTGCTGACAAGAGAGTATGCCCTCAGTATGTTATACATATGGTGCCAAGAGATGCAACCAACTTTATTCCTTGCTCATCTACAGAGGAAGATGATGAGTTGACAAGAAAAATCTGCGGATACGGATGTATTTCGTGCGGAGAGTGCGAAAGAGCATGTCCTGAGGGCGCTGTTTCCATAGTAAACAATCATGCGGTGATTGATTACGATAAATGCGTCGGATGTGTAGCATGTACAGTAAAATGCAGAAAGAAGATAATCGTAGATACTCTCCACGACTTGACAAAACTAAAAGAAAAGGTAGCGTTCGTAAGATGCAGCGGCGGATATAAGGCGTCTGAACTTTACAAGAAGTTAGGCATATCTTCTTGTGAAGAGGCTATTGAAAAAGTAGACCCCAAAGCCAATGAGCTCTGCACAACGGGATGCTGCGGTCTCGGAAGCTGCACAAAGGTATGCAGATACGATGCAATACATGTTGTAAACGGTACGGCAGTTGTGGACCCTGATAAATGCGTCGGATGCAAGGATTGTACTTATGCATGTCCTAAGCATTTAATTACCATGGTGCCTTACAAAGGACAAAAACAAGTTCCTTGCAGTTCAACAGCTGATTATGAGGACAAAGCCAAAGTATGCTGGTCGGCATGTATAGCTTGTGAAGACTGTGTAAACAATTGTCCTAACGGAGCTATATATATGGAAGATAAGCATGCCGTAGTTGACCCTGAGCTATGTGAAAACTGCAATGTTTGCCAGTATGTATGTTCAAGAAGAATTATCAAGGAGCAGGTAGTTCCCGAATACAATTATTTGCAGCGGGAAGCTCTTGATATGAGGGAAGGAGAGTGATTAGGATGAGAAAATTAAAAACAATGGACGGAAACACAGCGGCCGCTCATGTAGCTTACGCATTTTCTGAAGTTGCGGCAATCTATCCGATTACACCGTCTTCGCCTATGGCAGAGAGTATGGACGAATGGGTTTCACAAGACAGAACAAATATATTCGGAGAGAAAGTAAAAATTGTTGAGATGCAGTCTGAGGGCGGAGCGGCAGGAGCCGTCCACGGAGCTATAACAGCAGGCTCGTATACATCGACCTTTACGGCTTCCCAGGGATTGCTTCTCATGATTCCAAATATGTATAAACTGGCAGGAGAACAGACTCCTACCGTATTCCATGTTGCTGCCAGAGCATTGGCAACTCATGCCCTTTCAATTTTCGGAGATCACTCTGATGTAATGGGCTGTCGCCAGACCGGTTTTGCTATGCTCGCCTCAAACAGCGTTCAGCAAGTAATGGATTTGGCAGCGGTCGCTCACCTTGCAACCATAGCAGGAAGACTCCCGATGCTTCATTTCTTTGATGGTTTCAGAACTTCCCATGAGAATCAAAAGATAGAAGTTTGGGATTATGAAGAACTTAAAAGCATGGTTGACTGGAGTGCAGTCAGAGCATTTAAAGACAGATCTTTAAACCCTAACCATCCTCACAGCATGGGTTCTGCTGAGCAGCCTGAAACTTTCTTCCAGCATCGTGAGGCATGTAACAGCGCATATCTTGCCACGGCAGATATAGTTGCAGAGTACATGAACAAGGTAAATGAAAAAATAGGTACAGACTATAAGCCGTTTAATTATTACGGTGATCCTGAGGCTGAGGAGATAATAGTTGCTATGGGATCCGTCTGCGATGCAGCTGAGGAAGTAATAGATTATCTTAGAGGAAAAGGCAAAAAAGTAGGTATCGTTGAGGTTCACCTCTACAGACCGTTCTCACGCAAATACTTGCTTGATGTAATTCCTGAAACAGTGAAAAAAATAGCAGTTTTAGACAGAACAAAGGAACCGGGCGGCGTAGGAGAACCTTTATTCCTTGATGTTGTCTCGGCTTTAAGAGGAAGTAGATTTGAAAATGCTCTTATCGTAGGTGGTCGTTACGGTCTTGGCTCAAAAGATACTCAGCCGGGAGATATACTTGCCGTATATGAAAATCTTTGGAGTGAAAATCCAAAGAAAGAATTTACAATTTCCATCACTGACGATGTTACAAACTTGTCGCTTACCCCATCAGAATATCCTGATGTAGCTCCAAAAGGAACAAAGGCATGCAAATTCTGGGGACTTGGTGCAGACGGAACTGTAGGTGCAAACAAAAACAGCGTCAAGATAATAGGCGACCATACCGACAAGAAAGTGCAGGCATACTTCCAGTACGATTCAAAGAAATCGGGAGGCATTACAATATCTCATCTTAGATTCGGAGATGAGCCTATTAAATCGACATATTATGTAAAACAAGCCGATTTCGTAGCGTGTCACAATTCGGCATACATTCACAAATACGAAATGGTAGAGGATGTTAAACCGGGCGGATTCTTCTTGCTTAACTGTGTATGGAACGACGCTGAATTAGAGGAACATCTTCCTGCCAAGATGAAGAGATATATAGCAAATAACGATGTACAGTTTTATACTTGCGATGCTGTTAATATAGCAAAGGAAATCGGTCTTGGAGCAAGAAGAACCAATTCCGTATTGCAGGCGGCATTTTTCAAGCTTGCTGACATAATTCCTATTGATGATGCAGTAACTTATATGAAAGACGCTATCAAGAAAACATACGGCAAAAAAGGTGAAAAGATAGTCAACATGAACCTGGAAGCCGTAGATGCAGGTATAAATAATGTTCACAGAGTAGAAGTTCCGGAAAGCTGGAAGACTGCTTACGACGATGCAAAGCCTAAGGAAATGACAGGCAGAGATAAATTGCATACTGATTACCTCAACAAGGTTCTTATTCCTACCAATACAATGGCAGGAGACAGCGTACCTGTGTCAACATTCGTAGACACTGCCAACGGAATGGTTCCGGCAGGTACGGCAGCTTATGAAAAACGAGGCATAGCAGCCGATGTTCCTAATTGGAATATGGCAAATTGTATGCAGTGCAACTGGTGTTCATATGTATGTCCTCATGGAGTAATAAGACCGTTTGTCATGGATGAAAAGGAAGCCGAACCTATCAAGGATACGGTTCTTCCTATGAAAGGAGAAAAGGGCAAGTTCTTTACTATCGGAATATCTGCTCTTGACTGTACAGGCTGCGGTTCATGTGCAGATGTTTGTCCTGCAAGAAAGAAAGCCATAGAGATGAAACCGGCAGAGGATGAATATGTAAACGGTCAGCAGGATAGATTCAATTATCTGTTCAATGATGTAACAGAGAAAGAAACCAAGTTTAAAGATGACAGCGTAAAAGGCTCTCAATTTAAACAGCCTCTTATGGAATTTTCGGGAGCATGTCCGGGATGCGGAGAATCGCCTTATGCTAAGTTAGTAACTCAGTTGTTTGGCGACAGAATGTTCATAGCAAATGCAACAGGTTGCTCATCAATTTGGGGATGTTCAGCTCCAAGCTCTCCTTATACTGTAAATAAAGAGGGCAAAGGTCCTGCATGGGCTAATTCCCTATTTGAAGATAATGCAGAGTTCGGATTGGGAATGACAATTTCAGTTCAGGCACGCAGAAAAGAGCTTAAATCAGCAGTCGAAAGACTGACAGATGTTGTGGGAATACCTGCAAAGGCATGGCTTGCTACAATGGACGATGCAAAGGCTTCAGGAAGAACAGGCGACGCACTTGCCGAGGCCTGCAAGGAATATGCCGGCAGCAATGCAGATGCCAAATATGTAATAGAAAACCGTGATATGCTGGTTAAACCGTCGATGTGGATATTCGGAGGAGACGGATGGGCTTACGATATAGGTTACGGCGGTCTTGACCATGTGCTTGCTTCCGGTGAAAATGTCAATGTAATGGTATTCGATACGGAAGTTTATTCCAACACCGGAGGTCAGTCATCCAAAGCGACACCTATAGGAGCGGTTGCTAAATTTGCGGCATCCGGAAAAGCAGTTAAGAAAAAAGACCTTGCCCAGATAGCAATGGCTTACGGATATGTATATGTAGCTCAAATAGCTATGGGTGCAAATCCTGCCCAGACTCTTAAGGCTATAAGAGAGGCCGAAAGCTATGACGGTCCTTCATTGATAATCGCCTATGCACCTTGTATCAATCACGGAGTTAAAGCAGGCATGAATAAATCCATGCTGGAAATGAAACATGCAGTTCTTTCCGGATATTGGAATCTGCTCAGATATAATCCTGATTTGGCTAAGGAGGGCAAGAATCCTCTTTCACTGGACAGTGGAGCTGCTACTGAAAATTACAGAGACTTTATAATGGGCGAAGTAAGATACAACTCCCTGAAGTTGAAGTTCCCTGAAAGAGCGGAAAAACTCTTTGAAGAGGCGGAAGAAACGGCTAAACAAAGATATGAGACATTGCTCAATCGCAAGAAGAGCATGGATAATTAAGAGGGGAGGGTGATTATGATGAAAAGATTTGAAGTTACTTACAAAAGGAGACTTAATTCCAATATGGTCTGGCTCAAGATTTATGCACCTCTTGTAGCAAGAAAGGCCAGACCGGGTCAGTTTATCATCCTTCGTACCGATGAATACGGAGAAAGAATTCCTTTGACCATGGCAGGACATGACTCTGAAGCAGGAACTATAGATTTAATTTATGCAGCGGTAGGAAGAACTACGATGCTTATGGATCAGCTTGAAGTAGGAGACTGCTTCGCAGATATAGTCGGACCTTTAGGAAAACCCACAAACATGGAGGGTCTTAAAAAAGTATGTGTTGTAGGGGGAGGGACAGGAAATGCTCTTGCCTATCCTCTTGCCACAGGCATGAAGAAAGCAGGCATTGAAGTTGATATGATAGAGGGCTTCAAGACTAAGGAGCTGGTTATACTGGAGGATGAATTCAGAGCCGGGGTGGATAACCTCTATGTTGTTACTGATGACGGCTCATACGGAGAAAAGGCATTTACGACAGATAAACTGAAAGAACTTATTGAAGCAGGAAATGTCTATGATGAAATAGTTGCCGTAGGTCCGCCTATGATGATGAAATTCGTATGTCAGATAGCCGAGGAACATAATATAAAATCTATAGCTTCTTTGACTGCATACATGATAGACGGAACAGGCATGTGCGGAGGATGCCGCTGCAATATAGGCGGTGAAGATAAGTTTGTCTGCGTAGACGGGCCGGAATTTGACGGCTCTCTTGTAGACTGGGATGAGCTTATCAGAAGAAGCAACTATTACAAAGATCAGGAAGCAGAAGACAGGGCGCACATATGCCGTCTGACAGGAGGTGTTCGTTACCATGATTAACTTAGTAAGAGAAAAGAATCCTATGCCTGAACAGGCTCCTGATGTCCGCAACAAAAATTTCCTTGAAGTAGCTTGTGGTTATACAGAGGAGATGGCAATAAATGAGGCAATGAGATGTCTGAAATGTCGTAAAAAGCCTTGTATGTCAGGCTGCCCCGTAATGGTAAAAATACCTGATTTTATTGCAAAGGTAGCAGAGGGAGAATTTGAAGAAGCGTATCAAATTATCAGTGAAACAAGCTCACTTCCTGCTATATGCGGCAGAGTTTGTCCTCAAGAAACTCAGTGTGAGGGCAAGTGTGTTCGCGGAACTAAGGGTGAACCTGTTGCAATAGGTCGTTTGGAAAGATTTGTGGCTGATTGGCACGCTGCTAATTACGGTGATGAAGAAATAAAGCCGGCAGAAAGCAATGGTCATAAAGTCGCCATTATCGGAGCAGGACCTGCAGGACTTGCATGTGCAGGAGATTTGGTAAACAAAGGTTACGATGTTACAGTATTTGAAAGTCTTCATAAGACAGGGGGAGTTCTTGTATACGGAATACCTCAGTTCCGTCTTCCAAAAGAAATAGTTGCGGCAGAAGTAGCAGGTCTTGAGGCTAAAGGTGTCAAATTTGTAACAGATGCTATCGTGGGAAGAGCTATAACTGTAGACGAATTGATGAAAGAAGAGGGTTTTGAGTCTGTGTTTATAGGCACGGGAGCAGGACTTCCGGCATTTATGAACATACCGGGAGAAAATCTCCTTGGAGTATGTTCGGCAAACGAGTATCTGACACGAATAAATCTCATGAAAGCTTATCTGCCTGAGTATGATACTCCTATACAGCATGCAAAAAATATTGCTGTAGTCGGAGGCGGAAATGTAGCCATGGATGCGGCAAGGTGCGCTAAGCGTATGGGTGCCGAAAATGTATATATTATATATCGTCGTTCGGCAGCTGAAATACCGGCAAGAGCCGAAGAAATACACCATGCGGTAGAGGAGGGTATAGATTTCAGATATCTGACCAACCCAGTAGCTGTAAAAGGCACTGAGGACGGCCATGTATGCGGTATAGAATGTGTAAAGATGGAACTTGGAGAACCTGATGCTTCCGGCAGGAGAAAACCTGTAGAAGTAAAGGATTCAAATTTCGTACTGGATGTGGACTGCGTTATAATGGCAATAGGAACGAAATTGAACACCCTTATTCTTGATACTACAGATGAGCTTGCCGCCAATAAAAAAGGCGGCATAGGCACCGATGAAAAAGCAGCTACAAACAGAGCCGGAATATTTGCAGGCGGAGATGCTGTTACAGGAGCCGCCACAGTAATTAAGGCAATGGGAGCAGGAAAAGTTGCTGCAGCAGGCATTGACGAATACTTGAGCAAATAGAGATGCTTTGGAAGACCCACGAGCCGCAAAGCTCGTGGGTCGTTTTTTTGGTTCTATGTCAAAAGTTGGTTCTGCAATAAATGTTTTGTCCTATAACTCCATAAGTTGTTATATAACCCTATAAGCTAATGTTTGCCGCTGCTGCGATACTTGTTGCCGGAAACTCCGATTTTTTGCAAAATAGACAACAAACAGGTGTCTAAATTCGTCGAAAGTAGTCTCCAGAGAGTTAAATGTTGGCAGGTTTTCAAATAAAGGCCCGGAATGACAACATTTTCCCACTAAAATGTTGTCAAAATTTCCTAAAATAAAAGAAATGGCAACCGGGCGACATTTTATGACAAATTTCGCCGTAATGCGACATTGTCAAGTCGTAATTACGGTGGCAACATATACTCTGTCCGACTTAAAACAATAAACATAAAAGCAATTGGAATAATTTGTTTATAATAGTTGACAATCGCCACTGGGGGGGGTATATTAAAAGTAATAAAATACTATATGAACGGTGGGTATATGTTATGGATGATCAGACCACTAATAATGTTGAAAAAAGCAAGACTAAAAAGGTAATTATAGTGCTGATAGTTTTATTGCTTATAAGCTGTATAGGACTGGCAGCAAGATATTTGTATTTAAAAAATTCATCCGGTGAGCCGTCTACATCAACTGCACCGGGAAATACCGTAGGAGAGAGTGTTACAACCGGAGGAAATGAGGAAGAATCAGCCGAATCGGCTCAAACCCAAGTTTCGGGAAATGACGGTTCAGATAAGGTGAAAGAAGCAGTTAAACTTGAACTTCACCAAAGTAAGACGGACGATAATACGAAATTTGAAGTAGAGAATATGCTTCCCGGAGACATTGTAAGCAAATATTTTGAAGTTAAAGTGTATCACAAGAGTAATATTGAACTGTTTTTTGCCGCAGATGTGACAGAGCAAACCAAGGACTTAGCAGACGCTCTTAATATCAAAGTTACAAGAGAAGATACCGGTTCAGTGCTTATGGACAAGTCGTTTGCACTTGCAGACGGCAAAGAAGTTTCACAGCTGCTTAATGCCGACGGGGACGAACAGACAACAGCAAGATTTCGCATAGATGTGTCGCTTGACAAATCAGTAGGCAATGAATATCAGAATGCTTTACTGAAATCCGATTTCAAGTGGTATGTAAAAGATGACGGAAGTCTTGTCAATCCTCCTAAGACCGGAGATGAAGCTGATATAATACTTTGGATTTTGATAGCGGATATAGCGCTTATACTTTCCCTTGCATTGGTTTATAAGAAGCAAAAGGGAGGGAAATGCCATGGATAACGGTTCAAATAAAAAGAAAAAGTTAATTCTTAATGCACTTATTATTGTTGTATTGGTAATAGCTCTTTGCATTACAACTTTTGCGTTGCTTTATTCTATGGTAAAAGTAGATGACAACAGCTTTATGACAGGAAGCATAAAAGTCAATCTTAATGACGGAAAACCTGTAATAGAGGAAGATGATTTGCTCTTTGAGCCCGGTATGACTGTTCAAAGAAAATTCTTTATAGAAAACGAAGGAACATGGGATGTCTATTACAAAATTTATTTTGAGGACATAAAGGGTGAGCTTGCAGATGTCCTTGATATCACAATTAAGGACGGAGAGCGAACAGTCTACAGCGGCAAGGTATCGGATATGACAAAGGACAAAGTTGACTCTGATGAAGAAATTTTAAGGGATGGCGAACGCCGCCAAATGACAGTTACTTTCAGCTTTCCTAAAGACTCAGGCAATGAAGTTCAAAATGCTTATCTTAAGTTTAATATGAGTGTCGATGCTGTACAGACAAAGAATAATCCGCAGAGAATGTTTGACTAAAGGAACTTTGATAAACCTTGTTTGTGGTGTATACATGCAGTTTGTGTGACTACATAAATGATTGGAGATTATAGTAAGGAGGAGAGAATTGTGACAGAAAGCAAAAAAACCAAGCGTGAATTGACGGCAAGCGTCATATCTATTGTGCTGTGCGTGGCAATGTTGGTAGGACTTACTTTCGCATGGTTTACAGACAGCGTTACCAACGGAAGAAACAAGATTCAAGCGGGAAAACTAAGCGTTGAACTTGAATATAGCACAGATATGTCAAATTGGACAAAAGTAACAGAAGATGCATCAATTTTTGATGAAAATGCACTTTGGGAACCGGGTTATACCCAGACAGTATATTTCAGAATAACAAACAGCGGAAATCTTGCTTTGAAATATCAATTCGGAACCAGTGTACTTAATAATTACATAGGAAAGAATCAAGCAGGTGAGCCTATAGACCTTACAAGGATACTTAAATTCGGTATAGATCAGAATATTACACAAAAGTATGCTGACCGTACTGAAGCATACAATGCAATAAAGGATACGGCAATTGATTTTGGAACTTTTTCCGCAGCAGGTGAACTTTTATCTGCTGGAGAGTCAAATGTTGTTGCGATGACCGTATTTATGCCTGAAAGCGTTGGAAATGAAGCAAATCACGGCAGCAACCCCGGCGACACTCCTTATATAGATTTCGGTATAAATGTTGTCGCTACACAAAAGCAACACGAATCCGACAGTTTCGGCAATAATTATGACGCAAATGCGCAGTATCCTGAAGCACAATATGGTGAAATAATTGCGCCTACACCGGCAGCTGAATTTGAAGAGAAACTGAATAACGCTAAAGATGGAGAGATTATAGTAGTTAACGGTACAGTATCACTTACAAAGAGCCTTACCGTAAATAAGAATATAACAATAAAGGCAGGTACGGCAGGCGCTATGTTTACAGGAACACCTCTTCATATAGGACAGGATGCTGATGTTGTCCTTGAGGGACTTAACTTTAACAGACCTACCAATGCAAAAGATAATGCCTCTGCCGTTTATGCTTCCGGTTTTTCGGGAAATTTGACTGTTAAGAACTGCATTTTCACAGATTGCGCATGGGAAGGCATACAAATTACGCCGGCGGAAAATTGCGGAAAAATTGAAATTATCGGATGTGAGTTCAAAAACCCTAATCTGAAAAGCATAAGATTCTTGCATATAGAAGCAGACCCTAATGTAGGCACCAATGCAAATATCGTGATTGCAGATAATGACTTCGGTTCCTTAAATCAGCTTAATTTAAACGACAGAAGAGCGTCAATGATAGATGTTGATTATATAGACAGCTTTGACCGGCTTACAGCTTACGGAAATAATATAGAGCAGAGTACAGACGATGTATATGTGTATGTATGTCTTGACAACACAGGACAATATAAAATGTTAAATAATTCTGTTACATTCTTTACAAAAGCTAAATAGTTTTATACCGCTCCTTTTGAGCAAGGAGCGGAAATCAAAGGGCTTAAAAGATTGTTTATATAAGACGGCGCAGCTTATACCCTTTGATTTCCGCAAATGTCGATATAATAATTTTAGGGAGGTTTAGGAAATGACAGGCAAAGACACTAAAAAGAGCTTGGCAATGAGTGCAATCTCAATGCTCGTGTGTGTGGTAATGCTGGCAGGGCTTACTTTCGCATGGTTTACCGACAGCGTTACCAACAAGGGAAACCGTATACAGGCAGGAAATCTTAAGATTGATTTGCTTATGGACAAGGACGGAGCAGGTGGCGGTGGATATGTTTCCATTGCAAGCGGGAACGGGCGACATATTCAGTGAAAACGGCAACGGAGCAAATTGGGAGCCGGGTAAGACTGAAATTGTATATCTTGCCGTTAAGAACAAAGGAAACCTTGCGCTTAATTACAACATATTGCTCAATGTAAAAGACGGGGGACTTGCAAACGCTCTTGAGTATGCAGTGCTCGACGGTAAAAAAGCGGCTGACCTTGGAGGTATATCGTCATGGACTGAACTTAAGGAGTTGTCAGACGGTCAGACAGGTGATGTTAAACCGGGCGAGGTAACAGCTGCGCCTAACGGAACACTTGACGAGATAATAAAAGGAACTAAAAACGAGACTCAGTACTTTGCTCTTGCAGTACATATGAAAGAATCAGTAGGCAATGAATATGCCGGAGGAAGCATAACAATTGATGTCAATGTAGTTGCAAAACAGGCAATGGCAGAGGAAGACAGCTTTGGTAATACTTATGATGAAAATGCGACATTTCCACCTGCTTTCAGTGCCGGTACAGAGGATGAGCTTAAAACAGCTTTTGCTGATGCTAAGGATGGAGATGTTATTGCAGTAACAAAAGACATAAATGTGAGCCAAAGAATAGATGTAAAGTCGGATGTTACAATTGATCTTGGAGAAAACACTTTGACATCAAGTAGAAACGAGCCGTTTAAGATTGCAGGTGACGGCAGTAATGAGACGAATGTTACCATAAAGGCTACTACCGGAGGCATTAAGGTTTCGGGTCAAAGTAATGAATGTTTTTATATAGGAGACACAAAGAAAGTTCCTGTAAATATTACTATAGACGGCGGTATCTATGAATCAAAAAACAGCGAATTCTTTGAGATTTGGGATTATACACCTGCTAATATTACAATAAGGAATGTCAAGTATTCGGGATATAGAGCAATTAGCCATAGCTCGTCGGGTACAGCTGTTAATATTGATGTAATAGATTCTAACCTTCATGTTGAAGATGGGTACAGTGCAGTTTATTGTAGCGGTTCTGTTGTTTGTAACATGAAGAATGTAAATCTTACTACAGCTGGATCTGTTAGAGGATTCTGCGCATATAAAACAAGTAATTATTGTTCTGTAATCAATATAAACGGAGGTAGCTACAGCAGCGACGGCTGGCTGTTCAATACCGACGACGGATGTAATATTAAGGTTTTCGGCGGTACATTTTCTGAAAATCCAGAGGATTATCTTGCTGAGGGATGTAACTCACTAAGAAATCCGGATGGCACTTACACAGTCACTGCGAAGTAAACAGTAATTTAAACTCATTATTTCTTCATCTTTCAATAGGAACGGGAATAAAATGGGATATAATGCAATTTAAAAAGTAAGGATTATATAACTATAAAAGCACCCGCAAAGAGCTGTAAAAAGTTTTTTGCAGGTGCTTTTTGCTTTGTGTCAAAAGTTGGGGGTCAGTAAACAATTCAGACAATAATAAGTGGGAGAGGCGGTTTATGCCTGTTAGCAGGATATTAGTTCCGATGTGCGGTAATGGGGTACAGTTCAAACACGACCAGTCCCCCAATCGGAAGCTTCACAATTCTGAATTGCAATCGTCTGAACAGTAATCACATGCAAAGCAATCCGCACAGTAATCCTACTTGAACTGAAATTCTTCCGTTTCAGACATTTATTGCAGAACCGGTCTTTTTCATTTGGGAAAAGGATGTTTAAGAAGATAAAGATATAAAATATTTTTAGGATATGGCGCATAAACTCATTGACAAAGAAAAAGATAATTGTATAATGTACAATGTGAGTTAGTTATAACTAACTATGATTGAGACGGATTTTCAATCGTCCCCCAAAAAGAAAGGTATAATGGAAATGAGAGAAGAATTGATAATAAAGCATTGTGCTCCCACTCTTGCAGGAATCAAGACAGGCAGTATATTTTCTTGTATATTTGAAAATGACGAAGAAATAAGACAAAGCCTAAGACGACTTAATAGGATTTTTATATCAAAAGGAATTAAAATAATACCCTTGAGAATCAGAGCAAACAGAGTGCTGCTGTATTTGTTCAGACCTGAGTCCTTAAAAAAAGATTTGAAAGATTGCAATACTTGCCAAATGCTTGAAAATATGGGATATTGCTGTCAAAGTCCGGAGAAATGCATAGCTAAACTCATAAAGAGAGTTAACGAGTCTATAGACTTTCCTCATGAAGTAGGTTTCTTTTTGGGATTTCCGCCGGAGGATGTCTGCGGATTTATAGAAAAGAGAGGGGACTTTTGTAAATGTTCCGGATATTGGAAAGTATACGGAGATGAAGAAAAAGCCAAGGAACTTTTCAAACAGTATAAAAGTTGTACTGAGCTTTACAAAAGACTGTTTGAAGAGGGAAGTACATTGGAAAGCCTTGCTTTGGGAAGCAATATATGCAGACAGTAACGCAAGTAAATTAAGAAAGATTGACAAAATCACAAAAAAATTGTAGACTCTATATAGGATGAGCAACATCTCGGAAGCAGGTGAAAATCCTGCGCTGTGTCTCAGCAACCGTAAAATCCACGAAAACAGATTAAAAATTTGCAAAAGTGCAAGAACCACTGAAGCACAACTAAAACGGCAGAAGCCGATTTTAAGACTTCGGGAAGGTATTCTGTAAGTAGGTTATAAAGATTAAGCCGGTAGACCTGTTGTGAATTGTTTTAGGCTTTCTGAGGTGGGGCTTAAATAAAGTTTGGAATTTTTTGTACACCTCACGGAAGGTGTTTTTTTTATGAGAGAAATTGCAATTCAAATTGCGTCGGCATTTTTTATAGGTGTGATTTTAGATTGCCTTTTTGCAGATCCACCTAAAATTCCACATTCTATAAACTTAATCGGAAACAGCATAAAAAATTTTGAGAATTTTATCAGAAAAAGGCTGCCCAACACGCCAAAAGGCAAGAGAGCAGGAGGTCTGCTGACGGCAATAGTCATTTGCTCGCTTTCGGCGACCGTTCCGGCAGCAATTCTTATAGGCTTATACAAATTAGACAGATTCCTTTGCATAGCAGTACATGGACTTATGATGTGGCAGATAATAGCTGCAAAATCCCTTATGATAGAAAGTAAGAAAGTATATGACAGGCTTAAAGACGGCAGTATAGAAGATGCAAGAAAGGCTCTTTCCATGATAGTCGGCAGAAATACGGAGGAACTTACGGAAGAGGGAGTGATTAAGGCAGCCGTTGAGACAGTTGCAGAAAACACTTCCGACGGAGTAACTGCGCCGATGCTGTTTCTCTTTATAGGGGGAGCTCCTCTTGGCTATCTTTACAAGGCAATAAATACAATGGATTCTCTCTTGGGATATAAAAACGAAAAATATGTTGATTTCGGAAGATACCCTGCAAAGCTTGATGATTTGGCAAATTTTATTCCATCAAGATTAACAGCCCTTTCCATGATTGCGGCCGCATATTTTCTCGGTTATGATGCGAAAAACGCTGTGAAAATATTCCGAAGAGACAGACTAAAACATGCAAGCCCCAATTCCGCACAGACCGAATCTGTATGTGCGGGAGCCCTTGATATAAGATTGGCAGGGGATATAAAATATTTTGGTGTACTTCACAAAAAAGATTATATAGGAGACCCGTTACGAGAGATAGAACCTTGTGACATTCTTAAAAGTCATAAACTTATGTATGGTTCGGCAGCTGTATTTACAGTTCTGTTTTGCGTTATATGGGCAGTAATAATATTTTAATACAAGATGGTGACATATGCTTATAAGAGAAAAAAACCCTCATGGTGGGCAGATATACGGACAAAACATAAAAGCTGACTTTTCTGTAAATATCAATCCTCAAGGAACACCAAAACAAGTAATAAAGGCAGCTTTGGAATCAATATACGAATCGGAACAGTACCCCGATGCAGAATGTAAAATGCTGAGAAAATATATATCCCGAAAGGAGAATATTAGCGAAGAAAATATAATATGCGGAAATGGCGGAGCGGAGCTTATCTTTCAGGTAGCGGCAGCATTGCGGCCGGCAAAAGCACTGATAATAGAGCCGACATTTTGCGAATACAGGCAGAGTGTAGAGGCATGGGGAGGAAAAGTAAAGACTTTGACCCTTGATGAAGACTTTGATATAAATAGGCAAGTCAGTACGATAGAATTCAATATATCAGAAGACATCGACATAGTATTTTTGTGCAATCCCAATAATCCAACAGGAAAGACAGCCGATATCAATACTGTAAGCCGTATTGCCGAAAGATGTGAAAAGATGGGAGCACTGCTTTTTATAGATGAAAGCTTTGGAGAGATGGCAGAAAATTATAAAAGCTTTTCGGCAGTAGGTATGGTACCTGAAAGGAAAAATATTTTTGTGCTCAAATCAATGACCAAAACTTATGCGATGCCGGGTATCAGATTGGGATACGGACTTTGCTCAGACAAGGAAATCATAGACAGGATGTGCAGCATGAGCCAGTGCTGGAATATTTCTCTTGCCGCCCAAAAGGCAGGTGAAGCGGCAATTAAGGACTGCGGTGATTATGTAGAAAAGACTTTGAGGATAATCAAAGAAGAGAAAGAATACTTAAAAAGAGAACTGAACGAAGCAGGAATTAGAGTTTTTGACAGCGACGCCAATTTTATGCTTATAAAGGCAGAAGAAAATTTCAAAGAAAAAATGCTAAGAAAAGGGATTCTTGTAAGAGCATGTGATAATTTTGAGGGACTTGGTAAAGAGTATTTCAGAATTGCAGTTAAAAACCATGAAGATAACAAGATATTTACAGAAGCAGTAAGGACGCTGTAAAAGGAGTCGATATGCATAAAACAGGCATAGAAGATTATTACATAACTAAAAACAATAAAAAGTTGAGATACGGATATACAACCGGCACTTGTGCGGCCGCCGCTGCAAAGGCTGCTGCAATGGCAATAGTGACAGGGATAATACCGGAGTATGTTGAAATAGATACACCAAAGGGGATACATCTCACGCTTCAAGTGTCGGGAAGCTTTAAAGAAAAAAACGCAGCATTATGTACAGTTTTAAAAGACAGCGGAGACGACCCTGATGTGACAGACAAAATGCCTGTGTGCGCCCTTGTATCCTTTTCCGATAAAGACGGAATCGTTATCGACGGAGGCGAGGGAGTCGGAAGAGTTACAAAACCCGGTCTGTGGCAAGCTGTCGGAGAGGCTGCCATAAACAGAGTGCCAAAGCAGATGATAACAGAAGAACTTCAAAAGATAAGAGAAGATTTTGAAATAAAAAACGGATTCAATGCCGAAATAATTCTGCCCAAAGGAAAAGAACTTGCAAAGCGTACATTTAATCCGAGACTTGGAATCGAGGGAGGTTTGTCTGTCCTTGGAACAAGCGGTATAGTTGAGCCGATGAGCGAGGAAGCCATAATCGAAAGTATCCATATAGAGCTGATGCAGAAGAGAAGCGGAAGATTGTCACCGCTTATAATAACTCCGGGCAATTACGGAGCTGACTTTGTAAAGCATCTAATAGATATAAAAGATGAGGAAGTAGTAAAATGCAGCAATTTTGTGGGACTTACTATAGACATGCTTAATGAGCTTAAATATGAGGAAGTTTTGTTCATTGCCCACATAGGAAAATTCATAAAGGTTGCAGGGGGCATAATGAATACCCATTCAAAGGAAGCCGACAGCCGGATGGAGATACTTGCGGCTGCAGCAATTCAGGCCGGGATAGACAGAGAGGGTGCGGCAAGGATACTTTCCTGCGTCAATACGGACGACGGACTTGCAGTACTCAAGGAGTACGGCATTATGGAAAAGACAATGGAAATTGTGGGAAAGAAAATAGATTTTTATCTTAACAACCGTGCATACGGAAATTTTAAGATGGGAGCAGTGATTTTTTCCAACAGGTACGGCATACTCACCATGTGCGGAGATGCGGAAGAACTTATAAAGAAAGCAGGGGGAAAAAATGAAAGGTAAACTTTACGGAGTAGGTGTAAGCATAGGCGAGCCTGAGCTTATGACATTTAAGGCGGCAAATATCATCAAAAGCTGCGAGGTCATAGCCGTGCCCGCAATTGACAGAGAAAAGTCTGCGGCATGGAAATCCGCCAAAAAACTTATCGGCGAAATAGACAAAAAACCGACCCTTTGTATAGAAATGCCCATGACAAAGGACAGAAAAGTTCTTGACGAGTATCATAAAAAAGCTGCCGGGACAATAGAAGGGGAGCTTGAAAAAGGCAGAAGCGTAGCATTTCTTACTATCGGAGACCCTTGTGTATATGCGACCTATATGTATGTACACAGAATAGTTGAAAATGACGGGTTTGAGGCACATATAACAAACGGTATAACTTCATTTTGTGCAGCTGCGGCAAGAGTCGATATTTCTCTTTGCGAAGAAGATGAGCAGCTACATATAATCCCTGCGTCATATGGTGTAGAGGAAGCATTGAAATATCCCGGAACCAAAGTATTTATGAAAAGCGGAACAGGGCTTTTGGAAACGGTTGAGGCTATAGAAAAGTCAGCAAAAGAGGATAATGCACAAGTATATATGGTGGAAAACTGCGGCATGGAAAATGAAAAGATTTATATAGGCATGGAGTCTATAAAGCAAAAGGATATGAATGATATAAGTTATTTCACTACGATAATTGTAAAGGAGAATAAACATGATTGATTTTGTAGGAGCAGGAAGCGGAGCGGCAGATCTTATAACAGTAAGAGGCATGAGACTTATCTCTGAAGCAGATGTCATAATATATGCAGGCTCGCTTGTAAATCCACAGCTGCTTGATTACAAAAAAGATGACTGCATAGTGTACAACAGCGCCGTTATGACGCTTGAAGAAGTGGCTGAAGTAATGATAAAAAGTCACAGAGAGGGTAAAAAAGTTGTGAGACTTCATACAGGAGACCCTTGTGTATACGGAGCTATAAGAGAACAAATGGATATTCTTGACAACAATCAAATTCCTTACGATTACTGTCCCGGGGTAAGCTCATTTTGCGGAGCTGCTTCTGCCCTCAATATAGAATATACACTGCCTGATGTGTCACAGAGCGTTATTATAACAAGAATGGCAGGAAGAACACCTGTGCCGGAAAGAGAAAGTATCCGCTCTTTCGCAGCCCATAAAGCTACTATGGTGGTATTTCTCAGCACCGGACTTTTAAAAGAACTTACGGCAGAACTTCTTGCAGGGGGATATGAAGAAGATACGCCATGCGCAATAGTTTATAAAGCAACTTGGCCGGACGAAAAGACTTTCATATGTACCGTTGGAACTCTTGCGGAAACAGCAGCAAAAAATAACATAACAAAGACTGCTCTTATGATAATAGGAGATGCAGTTACACACGGAAATTACAGACGCTCGGATTTGTATAACCCCGATTTTGAGACTGAATTCAGACCGGCTCATACGAACCGTGATAAATAAACAGAGGATTTGAAAAAGTGGATATTAAATTTGTCTCCTTTTCTGCAAAAGGATGCAGAACCGCCCTCAACATAAGCAGGGCTCTTATGAAAAATATTTCTGAATATAAATGTGAAAGCTTTGCCGCCCCAAAACATATAGAAGATGATTATACCAAACCGCTTGCAGAAAGCCTTGATGAATGGACAGGCAGGCAGTTTAAAACATCTGATGCAATTATATTTGTATGTGCATGCGGTATAGCTGTGAGAGCAATAGCTCCATATGTGAGAAAAAAGACTAAAGACCCTGCAGTGATTGTAGTAGACGAGCTTGGAAGATATGTTATTCCCATACTTTCAGGGCATATAGGCGGTGCCAACGAAATTGCCGTCAAAATTGCAGAGCTTACAGGAAGTGAAGCCGCTGTAACTACTGCAACCGACATAAACGGGGAATTTTCGGTAGATACATTTGCCAAGGCCAACGGACTTACCATAAGCGACATGAAGCTGGCAAAAGAAATTTCAGCGGCTGTATTACGAGGAGAAAAAATAGGCCTTACTTGCGATTTTAATATAAAGGGCAAGCTCCCTGACAGCCTCGTTTTGGAATCGGAAAATGCCTACACAGCGTTGAAAATCCACATAGGCTATGGCACAGAATCAGACAATGATACTCTTGTGCTTACACCGAAAGATTATGTCATAGGCATGGGATGCAGGAGAGGGAAAAGATTTGAAGAATTAAAAGATGCAGCCGATGAAGCGGCTCAAAAGGCTAAAATCACATTGGATGAAGTAGATTCCCTTGCTTCTGTAGATTTGAAATCAGATGAAGAGGGACTTTTGCAGCTTTGCCGTGAATACGGATTTAAAAGACAATTTTATACTGCGAAAGAGTTGTCTTTGGCAGAAGGTGATTTTTCATCGTCCTCATTTGTGGAAAATACAGTCGGTATTGATAATGTTTGCGAGAGGGCGGCATATCTTGCTTCCGGCGGCGGAGATATTATCGTAAAAAAATTAAGCAAAAATGGAGTTACGGCAGCTGTAGCCGTTAAAAAAGAAAAGAAAACGGAGGTATGCTTTGAATAAGATATATGTTGTGGGAATAGGCCCCGGAGAATACGAACAGATGACTGTAAAAGCAAGCCGAATTTTAAGTCAGTGCGATATAATAATAGGATATAATGTTTATGTCGATCTTGTTAAAGAGCATTTTGCAGATAAGGAATTTATAACTACTCCTATGAGACAGGAAGAAAAAAGATGTAAGATTGCTCTTGAAAAAGCTGCCTCAGGAAAAATAGTAGCTGTTATATGCAGCGGAGATGCAGGAGTGTATGGCATGACAGGACTGATATATGAACTTTCCCATCATTATCCTGAAGTTGAAATAGAGACTGTGTGCGGTGTTTCAGCAGTGATAAGCGGGGCGGGAATCCTTGGCGCACCGTTGATTCATGATTTTGCGGTAATAAGCCTAAGCGACCTGCTTACACCTTGGGAAAAGATAGAAAAAAGATTGCTTTGTGCAGCCGAATCGGACATGGTTATATGTCTTTACAATCCGTCCAGCATGAAGAGAAAAGATTATCTTAAAAAAGCATGTATGCTTGTAAGCAAATATAAATCCCCTAAAACCGTATGCGGAATAGCACGCAATATAGGGAGAGTAGGGCAGTCAGCTCAAGTTTTGACATTGGAAGAACTTACGGAAACAGAAGTAGATATGTTTTCGACTGTATTCATAGGGAATATGCAGACTAAAGAGATAAATGGCAAAATGGTAACGCCAAGAGGGTACAGACATGAATAAACTGGTGATTTTCGGAGGCACGGCAGAGGGCCGCATGCTTGCCGAATATTACAAAGACAAAGAGATAGCAGTTACTTTATGCGTTGCTACGGAATATGGAGAAAGCCTGATAGAAAAAGGTCAAAATATAACTGTAAGAAGCGGCAGGATGACAGAAATTCAGATTAAAGAATTTTTACAAGAACAAGCACCGCAAACAGTTATAGACGCAACTCATCCATATGCGGCAGAGGTTACAGACAATATAAAGAATGCCTGTGAACCTCTTAATCTTGAATATGTAAGAGTAGTAAGAGAAAAGGAATCCGATGTGAATTCGGACTACAGGATTTTTGACAGCATAGATGAAATTGTCAGATATCTCAATACTGTGGAGGGCAACATTCTTCTTACTACAGGCAGCAAGGAATTGAAATCATATTCCGGTATCAAGGATAGAGAAAACAGAGTGTTTGTAAGAGTATTGCCTCTTGCTTCTGTGATGAACCATGTGGAAGAACTGGGTTACAAGGGCAGAAATGTTATTTGCATGCAGGGACCGTTTACCGAAGAGGTAAATATCGCCATGATAAAAATGCTCGATATAAAGTTTCTTGTTACAAAAGATACAGGAATAAGCGGCGGTTTGCCTGAAAAAATCAGTGCAGCGGCCAAAACAGGCACGCAAGTCCTGATATTAGGTCATCCAAAAGAGCAAGGTTTGACATTAAAGAAATGTAAACAGTACATAAATGACAGATTCTGCCTTAAAGGCATTTGTGAGCCGGAAAATGACGAAAAAGAAGAAAAAAAGCCAAGAAAAGTTACGATATTGGGAATGGGTATGGGCAGTGAAGAAACCATGACGGTTGCAGCACGAAAAACCATAGAGACTGCGGACATTGTAATAGGCGCAGAAAGGCTGCTCCTTTCCGATGCGGTTAAAGGCAAGAAAACTCACAAAGAAATTATTTCCGAAAAAATAGTTGATTTCATACTTAATCATGATGAATTTGACCATGTAGCGGCAGTGATGTCAGGAGATACGGGCTTTTACAGCGGAGCTTCAAAGCTTAAAAATCTTTTGTTAGAAAAAGACGGCATAGAAGTTAAGGTAATACCGGGAATATCTTCTTCAATATATTTTTTGAACAAAATAAATATTCCGTGGCAGGATGTAAGCATGAACAGCGCCCATGGAAGAGACTGTAATTTTGTTGCGACGGTCAAGAGAAACGAAAAGTCTTTTTTCCTTTTGGGAGGACAGATTAAAGCAGAAAACTTTATAAAAATTCTCAGCGAAAACGGCCTTGGATATACTGAAATATTTGTAGGTGAGAACCTTTCATATGAAAATGAAAAAATTACTTTCGGGATATGTAAAGATATGCTTGATATGAAGTTTGAGCCTCTATCGGTTATATTTGTGAGAAACGAGAAAGCAGGAGATTTTGTAGTAACAGCAGGCATTGCCGATGAGGATTTTGTAAGAGGAAAAGTCCCGATGACGAAAGAAGAGGTAAGAGCGATAACAGTTTCAAAGCTGAGACTTACTGAAAATTCCGTTATATACGATATAGGTGCAGGGACAGGGTCTGTGGCTCTTGAATGTGCAGTGCAGAGCTATTTGGGGCATGTATTTGCAATAGAAAGAAATGAAGAAGGATGTGCCCTTATAGAGACAAACAAGAAATCCATGGGGATTTCCAATGTTACAGTAGTAAAAGGAACAGCTCCCGAGGCTATGGAAGAACTGCCCGTACCGACTCATGCGTTTATAGGCGGAAGCAGCGGAAACATGAAAGAAATAATCAAGGTGCTGCGAAACAAAAATCCAAATATAAGGATTGTGGTTAATACCGTTACTGTCGAATCTTTTTCAGATGCCGTATATTTGCTTAATGATGCAGGATATGAGGATATGGATATAGTACAGGTGAACATAGCCAAGAACAAAAGAGCAGGAAGATATAATCTGATGACGGCCAATAATCCTGTATGTATTATTTCCTGCGGCGGAAAAACTGCCAAAACCGGAGGAGAATCACAATGAAAAACAGAGCATTGATGTTTGCAGCCCCGGCCAGCGGAAGCGGTAAAACACTCATAACTTGCGGTATGCTTAAGCTGCTTAAAAACAGAGGACTTAAACCGGCATCTTTCAAATGCGGACCTGATTATATAGATCCAATGTTTCACAAGACAGTGATAGGTGTAGATGCTTCCAATATTGACCTTTTTTTCTGTGACAATAAAACTGCCGCATATTTGTTTAAAGAGAATTCCAAAGGCTTTGATATATCAGTTGCAGAAGGTGTCATGGGTTATTATGACGGCATGAGCGTAAATTCCACCGCAGCATCTTCTTATGAGGTAGCAAGGACGCTTGGATTGCCTGTAATAATGGTGATAAACAGCAGAGGACAAAGTATTTCTTCTCTTGCGGTGCTTAAAGGAATGGCGGAATTTAAAAAAGACAGTAATATAAAAGGGGTTATTTTCAACAATATGTCCAAGCATGTATATGATGCTTTAAAAAACGAAGTAAAAGAAGTTACAGGCATAGAGCCTCTTGGATATTTACCGAAGTGCAGCGAGCTTTCAATAGAAAGCCGTCATCTGGGTCTTGTTACGCCTGAAGAGATAGATGACCTCAGCGGCAAGCTTGACAGATTGGCAAAGCTTATGGAAGAGACGATTGATATTGAAAAAATACTTGAGATTTCTTATGGCTATGATTTCCCGAGTGCGGAAGAAATCAGCGTTTGCAAGGTACAGGGCAGTCCGAAGATAGCAGTGGCTCGTGACGAAGCATTTTGCTTTTATTACAGAGACAATCTTTCTCTTTTAAAAAGAATGGGTGCAGAAATAGTGGAATTTTCGCCTATTCATGATGAGAAACTTCCGGACGGTACAGACGGTGTGATTTTGGGTGGAGGATATCCGGAACTTTATTGCGATGCCTTGTTTTCAAATAAGACTATGACAGAAGATATAAAGAGAAAACTTGATAATGGAATGCCGTGTATGGCAGAATGTGGCGGGTTCATGTATCTCCACGAAGAAATGGAAGATATGAAAGGTAATGTTTACAAAGCTGTAGGACATATACAAGGTAAGGCTTTTAAGACAGACAGCCTCAGAAGATTTGGATATATAAATTTAAAATCTAAGATAAATTCAAATCTTGTAAAACAGGGAGAAACTATCAAGGCTCATGAATTCCATTATTTTGACAGCGATAATTGCGGAAGTGGTTTCAAAGCAGTAAAGCCTGTAACAGGCAGAAGCTGGGAATGTGTAAATACCGGAGAAAACAGCATAATGGGATTCCCTCATCTGTTCTATTATTCCAATACGAAAATAGCAGAGCGGTTTCTCGAAGCTGCCGTAAAATACAGGGAAGGAGACAAAAAAGTATGGCAAAAGCTATAATGATACAGGGAACTATGTCAAATGCAGGCAAAAGTCTTATAGCAGGAGGTCTTTGCCGAATATTCGCACAGGACGGATATAAGGTTGCTCCTTTTAAATCGCAGAACATGGCTCTTAATTCATTTATTACAGAAGACGGACTTGAAATGGGAAGAGCACAGGTTATGCAGGCTGAGGCAGCAGGAATAAAACCATCTGTACTTATGAACCCTATACTGCTCAAGCCTACCAACGATACAGGCTCTCAAATAATAGTCATGGGCGAGGTAGGGGGCAATATGAGTGCAAAAGAGTATTTTGAATACAAAAAAACTCTAAGACCTAAGGTGGAGCAGGCATATGAAGAACTTTCGTCAAAGTATGACATAATAGTTATAGAGGGAGCAGGAAGCCCCGCCGAGATAAATCTCAAAGACGAGGATATAGTTAACATGGGAATGGCAAAACTGGCAAAAGCACCTGTCCTTTTGGTCGGCGATGTAGACAGGGGCGGAGTGTTTGCACAGCTTTACGGTACTGTTAAACTCCTTGATGAAGATGAAAGAAACATGATAAAGGGAATTATAATAAACAAGTTCAGAGGTGACAAAACTATTTTAGAACCGGGAGTGAGGAAAATTGAAGAATTGCTTGATATACCGTCTGTGGGAATTGCTCCGTATGCTGATGTTGATATAGATGATGAGGACAGCCTCAGCGAGCGGCTTACAGATAATAAAGCAAGCCTTATAGATATAGCAGTTATACGACTTCCGAGACTTTCCAATTTTACTGATTTTAATGTGTTTGAGCGTTTTGACGGAGTATCTGTAAGATATGTATCGAAAGTAAGTCAGCTTAAAAATCCGGACATGATAATTATTCCGGGAACGAAAAATACCATGGCAGACCTTGAGTGGATGAGGCAAAACGGCCTTGAGGCTTCAGTAATAAAACATGCTTCATCAGGTAAGCCGGTATTTGGTATATGCGGAGGGTATCAGATGCTCGGAACGCAAATAGAAGACCCTTTCGGTGTTGAAGAGGGAGGAAGTATCAGCGGTATGAATCTTCTTCCCATAAAAACGATTTTTCATGAGGAAAAGCACAGGACAAGAGTTAAGGGGAAGATAAGCAGCTCTTTGAAAGGCAGTGTTTTTGCAGAACTTGACGGTATGAGCATAGAGGGATATGAAATACATATGGGAGAGACTTCTTCACTTGACGAGGGGCTTTCACGCATGTGCAGTATAAAGGCTTTTGAAGCAGATGAATATATTCTTGACGGCTACCATAAAGACAATGTATTTGGAACATATGTCCATGGAATATTTGAAACACCGGAGATAGCGGAAACTATAGTAAAAAGTCTTGCAGAGAAAAAAGGCGTTGATGCAGGATGTATAGGCAAACTTTCTGCCGCAGAATATAAAGAAATGCAGTACGACAAGTTGGCGGACATTCTTAGAGAAAATCTTGACATGGATAAGATTTATGAAATATTGGAGGCCGGAATATGAAAGAGATAATGAAAATATCTCCTGCTGAGATTGAAAAGAAAAGCTTTGAAATCATAACGGAAGAGCTTGGAAACAGACAGTTAGATCCCCAAAAGGAGCCTGTTATAAAAAGAGTTATTCATACAACTGCGGATTTTGAATATGCAGACAGCTTATATTTTTCACCGGAAGTCATTGAAAAAGCAAAGGACGCTTTATCCAAAGGAGCAATTATAGTTACAGATACCAAGATGGCGATGGCAGGTATAAATAAAAAGGTAGTTGCAGGGCTTGGAGGAAGAGTAGAATGTTTTATTGCAGACGATGATGTCGCAAAGGCTGCAAAAACAAGCGGAAGTACAAGAGCCGCCGCATCTGTTGATAAAGCGGCAAAACTCTGCAAGGAAGAGGGACTGAGACTTGTATACGCTGTTGGAAATGCGCCCACAGCTCTTATAAGGCTGAGAGAATTGATGGATGAGGGAAAGATAGCTCCGGAGCTTATTGTCGGCGTACCTGTAGGCTTTGTCAATGTGGTTCAGTCAAAGGAGCTTATAATAGAATCGGGGTGCAGCTGTATTGTTGCAAGAGGAAGAAAGGGCGGAAGCAATGTTGCTGCCTGCATAATCAACGCTCTTTTGTATGAAATAGATAAAAGCAGAGGGGAAAAGTAACTTGGGCAAGGCAGCATATAACAAGTTAAGTAGGCAGAGAACTTCAATTTCCCAAAACGATATTGACAAAGAAATTTTAGTAGGATAAGATATATATAATTTGATAATATGAACACAGGTCATCTCGGAAGCCGGTGAAATGCCGGCACTGTGTCTCAGCAACCGTGATATCTGCTAAGGAACAGGTCTGACAGCCTCAGACTGGCCACTGGAGCATTTTGCACCGGGAAGGCGTCCCAATATGCTAAAGGATTAAGTCGGTAGACCTGATTTGTGTTTGATTTACGGTCTTCTGAGATTAGACGGGTGATTTATAAAAGATATTTAGGATAACTTAATTCTTGATAATTGCAAAGGATTTGAGGATTTTAAGTTTTCTGTATCTGAATTTAAACATCTCGGAAGCGAGATGTTTTTTTATTGCTTTGTTTCAGATGTACTTAAAGAGCAGAATGTATACAAAACAAAAGGAGAAAAAAATGAGAAAGACAGGGAAAAAATTATTGACTGTATTACTTGCGCTTACCATGGTTTTATGTGTAGGCACATCAGCATTTGCAAGCGTTGACACGATTTCTGACGGCGAATATAAGGCAGAAATGGCTACCGGTGAAAAGATGTTCAAAGTTGTTGATTGTAAGCTTACTGTGAAAGACGGCAAGGCACAGGCAGAAATTCTGCTGAGCGGAAGCAGTTACTATGCATTGGTTCCGGGAACAGAAGAGGAGGCTCTTGCCGACTACAATGCTAAGGATGAAAGTAAATGGATAAAACCGGACGGAGAAAGAGAATACATAACTCAAAACGGTGAAACTAAAACAGGCAGAGTATATACAATACCTGTTGAATCATTTGACAAGCCTATTCACCTCGTTTCTGTTTCGGAAAAATATTATAATCAGGGAAATACAGAGAAGATGTTCTATCCAAGGACTCTTATCCTTGAAGGGAAATACGACATTAAAGCCGATACGGGTGAAAAGATGTTTAAAGTTGTAAATTGCAGTCTCAGTGTAAAAGACGGCAAATTAAGTGCAGAAGTTCTTCTGAGCAGTACAGGGTATTACGCACTGTTTATAGGCACCAAGGAAGAAGCGGCAGCATCCTATGAAGCTAAAGACGAAAGCAAGTGGATAAAGCCGAGCGGAGAAAAAGAATACATAAGTGAAAGCGGTGAAACTAAAACAGGCAGAGTGTATACAATACCCCTTGAATCCATTGATAATACTGTTGAGCTTATTTCCGTTTCAGAAAAGTATTATAATCAGGGAAATATAGAGAAGATGTTTTATGAGCGCAGCATTACGATGGTTGAAGATACGATGAAAGCAATATCACTTGATTTGATACCTGTTTCAGATGAAAATACAGGAAACACAGGAACAGAAAATCAGGGAAATAATAATGACGGACAAAATAATCAGACCGGCGGCAGTGAAAACAACACAAATACAGATAAGGCAGATGCTTTAGTACCTGAGACCGGTGATAATTCCAATTTCGCTTCATCATTTTCACTTATGGTGGCAGCGGCTGTTTTGTCAGCAGTATTTATGAAAAAAAGAAAAAATGCTTAAGGTTTTGTCAGGGGAAACATTATGAAAAAGATAATCGCATGTTTGCTATCATTGATTATGATTTTCGGAACTACAGCCGCAGTATATGCGGCTGTTCCTGCCGACGGCAGTTATTCTGTTTCGGTAAGCCTTGAGGGAGGAACAGGAAGAGTAAAGATAAAATCTCCTTGCTCGCTGACGGTTAGAGACGGCAAGATGACTGCCAAAGTTGTATGGGGCAGCTCCAATTATACATGGATGAAAGTAGGAGGGGTTACATATAACAACGAGAACAGCGGAGGAAATTCCACTTTTACAATACCTGTTTCATCATTGGACTCACCGATAAGTGTAAGTGCAGAGACAACGGCAATGAGTGAACCTCATGTAATAGATTATGTTCTTACTTTCAGTTCCGCAGGTGTTGATATGAAAGGTGAAAGCACTGAGAATAACTCTTCGGGAAGTGTTTCGTCTCAAACCCAGTCCGGTAATAAAAACGATGGCGGCAATCAACCATCAGCAGACAGTAATGAGGACGATAAGAGTTCTGAAGAAACAGAACAAGAAAGAGAATACTCAAACTCAATCTCAGTTATAAATACAATGAGCAGAGCAACAAGCGTAAGTGCGGAAATGCTCTCAGACTTTAAAGGAAAAACGATGCATCTTGTAACATCGGCAGGAAGTGTGGATTTTGATGAAGAGGCACTTTCTTACATAGCCGGGAACGCTACCGGAAGTATAACTTTGACTATGAGTGATGTTACCGAAAAATACAAGGATGAAAAATATAACCTTGCAGTGGAGCTTTCACTTAAAGATGAAGAAGAAAATAAGCTATTTACATCGGCGGGAGTCGGCAAAGCAACAGTTTCACTGAATTATGAAAAAGAAGTGAAAAATAAAAAAAATGTGAAAGTATATAAGCTCACCGATGACGGAAAGGAACAGGTAGAGTCATCCTACAGCGAAAAAACAGGCACTGTAACATTTGAAACAGACAGCTTTGCAACATATGCAGTTTGTGAAAAGGCAGGAACGGCTACAAAGGTAATTGCAGTATCAGCAGTAGTATTGACAATCGTTGCTGTATGTATAACTGCAGCAGTTAAGAAGAAAAAGAAAAAGTCGTAGAAAGTACGGAAAATGTTATGAAAACAAAACTTAAATTTTTAATATTTGCGCTATTAACTATAGCCGTGGTAATGATGAGCGGTTGTAGTTCGGGAGAAGATTCGAAAGACGATGTACCGAAGATAGACGGCCTTAAATATAAGGATAAGACAGAATTGAAATATGCCACACAGTTTCAGATATACAATTATGAAAGGGGTTATTCATATATAAAGATAGCTGACGGCGAAGATGTTCTTATCGTGCCGGAGGGAGAAGAAGCACCTGAAAAGCTTGACGAGGGCATCGTGGTTCTTAAACAGCCTCTCGATAAAGTTTATATGGCGGCAACATCGGCAATGTCTCTTGTAACTGCGGTGGATGGGCTTGACAATATAAAATTTTCAAGTCTTGAAGCTGACGGATGGTATATAAGCGAGGCTGCCGATGCCATGAACAGCGGCGCAATAAAGTATGCGGGAAAATATAACACTCCGGATTACGAAATGCTTATGGGTGAAGACTGTGACCTTGCAGTTGAATCTACTATGATTTTGCATAATCCCGAGGTTAAAGAAAAAATGGAGGAGCTTGGTATTAAAGTTGTAATCGAGCGCTCCAGTTACGAAACTCATCCCCTTGGCAGAACTGAATGGATGAAATTCTATGGAGTTCTTCTTGGAAAACAGAAAGAAGCAGAAGAAGCTTTTGAAAGAGAAGTAGCAGTTATGGATAAGCTTGCAGACATAGAAAATACAGGGAAGACAGTTGCATTTTTCTATATAAATTCTTCGGGCGGCGTCGTGACAAGAAAATCCGATGATTATGTATCAAAGATGATTTCCATAGCAGGGGGAAATTATATTTTTGAAAATTTAGGAGACCCTGAGAAAAAAACATCTACTGTAAATATGCAGATGGAGGAGTTTTATGCTTCGGCCAAGGATGCAGATTATATTTTTTACAACAGCAGCATTGTTTCAGAGGTAAATTCTATTGAAGAGCTTACAGATTTGAGTCCTGTTCTTGCCGACTTTAAGGCGGTAAAAAATGGAAATGTCTGGTGTACAGGCAAAAATCTTTTTCAGGAGACAGATAAGCTTGGAAGTGTGATAAACGATATGCATACTATATTGACTTCCGATGACGAAAATTTGGATAAATTAGATTATTTCTTTAAGGTAAAGTAAGAGGACGGCTTTAATGTCAGAAAAAAGTAGAGTGGTTTCGGGAACGGAAACGGTACATTCAGAAAAGCTAAAGCGTTATGCCAGATATAATGCAGTATTTATATTGCTTATAGTAGCTTTTGTGCTTATAACAATATTAAATATAAATTCCGGAAGTGTACATATATCTGTAAAGGAAATTTTTCGTATAATCTTCCTCAGGGAGGGCGACGAAACGGCATACAGTATTATATGGAAGATAAGGCTGCCAAGAATAATGACATCGGCGATTCTGGGCGGCGGTTTGGCACTTTCGGGATTTCTTATTCAAGTATTTTTCGGAAATCCTATAGCCAGTCCTTTTACCCTTGGAATATCTTCAGGTTCAAAGCTTATTGTCGCTATGACCATGATAGTCTTGATACAATATGTAGATTCGGTATCTTCTGTTGTCATGGTGGCGGCAGCGTTTGCAGGTGCGCTTATTTCTATGGGATTTGTGCTTCTTGCTTCAAAAAAAGTCAAACAGCAGTCAACGCTGCTTGTTGCAGGCATAATGATTGGATATATATGTTCTGCTGCGACTGAATTTATGATAACTTTTGCTCAGGATACAGACATAGTAAACCTTCACAACTGGTCACAAGGAAGTTTTTCGGGTATGGACTGGAATGATGTATGGATATGTTTTATTGTAATAATATTTTCATTCGCAGCAGCATTTATGCTTGCAAAGCCGATAAGTGCATATCAGATGGGAGAAGCATATGCGCAGAGTATGGGTGTAAATATAAAGAGATTCAGAGTTATTATAATCCTGCTTTCGAGTCTTATGGCCGGCTGCGTAACTGCATTTGCAGGGCCTATTTCCTTTGTAGGTATAGCAGTGCCGCACCTTGCCAAACTTTTTCTTAAAACTTCAAAGCCTATAGTGGTGATTCCGGCCACATTTGTAGGGGGCGGCGTATTTTGTATGTTCTGCGACTATATAGCAAGGACTGCATTTGCACCTACAGAGCTGAGTATAAGCACTGTAACTGCGATTTTCGGTGCGCCTATAGTAATCGGAATGTTGCTTAAGAAACGGCGGTAAAAACATGAATGACATATATTTTAACACAAAGGAACTTGCCGTCGGATATAAGGGCAAGGTTCTCATACATGATATAGACATACAGGTTAAGAAAGGTGAGATTCTTACTCTTATAGGACCCAATGGCTCAGGGAAATCAACTATATTAAAAAGTATAACGAAGCATCTTGAAGCAATAAGAGGGGATTCTTTCATAGCGGATGCCTCTGTAAAACGCATGAATTATAAAGAACTTTCAAAGTTGATTGCGGTGGTGCTTACAGACCGCCTAAAGCCTGAACTTATGACATGTCGTGATGTTGTGTCCACAGGAAGATATCCTTATACCGGAAGCCTTGGTATACTTTCTGATGAAGATGAGAAAAAGGTATCGGAAATAATGGAGAAAGTTCATGTTCAGGATTTGTCGGAAAAGGATTTTACTGCTATAAGTGACGGACAGAAACAGCGTATTTTGCTTGCAAGAGCTATGTGTCAGGAACCTGAAATCATAGTGCTTGACGAGCCTACATCCTTTCTTGATATAAAGCATAAACTGGAACTTTTAAGTATCCTAAGGAGTATGGCAAAGGAAAAGGGTATAACGGTAATAATGTCGCTGCATGAGATAGATCTGGCGCAGAAAGTTTCCGATAAGGTAATGTGCGTAAATGGAGAGGTTATAGAACATTTCGGTACACCCGATGAAATTTTCAAGGACGATATCATAAGAAACCTTTATGGGATAGAAAACGGTGTGTACAATATAGCTTTCGGCAGTGTTGAATTGCCAAAACCGGAGGGAAAGCCCGATGTTTTTGTAATATCTTCCTGCGGAAGCGGAATAGATACTTACAGGCAGCTTCAAAAGGATGGAGTGCCGTTTTTTGCAGGTATTCTTTATAAAAATGATATTGATTATGTTGTAGCCAAGGCATTGGCATCAGAGGTATTTGAAGAAGAACCTTTTATGCCTGTCAGTGATGAAGTATACATAAAGGCGGCTGATGCCTTGAGAAAGTGCAGTCGTGTTATAGATACAGGAACTGTAATCGGAGAGTCAAACAGACGCATTGCAGATTTGATAAATATGGCTGATGAGCTTGGAATTTTAGAAAAAACAAAATGAGAAGAAATAAATGCAGCACTGATATTATGAAATTCAGTGCTGCATTTAATATAGAACTGTTTTTTATTCGATGTTATTTGGAAGTATCAGCCGTTTATTTGGTCAATCATTTCCATTACTGTTTCACGGCATGCGCCGCATACATTTCCCATATTAAGGGAAGCGCATACTTCTTTAAGGTCGGTTTTGCCGCTTTCTTTTAAAAAGTCTTCAATCTGTCCACGGGTTACATGTCTGCATACACAAACTTCATATTCTCTTGAATTTTTATCCATAAAAACCTCCTATAATCAATATGTTTATTGTACCACAGAATGGGCGGTAAAAACAATTATAAGCTGACTTTTAATTTTGTCTGCCAAGTGGTATAATTCAAGTAGAAAATTTAAAGAAAAGAGATGAAAATAATGATTAAAGTAGACATTTTTTCGGGATTTTTGGGAGCCGGCAAGACTACGCTCATCAAAAAACTTGTAGAAGAAGCCTATAAAGGAGAAAAGATTGTACTCATCGAAAACGAATTTGGAGAAATAGGTATAGATGGGGGATTTTTAAAGGATTCGGGAATAGAAATAAACGAAATGAATTCAGGTTGTATCTGCTGTAGCCTTGTGGGAGACTTTGGTAAAGCATTGAGACAGGTAATAGAGCAGTTTTCACCTGACAGAATATTGATAGAGCCGTCAGGAGTGGGCAAACTCAGCGATATCATAGACGCAGTCCGTAATCTTCATATAGAAGAAGTACTGCTTAACGGTTTTACTACGGTGGTTGACGCAGGCAAGGCAAAGTTATATATGAAAAATTTCGGGGAGTTTTTCAATAATCAGATTGAACATGCAAGTTCTGTTATATTGAGCCATACTTCAAAGATAAGTGAAGATAAGTTGAGTAAGGCTGTAGAAATGATAAAGGAACACAATCCTCACGCTGTAATAATTACGACGGAATGGGATAAGCTGACAGGTGAGCAGATTCTCGCAGCTATAGAAAGGAAAGATACTATAGAGGAAGCTCTTCATTATCTTGAAGAAGAACCTCACCACGATCATGAGCATCATCATGACCATGACCATGAACATCATGACGGCGAGTGCTGCTGCGGTCACGATCACCATAGCCATGAGCATCATCATGACCATGACCACGAACATCATGACGGCGAGTGTTGCTGCGGTCACGATCACCATCATCACCATGCAGATGAAGTTTTCAGCAGCATAGGAATAGAGACAGCAAAAAAATTCACAAAGGAAGATATTCAAAAGGCACTTGCTGCTCTTGAAGATGAGCATGAATATGGTTTTGTGCTGAGAGCAAAGGGAATAGTCGAGGCTGCAGACGGAAGCTGGATACATTTCGATTATGTTCCCGGAGAGCCTGATGTCAGAACAGGCGGAGCCGCAGTTACAGGCAGATTATGCGTTATAGGAAGCCAAATGAAAGAGGACAAAGTAAAAGAACTTTTCGGCTTAGGACAGTAGAGCTTATAATAAGACATTTGCAAAACAGAAAACTTAAAATATGAAAGGAGCTTTGATGGCAATGAGAGAAGTGCCTGTGTACCTGTTTACAGGATTTCTTGACGCAGGCAAGACGACATTTATACAAGAAACATTGGAAGATCCCCAGTTTAACAGCGGAGAAAAGACCTTGCTTCTCATGTGTGAAGAGGGTGAGACAGAGTTTTGTCCACTATCGTTTGCATCTACCAATGTCAAAATAATCAGTGTGGATGAAGAAGAAACCATTACGACAGAATATCTTAAAAAGCTTGAAAAAGAAATAGGCTTTGAAAGGGTCGTTATTGAGTATAACGGAATGTGGATGATAGACTCCCTCTATCAAAAACTTCCGGAAAACTGGGTAGTATATCAGGAAATGGCATTTGCAGATTCAAGAACATTTTTGACATATAATAATAATATGAGAAATCTTACAGTAGATAAGATGAAATCTCCTGAGTTGATAGTATTTAAACATTTTGATGAGTCCATGGATAAGATGGAATATCATAAGATAGTCAGAGTAATCAACAGACGGTGTCAGATTATCTATGAATATGCAAAAGACCGTATTGAGTTTGATAATATTGAGGACCCTCTTCCTTACGATATGGACGCTTCCGTCATAGAAATAGAGGATAAGAATTATGCCATATGGTACACCGATGTTAATGAAGAAGAAAAAAAGTATTACGGAAAGACCGTAGACATAAGAGGTAGGTCTCTTATAGGGGGCGGTCTTGACGATAATGAATTTGTAATAGGACGCCATATAATGACTTGCTGTATAGAAGATATACAATTTGGCGGCCTTGTTGCAAAATATGAAAAAGCGCAGGAACTTGAACATGGAGGCTGGGTGCAGATAACAGCCGATATAATAAAAGAATTTAATCATATGTATCAGAGTGAGGGACCGGTGCTTTATGTTAAGGAAATCAAAATAATAGAGCCACCGGAAGAAGATGTAGCCACATTTTATTGATTTGCCGATATACAAACGGCATTTGCGGGGAGGAAAAATGAGAAAAACAAAAATAGTATGTACCCTTGGACCGTCGTCTTCCGACGAAGCCACACTTAAGAAGATGCTTGAGGCGGGAATGAATGTAGCCAGACTTAACTTTTCCCACGGTACTCATGAGGGCCATAAAAAGACTATAGAAAAGTTTAGAAAGGTCAGAGACGAGATGGGTCTGTCTGCGGCTGTTATGTTAGATACAAAGGGTCCGGAAATAAGAACGGGAAATTTTGTAAACGGAGAAGAAATCTTAAAAGAAGGACAGACATTTACTCTTACAACTGAAGCCACCGAAGGTACGGCAGAAAAGGTCAGCGTGACATATAAGAATCTTCCTCATGAAGTAAAGCCTAATAATCTGGTGCTTATAAATGATGGGAAGATAGTCATTAGAGTTGATAAAACTACTGAAACCGATGTTACCGGTACAGTAATTCACGGCGGCAAAATCAGCAATCACAAAGGTATAAATCTGCCTAATGTTAAACTTAATATGCAATATATAAGTCCTCAAGACAGAGCAGACATATTGTTCGGTATAGAAAATGATGTTGATTATATAGCTGCGTCATTTGTTCGCAGTGCCGGTGATGTTGAGGAAATAAGAACTCTTCTTAAAGAAAACGGAGGAGATGAGATAAAGATAATATCAAAGATTGAAAGCACTCAGGGGATAGAAAATTTTGAAGAAATTTTAGAAGTTTCCGACGGAATAATGGTAGCCAGAGGCGATATGGGAGTAGAAGTTGCCTATGAAATGTTGCCGGGAATTCAAAAAAAGTTTATAAGAAGATGTGTTCAATCGGGAAAGATAGTCATAACTGCAACTCAAATGTTGGAATCTATGACGGCAAGTCCGATTCCAACCAGAGCGGAGATTACAGATGTAGCAAACGCAGTTTTTGACGGAACTACGGCAGTTATGCTTTCAGGAGAAACCGCTGCCGGCAAATATCCGGTAGAAGCAGTGACAACCATGGCCAAAATAGCTATGCAGGCAGAGCAAGACCAGCCAAAAGTGCCTTCAAGAAGTATGATATGGCATGAAATGAACTCTACCGATGTGACCAATGCAGTGGGACATGCGGCTTGTACCCTCGCAAAGGATATAAATGCTGCTGCAATAATGGCTATAACAAAGACCGGATATACAGCAAGGAGAATGTCAAAATTCAGACCTGACATAATGATAATAGGTGCGACGCCGTACCGCAAAACTTATCATCAGCTTTCGCTTATATGGGGAGTTAGACCACTCATGGCAGATTACAGATATGAGATTGAAGCTCTGTTTGAACATTGTGCCGGAGTTGCTGTACAAGCAGGGTTGATAGAAGAGGGGACCAATATAGTAATCAGTGCAGGTGTTCCTGTGGATGTTCCCGGAAATACCAATATAATAAGAGTTCTTGAAGCTTGATATAGGAAAAGATAAAATAAAAGCCGCCGAAGCCAAATGGTAGCCAAGGTGGCAAAACTACCGTTTAGATAAGTCATTCTAAGCGGAAATCGTTTGATTTTAAAATATCATAAAGTGCCAAATATACGACAAAGATTTGACCGTTTCTTACTTAACTGTTTCTCAGTAGTGAATTGTTGGCCCGGCATCGGGAAAGTAATGTGTGCAGCCACAAAATTATGACGGGTAGCGTGTTGCAGAATGCCGAAATTTGTCGATATTGGCACTTTTTTCTATTTGGGCGATGAGGCTGACTTTTTTGTAAAAAACATTGGCCTGCCGAGCCATAATTTTGAAAGCAGCCAATCGCAGACATTTTACGACAAATTTCGACCGACTCAGACAGCCATTTGTTGGCTGTTTAGCCGAAAATCATAACTTCAGCCAACAGTTCAACGACATGGGTATAGTCCACACACTTCACAAACTTCATACAGTTTGCCGGTTATCTAAGCGTATCATCTGTATACTGCTGATAGCCGCTTACATTCAAACCTTTATTATAGAATTAAAAAAACCTGCCGTGATTGTACAATCACGACAGGTTTTGGCAATGCTTGTTCAGTTTATCAATGATTATTATTCCTCGGAAAGCATTTTTCCATATGCCTCAAATATAGTGTCTCTTATCTGAGTACGAACTTCTGAACGGATCGGATGTGCTACATCTCTAAAATCACCGTCGCTCATTTTTTTGCTGGGCATTGCAATGAATAAACCGTTTTGTCCGTCAATGATTTTGATATCGTGAACCACAAATTCGTCATCAAGGGTAATAGAAGCCACTGCTCGCATCTTTCCGTCATCAGAAATCTTTCTGATTCTCACATCGGTAATATTCATTTGTTCCACCATCCTTACATTGTGCACCGAGTACACTTTTTTTTATAACATATATAGTATACTCCAACTAATTATATATTGCAATAAGAATTTCAAAATATGTCGTTATTTGGCAATACATTGATGGTATGTGTTTCTTCGTTTATTTCCCCCAGGAAAACTATGGAAGTATAGTTTTCTATTTTCTTCTTTTTTGGCTCAAGTCCGGCTATGGCAACACCCACACCTACAACACTGCTGTTGAATTCGCCTACGATTTCGGAAATCCCGGAGATACTGCCTCCTCCACGCATGAAATCGTCTATTATAAGGACTTTAGATCCGGGTTCTATAGCTCTTTTTGACATTGACATTCTTTGTATTCTGTCATAAGAACCGGAAAAATAGTTAATACTTACTGTAGAACCTTCTGATATTTTTGCTTCTCTTCTTATTATAACGAGGGGAAGATTGAGGAGATGGGCAACTTTAGAGGCAAGAGGTATACCTTTTGTTTCCACGGTAGCAACATAATCAGCTTGACATTCCTTGAATTTTCTTGCAAATACTGTAGCTATTTTAGTGATAAATTCGGGGTCAAAAAATATATCTGAAGTGTACAAAAAGTTTCCTCCAAGCATTCTTGAGGGGTCAGAAAGCTTTTCGCAGAATTCTCGTTGAAGAATTTTAAGCGCATTGTCTGATATTGACGGTACAAATTTGACACCGCCTCTTGCACCCATACCGGTTTCAAGCTGGCCTTGGTCGGTAAAAGAAAGGGCAGCATTGGCAGCCTTTATATCTTCACTGATACTGGACTTGGCAGCATTGAACAAATCACAGAAATATTGCAGACTGTAAGGCTTGTTGGGACTGCCGGTTAAGATTTGTATCATTGCTCCTACTCTTTCTGTACGCTTCATTATTTATCCTCCCGATAAAGTATCTTTACTGTTATATTATTTCTTTTTGATTTTTTTGTCAAATATATAAACATTTTAGGGCGGAATGTGCTATAATATCTTAGACCATTATGGTATTAAACTGGAGGCAATTAGAGTATGATTGATTTATCACACTATAAGAACATACATTGCATTGGCATAGGAGGCATAGGGCTTTCAGCCATTGCCGAAATCCTTTTGTCAAGAGGATTCAAAGTAACAGGTTCCGATATGAAGGAATCCGATATAACTGCAAAGTTAGCAAAAAACGGAGCGGGAATTTTTATAGGCCATAGAGAAGAAAATGTAGAAGATGCTGATTTGGTGGTATACTCGGCAGCGGTGGGAAAGGATAATCCCGAACTCAAGAGAGCAGGGGAAAGAGGTATTCCGGCTATAACAAGGGCAGAGATGCTTGGAGTATTGATGGATGAATACGAAAACAGCATAGCAATTTCCGGAACTCACGGAAAGACTACTACAACCTCTATGGTTTCTTTGATTTTAAACAATGCAAAGACTGATCCTACAATACTGGTAGGAGGAAATCTGACAGAGATCAATGGAAATGTCAAGGTAGGAAAGGGCGGATATTTTATAACCGAGGCCTGTGAATATATGGACAGCTTTTTAAGCTTAAGGCCTAAAATCGAAATAATTTTGAATATAGATTCAGACCACCTCGATTATTTTAAGGACATTGATCATATAGTAAGTTCATTTGACAAGTTTGCAAAATTAGTTCCCGAAAACGGTCTGATAATCGCATATGAAGCAAACCCATTCGTGAACCGCGTAATTAAAGAACGCAAAAATGTCATAACATTCGGTCTTAACGGTGACTGCACATACGAGGGAGCCAATGTATCGTTCAACGAGAATGGACTTCCGGCTTTTGATGTAAAGAAGAATGGCCGGCAACTGTGTAGAGTACAGCTTTCTGTACCGGGAGAACACAATATTCTGAATGCTCTTGCAGCATTTGCCTGCTGCCACAGCTTAGGGATTGACACTTCCGTTATAAAACAGACTCTTATGTCATATCACGGAACTGAGAGGAGATTTGATATAGTGGGAACTACTTCTGCCGGGGTCAAGATAGTTGACGATTATGCCCATCATCCGACAGAGATTAAAGCTACCCTTTCTGCTTGCCAGAATGTTCCCCATAGAAAGCTGTGGTGCATATTCCAGCCCCATACTTACACAAGAACCATAGCACTGTTTGAAGAATTTGCAGAAGCATTTGAAAAAGCCGACGAACTTATTCTTGCAGAAATCTATGCGGCAAGAGAGAAGAACATATATAAAATTTCTTCTTCGCAGCTTGCAGATAAGATAAAAGAAGTTTATCCCGAAAAAAAGGTTACTTTTATAGCAGACTTTGAAGAAATTGCAGAACATGTCAGCAGAGAAGCTGTAAAGGGTGACATGGTTTTGACAATGGGCGCAGGAGACATATATAAAGTAGGCGAGATGATATTGGAAAAATAAGACTTAAGGGGAGAAAATCATGTTTTTGGATAATATTGAAAAAAAGAGAAGTGAAAGGCTCAAAGTAATAGAAAACCATGAGAAAAACGGAGTGGTTTTCGTTGATGAATTTACGGCCTATATTGATGAAAGTGTTACCATAGGAGAGGGGACGGTAATAGGACCGTGTGTAACGCTTTCAGGCAATACTCGCATAGGCAAAAATTGCGTCATAGGACAAAATTCCGTAATTAAAGATTCTTATATAGATGATAATGTAGACATACAAAGCTCCGTAATCACTGAGAGCTCAGTAGGCAGCGGCACAAAGGTCGGTCCGTTTGCATATATGAGGCCGGACAGTCATGTAGGAAAAGACTGTAAAGTCGGAGACTTTGTAGAGGTTAAGAATTCAACCTTAGGTGACGGTACCAAGGCATCACATCTGACATATATAGGGGATTCAGATGTCGGAGCAGGCGTAAATTTGGGATGCGGTGTAGTCTTTGTAAATTATGACGGGACTAAAAAGTATCGTTCCGTAGTGGAAGACAATGCATTCATCGGATGTAACAGCAACCTTGTTTCACCCGTAAGAGTGGGAGAGGGCGCATATATAGCGGCAGGAAGTACAGTGACTGAGGATGTGAACGGGGATTCATTGTATATTGCCAGAACAAAAGGAACAGAAAAACCCGGCTGGGTTTCTTCAAAGGGTATTTTAAAGAGAAAAAAATAATCAAATCTACTTATGAAAACAAGAAGGCGAGGTAAAAAAAGTGAGAAGCGGAGTATTTGCTGACTACAAAATCTTTACAGGTAATTCAAATCCTGCATTTGCAGAGGAAATTGCCGGAATAATGGGTAAGCCTCTGGGCAGAGCTACAGTTACAAAATTCAGTGACGGCGAAATTTCGGTTAATATCTGGGAAACTGTAAGAGGACTTGATGTTTACATAATACAGTCTACTTGCAGTCCTGTAAATGACAACTTGATGGAACTTTTGATCATGATAGACGCAATGAAAAGAGCTTCGGCAGGTCGAATCAATGCTATAATTCCGTATTACGGATATGCACGCCAAGATAGAAAGGCAAAAGCAAGAGACCCTATCACAGCTAAGCTGGTGGCTGATCTTATCATGGCGGCGGGGGCTGACAGAGTGCTTACTATGGATTTGCATGCCAACCAGATTCAGGGATATTTTGATATTCCGGTGGATCACCTTTTGGGAATGCCTATTCTTGCAAAATATTTCCAGGAAAGCCATATGGAAGATCTTGTTGTGGTTTCACCTGACCACGGAAGTGTAACAAGAGCCAGAAACCTTGCACAGTATCTCAACTGCCCTATTGCAATAATAGACAAGAGGCGTCCTGAGCCTAACAAGAGCGAAATAATGAATATAATAGGTAATATTGAGAACAAAAATTGTATCATTATAGACGATATGATAGATACTGCCGGTACTATTACAAATGCAGCCAATGCTATTAAGAAGTTAGGCGCCAAATCAGTAAGAGCTGCGGCAACTCACCCTGTACTGTCAGGTCCTGCCGTAGACAGAATAAGAGATTCCGCAATAGAAGAACTGGTTCTTTTAAATACAGTTCCTCTGCCTGAAGAAAAGAAACTTGAAAAGATGACATTCCTTTCGGCGGCACCTCTGTTTGCAGAAGCAATGACAAGAGTATTTACAAACGGCTCCATAAGCGTGCTGTTTGACTAATCAGCAATGAACTTTATTCCGCAGAAAGCCTATGATTTTTACGGAATAGGATTTTAAAAGATAATATTTGAAGATAAATGAGCTTAAATGCTCGCAAGGTAACTTATAATTTATGACCGGCGGGCATTTATTTAGTTGTGAGAATGCAGGGCTTCATCTCTGATTTTGAATATAAGGAAAGGAAAAACTATGTATATAGTAGTAGGACTTGGAAATCCCGGTAAAAAATACGAAAATACTCGTCATAATATGGGTTTTATGGCAATAGATGTTTTAGCGGAAAAATATAGCATAAATGTTAACAAGCTGAAATTTAAAGGGCTTACAGGTGAAGGAAGGATAGCCGGTGAAAAAGTTTTGCTCATAAAACCTCAGACTTATATGAACCTAAGCGGAGAGTCTGTAAGAATGGCAATGGAATATTACAGAATTGAGCCTGAAGAACTAATAGTTATATATGATGATATAGATATTCCTATGGGTAATGTACGCCTGAGAAAGAAAGGCAGTGCAGGGACTCATAACGGAATGAGAAACATACTTTATCATATACAGACTGAGGATTTTCCGAGAATTCGGGTAGGGATAGGATCAGGCAAAAAAGAAGATATGATAAATTATGTTACGGGAGGGATCCCCAAAAGTGATGGGGAAATCCTGAAAATTGCAGTTGAAAAAGCAGCCGACGGAGCAGCCTGTATTATTGAAAAGGGTATAGAAAAGGCAATGAATGAATATAATGTAAGACCGTCAAAAGCGAAGAAACCGGCAGAGGAAGTTAAAAATGATTAACATTACGGGTGTATCAGATTCCCGAATAGCTCCCATAGCAGCATACAGGGCAAAGGAAGAAAAGCAAACGCTAATCATAGTTCCTACGATAGTAAGAGCGCAGAGACTTGCAGCAGATCTTTCCTACTTTTCCGGCGGAAAAGAAATCTTGGTGCTGCCTGAGGAGGAGCAGGTATTTCTGAAGTACAATGCAAAAAATCAGGATAAATTGATTGAGAGAATGAAGGCGCTTAAAGCACTGAGAACCGGAAAGCCGGTTATAGTTATAGCGCCTGTTTCCGCTGCTGTTAAAAAGATTAGCCCCCATGACATATTTGAAGAAAATGTAATAAAACTCTCCATGGGAGATGAGATTGAACTTTCAGAGCTGAAAGAGCATCTTGTGGCTATGGGTTACGAATACGCACATATGGTGGAGGGTCATGGGCAGTTCAGCATAAGAGGCGGTATAATAGACATATTTACGCCGGACAGCAATCATCCGTACAGGGTAGAACTCTTTGGGGACGAAGTGGATTCATTGAGAACTTTTAACATAGATACACAGCGTTCCATAGAAAATTTAAAATATATTGAAATTTATCCGGCGCAGCAGATAGCAGCTAACGAAAAAACCTTTAAAAGGGCTTCCGAACAGATAAAGAAAGAGTATAACAAACAAGCGGAAAAGCTAAAGAAAACTGCACCTGAGGCTTGTGCAAAACTTAAAGAAACAGCGGCGCAGATATGCGAATATATAGATAATGTTTCAAATATGCAGCTCCTTGAAAATTATATTCATTATTTTTATGAAGAGACGGAGTATATATGGGACTATATGCAGTCCCAAAGCGTAATGATAGATGATCCGGAAAGAATTTTTGAAATTTTGGATCTTCGTGAACAAGAACTGAAAAACGATTTTGAAGTTCTTCTTGAGAGAGGTGAAGTAGTCCCTAAGGATGCCAAACTCATAGGCGGAATTTATGAGCTTAAGGAAGTCTTAGCCATGAAGCAGACGGTGATATTCACACCGTTTCCCAAAAGGATAAGAGGCATAGAAACCTTTGACAAGATATATAATGTGTTGAGCCGTCAGGTAATAAATTTCGGCGGTAACATGAATCTTTTGGAATCGGAGCTCAAGGCTTATGACAGAAAGGGTTACAAGATAACCATAGTGTCAAATTCCGATGACAGGCTGGAGAATTTAAAGGAATTTACATCAAGAATAGGTCTTGAAGAGAAGATTTTGTTTGAACGGGGAATCCTGACTAACGGTATAGATTTTCCTGAACATAAGTTATGCTGGATAAGCGAAAATGATATTTTCAAATACAGCAAAAAAGGCAGAAACCGTAGGAGATTTAAGGACAAAGGCAAAAAAATAGATTCTTTTACCGACTTAAAGAACGGCGATTATGTAGTTCATGAAAATCATGGTATAGGAAAGTTTATAGGAATTGAACAGCTGAAAGTTCAGGGAGAGAAAAAGGATTATATCAAAATCAAATACGCAGGCAATGATGTATTATATGTGCCGGTGGAACAGATGGATATAGTGCAAAAATATATAGGTGCAGACAGTGCAATGCCTCGCATCAACAAGCTCTCAGGAGGAGAATGGAAAGCAACCAAGGCAAAGGCAAAGGCGGCAATCGCTGTTTTTGCAAAGGATTTGATAGATCTTTATGCTCATCGGAAGATGGAAAAAGGATATGCTTTCAGTAAGGATACCGTATGGCAAAAGGAATTTGAAGACAGTTTTCCGTATCAGGAGACAGAGGATCAGTTAAGATCAGCTGAGGAGATAAAGAGGGATATGGAAAAACCTTTTCCGATGGACAGACTTTTGTGTGGAGATGTGGGCTTCGGAAAGACAGAGGTTGCAGCAAGAGCGTTGTTTAAATGTGTTTCCGAGGGAAAACAGGCAGCAGTTCTTGTGCCTACGACAATTCTTGCAAATCAGCATTATTTTACACTGAAAGAGCGTTTTGATAATTTTCCTTTTAAGGTTGAAATGCTTTCACGATTCAGGAGCACCGACCAGCAGAAAAAAATTATAGATGAATTATCAGAGGGTAAGACAGACCTTGTGGTAGGGACTCATAAGCTTCTTTCAAAGGGTGTAAAATTTAAAGACATCGGACTTTTGGTAATAGATGAAGAACAACGCTTTGGAGTTGAGCACAAAGAGAAACTCAAGCAGCTCAGACACAATGTAGATGTACTTACTCTTTCGGCGACACCTATTCCAAGAACACTTAACATGTCCCTTACCGGGATAAAGGATATGAGTCTTATAGAAGAACCGCCGGAAGAAAGATACCCGGTTCAGACTTATGTTATGGAACAAGATGACAGCCTTATAAGGGATATAATAGAAAGAGAGCTTGGCCGAGGAGGTCAGGTATATGTAGTTTATAACAGAGTAAGGGGAATTTACCAGATTGCAGACAAGATTCAGCAGCTTGTGCCGGATGCTCGTATAGCGGTAGGGCACGGGCAAATGAGTGAAAAGGTTCTTGAAGACACTATGATGAGCTTTGTTAATGGTGAAAACAATATTCTGATAGCTACTACGATAATAGAATCAGGCATAGATATTCCGAATGCCAACACAATGATAATAATGGACTCTGACAGATACGGTCTGTCTCAGCTTTATCAGCTTAGAGGAAGAGTAGGGCGAGCAAACAGGCAGGCATATGCTTATCTTATGTATCAAAAGGATAAGGTGCTTGGAGAGGCTGCCGAAAAGCGTCTTAAAGCCATAAGAGAATTTACTGAGTTCGGAGCAGGGTTTAAAGTTGCCATGCGTGACCTTGAAATAAGAGGGGCAGGTAACATGTTGGGTACAGAACAATCCGGCCACATGGTTAATGTGGGATATGAGCTTTATTGCAAGATGGTTGACGATGCGGTAAGGGCATTAAAAGGAGAAATAGTCAATGAGGATAGTGAAGAAATATCTGTTGAGCTGAAAGCCGCAGCATATATCCCGGAGACTTATATATCAAGCGAATCTCTTAAATTGCAGATGTATAAACGAATCGCCTCTATAAAAACAAGAGATGATGAGGATGAGATAATAGACGAGCTTACAGACCGATTCGGGGATGTGCCTAAGCCTGCGATGAATCTAATCAAAATTTCTCATATAAGGTATTTGGCAGGGCTTATGTCTATTACGGAAGTTAAACAGAATGATAACAAGGTGACTTTTAGCTTTAATGCAGAAAATCCGCTCAGTGGATTTGCCCTTGCCAATGCAACGGCCCATTTCGGGCAGAGGTTGTTTATTCACGGTGGCAAGCAGCCATTCTTAAGGCTTACTATCTCGGGCCGTCCCGGTGCTTCCCGAAACAGCCATGCAGCTATATCAGCCGGGCAAAAGGCAGCTTTATATCAGGGAACTGCCAACTTGGATGAAACTCTTGAGCTTTTGGAAATCCTTGCAGAAAACAGAAAAGGCAAGAAAGCCGAAGAAGAATTAAATTAGACTGACTATAAATAAATACCGTCCTTGGCAGGACGGTATTTTGCTTATTTTTAATTTTCCATTTGCTGGGCGAGGAAGGATGCACCGACTTCTGCAACCTTAAGTTCCGCATCACCGAGAGTTTTATTCTCCTTTGCTAAAATCGTAATAGAACCGATGGGGTCGCCTTGGGATATTATCGGTACTACTATTTTTGAATCATTTAAGTATCGGTTTTTGCTTTGAATTATTTCATCCAAATCAGAATCTATTTTTTTGTCGGAATATTCCTTGCGTCCTGTACCTGAAACTGCTATTACTTGGTCCGTATCTGAAATGATTATGGTACCGCCCAGTATTTTGGCGATAGTTTGAGCATACTCTCCTGCAAATTGACCAAGCTCATTTATAGGGGAGTATTTTTTCAATATTACTTCACCTGTGTTACCTGTATAAATTTCCAGCGGATCGCCTTCTCTTATTCTTAAAATTCTTCTTATTTCCTTTGGCACCACCACTCTGCCAAGGTCATCGATTCTTCTTACAATTCCTGTTGCCTTCATAGATTTAACACCTTTCAAAGATAATTTTCATTTACAAATTTAGTATCTGCTGCCAAAGTTTTTTTATACTAAATATATTTGTCAAATTGACATTAAGTGTTGGAAAATTTAAGAAAACAGAAATGTAATTTAAAGCGAGGCATTAAAAAATGCCGGAACACAAAAGCATTGGAAAAAGTTGAAAGAATATGATAAAATATATAAGAATGTACAGATTTGATTTAAAGTGTAAGCCACATTAAAACATAAGAAAGAGGTACGGAACATGATTTTTAAGAATATAGCTGTTTTAGATGAAAATTTTGAAATAAAAGAAAATATGTATGTAGTAATCGAGGGTGAGCGCATAAAATATATAGGGAAAGAAAGGCCGCAGACAGGCCAAATATCGCAAGGCGAAGAGTATGACGGAAAGAATAAACTCCTGATGCCGGGATTTTACAATTCTCATGCCCATTCTCCAATGTCTCTTATGCGTGGCTACGGAGAGAATCTTACTTTGCAGGATTGGCTTAATCAAAAGATATTCCCTTTTGAAGATAAACTTGATGCCGGTGCGGTATATTGGGGAACATTACTTTCCTATGCAGAGTCTTTGAGATTCGGAATAGTTTCATCAAGTGAAATGTATTATTTCATGGATTCCATGGCAAAGGCAGCGGCAGACAGTGGCATTAAAGCCAATATTTCAAGGGCTATAGTTAATTTTGATGACAGTGATCCATGGACGCTGGATTCAATGAAAGAAATGAAATATGCTTTTGAAGCATATCATAACAGCTGCAGTGGAAAAATAAAGATAGACATGAGTATTCACGGAGAATATACTTCGAATCATCTTGCAGTGTCGGCAGTTTCGGATTATGCGAAAAAAGTCGGAGCAAGGATGCATGTACACATATCTGAAACTCAAAAGGAGCATGAAGAATGTAAAGCACGCCATGACGGAAAAACGCCGGTTAAATATTTTGAAAAGCTTGGTTTGTTTGATGTTCCGACGACAGCGGCTCACTGCGTATGGATAGAGGATGAAGATTATGATATTCTAAAAGAAAAAAAAGCAACGATAGCCGCTAATCCGGTGAGCAACCTTAAACTTGCCAGCGGAGTCAGCAATGTGCCTAAAATGCTGGAAAGAGGACTTAATGTTGCTATAGGCACAGATAGTACCGCCAGCAATAACAGCCTTAATTTTATGGAAGAAATGAAAGCATTTTCATTGGCACCTAAAGCATGGTTTAAAGATCCGCAGGCAGTATCTCCGGTACAGACCCTTTATGCTGCTACAAGGGCAGGCGCATTGGGACAGGGAAGAGAAGACTGCGGCATATTAAAAGAAGGTTATAGGGCTGACTTGATAGTAGTTGATTTGATGAAACCTCATATGCATCCGATTCATGATTTGAGAAACAATCTGGTATATTCGGCATCAGGCAGCGATGTGGTTCTTACAATGGTGGACGGCAAAGTGCTTTATGATAATGGCAATTTTGCCACAATAGACCTGGAAAAGGCTATTTTTGAGGCAGAAAAGGCGACTAAAAAGATTTTGAATGAGCTGTAAGAGAAAGGAAATTACTGATGGCAAACAGTAAGATACTAAAAGGTACCGCCATACTGGGTATAGCGGGAATCTTCGTAAAAATATTGGGGGCTGTTTTTAGAATACCTCTGACGGCATTGATAGGAACGGAGGGAATGGCATATTACGGATATGCATACCCCCTTTATTCACTGTTTCTTGTTATAGCAACGGCAGGTATACCTGTAGCAATATCAAGAATGGTATCTGAAAGGATAGCTTCCGGTGACTTTGCGGGAGCGCAGCGCGTGTTCGGTGTATCAAGATGGCTGCTTTTAGGCATTGGCGTATTTGCATTTGCAGTATGCTTTTTTGGAGCAGAGCTTATAGCAGAATATGTGTCAAAGGATATGGGGGCTGTTCTTCCTATAAAAGCCATAGCTCCGGCACTTATATTTGTTCCTGTGATGTCTGCGTACAGAGGATATTTTCAAGGCAGACAGAACATGAATCCAACGGCTATTTCACAGTTTATAGAACAGATTTTCAGAGTGGCGGTCGGTTTGGTACTGGCATCTGTATTTGTAACCAAGGGACTTGAAATGGCGGCTGCGGGTGCTACATTCGGTGCAACTGTAGGCTCAGTGGCAGGTCTTGCCGTTATAATGATAATATATGCTTTAAACAAAAGAGCCATAAAATATCACTTGAGACACAGCCGCAGCACACAGGGAGAGAGAAGAAAAAAAGAAAGAACAATAGCTATAGTAAAGCAGATTTTGATAATAGCCATACCTATAACCATAGGAGCATCTATTCTTCCGCTTGTAAATTTCGCTGACAGTGCAATCGTTACAAGAAGACTTCTTGATGGCGGTTTCTCAGAGATTGAGGCCAGAGAATTATGGGGACAGCTGAGCGGTTATTGTAATACCATGGTCGGTCTACCTCAGGTTTTGACTCAGGCAGTTGCTGTGGCGATGGTGCCTGCCATAGCAGCGGCATATAAGCTTAAAAACAGGGCGGAAATCAGTGAAAATATCAATCTTGGAATGAGAATAAGCATGATAATCGGTATGCCTTGCGCAGCCGGAATGATAGCATTGGCAGAACCTATTTTGTTGCTGTTGTTTTCTTCGGAAGCAGCAAGCGCAAGCAGCGCCGCTCCTACACTTATGATAATGTGTATCGGTGTGCCGCTTATGGCATTGCTTCAGACTACCAACGGAATATTGCAGGGCGTAAACCGTCAGGTATTACCTATGAAAAATCTTGCAATAGGTGCGTTGGCAAAAGTAATATTGACTTATGTTCTTGTAGCGGTGCCTACTCTCAATATAAAAGGGGCAGCTATAGGCTCCGTATTTGTTTACGGTATAGCACTTTTGCTGAATTTGCGGGATATGAAGCGTTATACAAAGGTTAAGATAGATTTTATGCTCACATATGTTAAACCTACAATAGCCTCACTTGTTATGGGAATATGTGCATTTGCATCATACAAGCTGATATTCGGCATTGCTTCAAGCAATACCTTGGCAACATTCGGTGCGGTTTTAGTGGGAGTAATAGTTTACGGAGTATTGATTTTAACTACAAAAGCAATAACAAAGGAAGAAATTGCAAGGATGCCAAAAGGGGGCAAACTTGTTAAAATCATGGATAAATTCATAAAATAAAGGAAAGAATCATGAAGAAAGAATATGAACATTTGGCCCATAGTGCTGAAACATCTGAGGAAGCTATTAAGAGGATAGAGGAGATAATAGCCATCCTCAGAGTAGAATGTCCGTGGGACAGAAAGCAGAACCACAAAACTTTACGCAGAGGCATGATAGAAGAAGCATATGAGGTTGTGGAGGCTATAGACAATGATGATGTGGCAAACTTGAGGGAAGAACTGGGTGATGTATTGCTTCAGGTAGTATTTCATTCCAATCTGGCAGAGGAAGCTAAGGCTTTTAATCTTACGGATGTGATAAACGATGAATGTGAAAAGATGATAAGAAGGCACCCGCATGTTTTTTCGGAAGAAATATCAAATAATTCCAATGAATCTATTGACAAAGTGCTTGAAAAATGGGAAAATATCAAGGCGGCGGAGAAAAAGGACATTACAAGGACACAAGTTCTTGAAAATGTTCCCAAAGCATTGCCGGCTTTAACAAAAGCCGCAAAAGTCCAGAAAAAAGCTGCTGAAGTGGGATTTGATTGGGATGACGCAAAAGACGCCTTGGACAAGATTAGAGAAGAGACAGAAGAACTTGCCGAAGCAGTAAACCAAAATGATATTGAGGAAGAACTTGGAGATTTGTTGTTTTCTGTAGTAAATGCAGCACGGTTTCTGAAAGTGGATCCTGAAGAGGCCCTTAACGGAGCAACTAAAAAATTTATCAGGCGGTTTGGTTATATAGAAGAAAAAAGTTTATCATGTGGAAAACTTTTGGAACACATGAGTCTAAAAGAGATGGACGAGTTGTGGAACGAGGCGAAAAAGTCGGAAAAAGAGATTTAATCTCTTAGTAATAAACAATTATTTTTAGGAGGAAATTTAGATGAATAAGGCTGAACTGGTAGCTGCAGTAGCAGAAAAAACAAATTTTACTAAGAAAGATGCAGAACTTGCAATCAATGCATTGGTTACAAGCATTGAAGAAGCTCTCGTTAAGGGTGATAAAGTACAGTTGATCGGATTCGGAACTTTTGAAACAAGAGAAAGAAAGGCAAGACAGGGAAGAAACCCGAGAAAGCCTGAAGAAGTTATTGATATTGCAGCTTCAAAGGCTCCTGTATTCAAGGCAGGTAAAGCTTTAAAGGACGCAGTAAACAAATAGTTTACAAGTGTAAGCCAATGAGAGTAGATAAATTTTTAAAAAATTCGAGACTCATAAAACGGCGAACAGTTGCCAAGGACGCCTGCGATCAGGGCAGAGTCTTTATCAACGACAAGGCTGCAAAGGCCGGTTCGGAGGTAAAACAGGGCGATATAATCAGAATAGAATTCGGTAACAGCTCAATAGCGGCAAGAATATTGCTGCTAAGCGAATCCTGCAAAAAAGAGGACGCTGTGAAGATGTACGAAATAATATAAGGGTCGGCATATGCCGACTCTTTTTATATAGCTTATGTATACTTTAAAATATAAATTAAAAGGAGTTGTTTTTTTACATACAAATGTTAAAATAAATACAAACAAATGATGTTTGTAATATACAAAGCAGTAGTCAGTATTATTCGGTTTTAGGATTTAAATTTCAATTTCAATGAAAGGAGTTATACCATGAAAAGAAAAAAGAGTTGAAAACAGAGGTAGTCTTAATTAGCTTTTCGACATTTAGAAGCAATCTTATTAAAAGTGTATCATAAGAAATACAGGTGGATAAAATGGGTGGTTGGAGAGAAAAAAATTATTGGAAAGTAGTAAGCGTTGCTTATTTTGTTGATTCCGGAAGCATGATTTATGCGATGCATAAATACCATATCGGAAGTGTGTGGCAGGCACAGTTTGCGACATGGCTTCTTGCATTGGCAGGTGTACTTGCGATAGCGGAAAGATTATATTGGAAGAGGATACCGGAAGGAGACCGGCGCGAAAGAATAGCAAGACTTAAAGATGTTTATTATGATAAAACGATTTGCGTTATTTATGTTATCGTATGGCTGATACTGTTGTTTGGAGAGTTTCAGAGTGGCATTGGACAATATTATTTAATAGATATAACTACATGGGGTTCATTGGCTATGGCTATAATGCTTAGCGGCGGAACCAATAATATCTGTAACAATGATGAGACAAAGTCTGACAACTCTTAAATATACTGCTTTGTGTTTCGTAAATTACATATCGTATACTGCCCCCTTTCATTTGAAATCGGTGAAAGGGGGATATTTATATACTGCAAAGCTCATTTAACAGCTTTTCTTTTAAAATTTCAAAGGTTTCCCTGTTGTTAGGCAGCTTTCCGTCAGTTATAAGAGAAGCTGTTCCGGCAGTAAGAGCGGAAATCGTAAATATAACAGACTGTGCGTTTTTATGACTTTGGCTGTCTGATGACTTTGACTTCATAAATTCAAGGATCTGATCGGTTATCTTTGGAGCAAAGGAGCTTCCGCCCATACCGTAAAGGGGATTGGAAATTTTAAATTTAATATTGGCAATGCAAAGCCGGGAAATCCGTTCGATAGGATCTTCAACGGAGGAAATAATCCGGTCTGCCAGATGGTTCCACTTTGTCTCCACATAAAAAATAGTTTCTTTTATAAATTCGTCTTTATTTTTGAAGTGCTTGTAAGGAGCGGCGCAACTTGCACCACAGGCTGCCGCAACCCGTCTTAAGGAAAAATTTTTTATTCCGTGGGCAAGTATTTCATCTATTCCCGCTGTCAAAAGCTTTTCTCTCAGCATAACTGTGCTGTCTATATCTTCCATAACGCCTCCTTAAGATTGCATAGTTAATATCGTTAACCTTATTATAACCTTTAAATTTTAAATGTGCAATATTTTTTGAAGAACAGTTGACTTTTCAACATAAAATGCTTATAATTCAAATATAGTTAACAGTGATAACTTAAGAGGTGGATATGACTAAGAAAGCAACAGAAGAATTAAAAGAAATACGACGCAGAATAACAGAAATTGACAATAAGATGGCCGAACTATTCACAGACAGGATGGAGCAAGTGAAGAAAGTCGGTGAATATAAGAAGATTAACGGTATCCCCATATATGACCCTGAGAGAGAGGAACAGGTTCTCAAAAATGGAAGTGAAAGGATACAAGAACCGGAGCTCAAGTCGTATTATGTAAGTTTTTTGAAAAATCTTATGGAGATTGCAAGACGATACCAGAGTAATATACTTGAGGGTTTAAAAGTTGGATATTCAGGAACGGAGGGGGCTTTTGCCCACATTGCCGCATCAAAGATTTTCCCGACTGCTCAGAAGATAGCATATCCGGGATTTAAGAGAGCCTATGAGGCAGTTGAAAGAGGAGAATGCGACTGTGCTGTGCTTCCTGTTGAAAACAGCTTTGCCGGAGATGTGGATCAAGTAAACGACCTTATGTTTGCAGGAAGTTTATTTGTAAACGGCATGTACGATTTGGCTGTTACCCATGATTTGTTGGGGATAGAGGGCACTGATGTAAAAGATATAAAGACGGTGGTCAGCCATCCTCAGGCTTTGTCCCAGTGCGCATCTTTTATTAAGGAAAATGAACTCAGCGAAATGGAATATTCCAACACAGCCCTTGCCGCAGAATATGTAAAGGAAAAGAATGACCCCTCGGTGGCAGCCATAGGAAGCGCCGAATCTGCCAAACTGTTTGGACTTTCGGTGATAGCAAGAAGCATAAATGACGAGAGAACAAATACCACAAGATTTGCTGTATTTTCAAGAGTTGAGAGCAGAGCGTCAAACAACACAAACAGTCCGTATTTTTCGTTGATGTTTACAGCAAGAAACGAAGCAGGCTCATTGGCGGAAGCTTTGAGCATAATAGGACGCCACGGATTTAATATGAGAACGCTGCGCTCAAGACCGATGAAAGAATTACTTTGGCAGTATTATTTTTATGTGGAAGCCTCAGGGGATATATACGGAGAAGAGGGTAGACTTTGTCTTGAGGAGATGAAAAGCTGCTGCGACATGATAAAGGTCGTTGGTTCTTACGGAAACATAAAAGAGCAGGAAATCTGATTTAATTTATATGGAGTTGTAAAATGATAATACCTGTAAAACTGGGAAAAAACAGTTACGATATAATTATTCAAAAGGGAAGCCTTTCAAAGACCGGAGAGTTTTTTGACCTGAAAAGAAAGGTTTTGATTGTAACAGATGAGGGAGTACCTATAGAGTATTCAAAAGCAGTAGCTGCACAATGCAATTATTCGGTGACAGAAATACTCCCCGGAGGGGAATCTTCCAAATCTCTTGAAAATTTTGAAAGACTTTGCCGCCTCATGTTGCAAAATGATTTTTCAAGGGATGACTGCGTAGTTGCCGTGGGAGGTGGAGTAGTAGGAGACATAGCGGGTTTTGCCGCTTCATGCTATATGAGAGGAATAGATTTTTATAATATCCCTACCACATTACTTTCGCAAGTCGATTCTTCAGTAGGGGGAAAAACAGCGGTTGATCTTTGTGGGATAAAAAATATCGTTGGAACTTTTTATCAGCCCAAGGGTGTGATTATTGATTGGGATGTTTTAAAGACTCTTGAGCAAAGACAATTTGCCTGCGGAGCAGCCGAAATAATAAAGATGGCGGCGGCCTTTGACGAAGAATTTTTTGAAATAATAGAATTTTGTAATATCAAGGATAATCTTGAAATGGCAATCGCCGGGTCATTGAAAATAAAGGCAAAAGTGGTAGAAGAGGACGAAAAAGAGAAAGGACTTAGAAAAGTTCTTAATTTTGGTCATACTATAGGCCATGGTATAGAAAGCACAAGCAGTCTTCTTCATGGAGAATGTGTAGCGATTGGAATGCTTCCTATGTGTTCAGAGGAGGTTCGCAAAAGAATTGAACCGCTTCTGATAAGAGAGGGTCTTGCAGTAAGTCTGGCAGAGGCAGTCAGAAATGGGATGAGTTCTGTTTATGACAGAGAAGAACAGGCTTTTAACATAACAGAAGCCGTAATGCATGATAAGAAAGCAGGCAGCGGAGTTATAACAGCTGTTAAAGTTGATGAAATAGGAAAATTCAGGTTTGAAAAAATGGATAGAGAGCAGATTGGCTCTGCTATTTTGGAGGTTTTGTGATGAAAAACACCATAGGAAACGCCATTACATTAACATTGTTTGGGGAGAGTCACGGCGAGGCTATAGGGGCTGTAATAGATGGGCTTTCGCCGGGAATAAAGATAGAGCGTGAATATATAGAAGATAGATTGAGACAGAGAAAGCCATACGGACAAGGAAGTACCAAGAGAAGAGAACCTGATAATGTCGAAATAATAAGCGGTGTGTTCGAGGGTTATACTACAGGAACACCTCTTACGGTGATAATCAAAAATTGCGATATAAAAAGTAAAGATTATGAAAACATAAGCCGAATCGCAAGACCGTCTCATGCAGATTTGACCGGGTTTTACAAGTACAGAGGATATGAAGATTATCATGGAGGAGGTCATTTTTCGGGCAGAATAACGGCGGCATTGGTGGCTTCGTGCGCTATAATAATGAAAGCGCTGGAGGACAAAGGAATATTGATAGGTACTCATATAAAAAGCTGTCACGGTGCAAAAGACAGGGAATTTGAAAATTACGAGAGAGATATAAGAACTCTTCAAGATAGGATATTTCCCGTATTGGGAAACGGAGAAGCGATTGAAAGAGAAATATTAAAGGCAGCGGAAGACGGAGACAGCGTAGGCGGTATACTTGAAACAGCAGTAATAAATATGCCGGTCGGAGTAGGAGAGCCGTGGTTTGACACTATAGAGGGAAACTTGGCTCATGCAGTATTTTCCATTCCCGCAGTAAAGGGAATAGAATTTGGAGAAGGTTTTGGTATAACCGATATGAGAGGCTCCGAGGCAAATGATCAGATGAAATACGAAAACGGTAAGGTGGTTACGATCACTAACAGGAATGGAGGCATAAACGGCGGAATTTCAAATGGGATGCCTATAGTATTCCGTACTGCGGTAAAGCCGACTCCATCCATATATAAAGAGCAGAATTCCGTGGATTTCAAAGAAGAAAAAGATGCAAAGCTGCTTATAAAAGGTCGTCATGACCCTGCTATAGTACATAGAGCAAGAGCAGTGGTTGATGCAGTAACTGCATTTGTCATAGCAGATTTTTTAGTATCAAGATACGGAACGGATTTTCTCAGGAGTGAAATATGATAGAATACGGACTCATAGGTGAAAAGCTAAGACACAGCTTTTCCAAGGAAATACACCGATACATAGGAAGATATGATTACAGGCTTATGGAAATACCTCCGTCAGAGCTTAGAACTTTTCTTACAGAAAAAAAGTTTAAGGCTGTAAATGTGACAATACCGTATAAACATCAAGTAATTCCGTTTTTAGATGAAATTTCTCAGGCAGCAAAGGCGATAGGGGCAGTGAACTGTATCAGGAATGATGATGGCAGGCTTATAGGTCATAATACGGATTTTGACGGTTTATCAGCACTTCTGAAGAGAACTTGCAAAGAACCTGCCGGAAAGAAGATTTTGATTCTTGGTACGGGAGGAACAAGTGATACTGCATGTGCAGTGTGCAAAAATGCCAATGCAGGAGAAATAATTAAAGTAAGTAGGAACAAAGTCGGGCAATCTTCCGGTATAGAAACGGTTACTTACGAAGAGGCTGTAAAGCACCATTCAGATATTGAAATAATAATCAATACCACGCCTTGCGGAATGTATCCGGATGTTTTTTCAAAACCTGTTGATATATCACGGTTTGGACAGCTGAAAGCCGTAGTTGATGTTATATATAATCCTCTCAGAACAATGCTTGTTGCTCAGGCAAAAGAACTGGGGATAGCAGCAGAGGGCGGACTTTATATGCTAGTGGCTCAGGCAGTAAAAGCATCTGAATTTTTTCTTTCGACAAAATATGATGACAGCCTTATTGATGAAATATATGAGAAAGTCCATGGGCAAAAGACAAACATAGTGCTTACGGGAATGCCCGCATCCGGGAAGAGCACCATAGGTGCTGTTTTGGCGGAAACATTGGGCAGAGAGCTGATAGATACAGATGAACTTATAGAAAAGAACCAATCAATGAGCATAAGTGAAATATTTGAAAAATACGGGGAAGAGTATTTCAGGGATGCAGAAAGCGAAGCGATTAAAGAAGTGTCATCAAGAAACGGTATAGTTATAGCAACGGGCGGCGGAGCAATCTTAAGGCAAGAAAATATAGATAACTTGAAGTTAAACGGTACGGTATGCTTTATAGACAGGGATCCAAAAGACTTAGTTCCGACAAAAGACAGGCCTACGGCATTTAACGGAACTGAGATGGAAAAACGATACAAGGAAAGATACGGTATCTATGTATCTACAGCAGAGCATATTGTGAAAAATGATTCTTCGGCAGAAGATGCCGCAAAAAAAATAATGGAGATTTTAAAATGAAATTTGTCATAATAAACGGTCCCAATTTAAACATGCTTGGGGTGAGAGAGCCGGATAAATACGGAAACGAAACTTATGAGCAGGTTATCTGCAAGATAAGACGGCATTGTGAAAAAAATGGTATAGACGCCGAATTCTATCAATCAAACCACGAGGGTGATTTGGTGGACAGGATACAGAAAGCATACTATGACAGAGCTGACGGTATAGTCATAAATCCGGGTGCCTATACTCATACAAGCATAGCTCTCCTTGACGCTCTCAAAAGCGTTTCCATACCGACAGCAGAAGTACATATATCAGATTTGTCTGTAAGGGAAGATTTCAGGCAGATAAGTTATATAAGGCAGGCATGTTGTTTTACTGTAGCAGGCTTTGGCACAGATGGGTATATAAAGGCGATAGACTATTTGAAAAATCATATTTTGGGAGATGATGTCGGAGGGGGCAAATGAAAGTAAAGATAAACAAAGGTAAGGCAAAAGGTTTTGTAAAAGCTCCGCCGTCTAAAAGCATGGCCCACAGACTTCTCATATGTGCCGGACTTTCTGAAAAAGAGTGTGTGGTACATGGCATATCAGAATCTGAAGATGTGCTTGCTACTCTTGATTGCCTTACGACAATAGGGGTTAAATGGCAAAGAAAAGAAGACACAATAACAGTGCAGGGTGTGGATATAACTAAAATCTCAGCAGAAAGTATATTAAATTGCAGAGAGAGCGGAAGCACCTTAAGATTTTTTGTTCCTATCTGTCTTGTATCAGGCGCCAATGCAGTACTTTCGGGAAGCGAAAGACTTATGGAAAGACCAATGGGAATATATGAGAATCTATGTAAAGAAAAAGGAATGATTTTTTCAAAGGATAAAACTACGCTTATGGTTAAAGGACCTCTCAAACCGGGCAACTTTAAGATGGCAGGAAATGTGTCAAGCCAGTTTATAAGCGGATTACTGTTTGTTCTTCCTCTTCTTTCAAAGGACAGCACTCTAACTATTACGCCGCCTATAGAAAGCAGATCGTATATAGATATGACCATGGCTGCTTTGGCACAATTTGGAGTTGAAACTGTATGGCAGGATGAAAACACAATATATATTAAAGGAAATCAAAAATACAGTGCAGATGAAGCATATGTAGAGGGAGATTATTCAAACGCAGCTTTTTTTGAAGCATTGAATGTTTTGGGAGGAAATGTTCAAATAGGAAATCTTTCACCAAGCAGTATTCAGGGTGACAGAGTTTACTCTAAAATGTTTGAACAATTAAAGGAAGGAACACCGATTTTGAATATCTCAGGTTGTCCTGATTTGGGGCCGATATTATTTGCAGTTTCGGCTGCCGTAAACGGCGGAGTTTTTTCCGGAACCAGTCGGCTTAAAATCAAGGAAAGCGACAGAGGACAAGTTATGGCGGAGGAACTGAAAAAATTTGGAGTTTCAGCTTCTTTATACGATGATGAAATAATAATTTATCCTACAAAATTTGAATGCCCCAAGGAAGCTCTTTATGGACATAATGACCACAGAATAGTTATGTCAGAAGCGGTGCTTCTTACATTGACCGGCGGAATTATAGATGGGGCGGAGGCTGTTATAAAGAGCTTTCCGGACTTTTTTGAGAAGCTTGCTTCTCTTGGAATTGAGGTGGAAAAAATTGAAGATTGATAAAAATACCAATATACTCATAATCGGTTTAGGCATAATAGGAGGAAGTTATGCGAGGGGATTTTCAAAAGCAGGTTATAAGGTGAATGCCATAGATACAGACCATGACGCTATAGAATTTGCTCTTAAAAACAATATAATAGCTAAAGGAGTATCTAAACCTGACAGGAGCATGATAGAGTCCGCAGACTTTCTTATATTTGCTTTGTATCCTCATATATTCAGAGAATGGATAGAGAAAAATCAATGGTATCTAAAAAGTGGTACAGTGCTTACAGATGTAACGGGTGTAAAGGGATGTATTGTAAGAGATGTACAAAATATATTGAGAGATGATTGTGAATATATAGCGGCACATCCTATGGCAGGGTGCGAAAGACTTGGCATACAGCATAGCGATGAAAAGATATTCTATGATGCTAACTATATAATCGTTCCTACTGAAAAAAATACGAAAGAAGCTGTGGAAGCATGCAGACAGGTGGGTGAAATACTTAAATTTGCAAGAATATCTTATCTTTCTCCGGAAGAACATGACGAAATGATAGGTTTTGTTTCACAGCTTACTCATTGTATAGCCATGTCTCTGATGACATGTAATCATACGGAAAAACTTGAGGATTATACAGGAGATTCTTTCAGAGACCTTACAAGAATAGCACGAATAGATGAAACTCTGTGGAGCGAGCTGTTTTTACTGAATAAAGATGCCCTTTTACATCAGATGAAACTGTTCACAATGGAAATATCAAAATTGGAACGAATGTTGATGGAAGCAGATAAAGAGGGAATAAAAGATATGATGAAGCGCTCAACAGCAAGGAGAAAATTATTTGACAAGGAAAAACAGGAGGAAAACATATGAATATGGAATTCAGGCGTAAACTGCCAATCCCTAAAGATATAAAAGAAATGTTTCCCATAAATGAGAGATATGCAAAACTTCGTGAAGAAAAAGTAAAAGAAATCGAAGATATACTGGCAGGTCGCTCAGACAAATTTTTACTGCTTGTGGGACCATGCTCAGCCGATAATGAAGAAGCCGTGCTTGACTATCTTGTGCGACTTAGGAAAGCACAGGATGAGGTTAAGGAGAAAATCTGCATAATTCCGAGAGTGTATACAAATAAGCCGAGAACTACCGGAATGGGGTACAAGGGGATGCTTCATCAACCGGATCCAAGCAGGAATGAAGATATGTTAAGGGGTATAGTAACCGTAAGAGAGATGTACATAAGGGCAATGAACGAAACAGAGTTTTTCTGTGCAGACGAGATGCTTTATCCTGAAAATTACAGATATTTAAGTGATCTTTTATCTTATGTGGCAGTGGGAGCAAGATCGGTTGAAAACCAGTTTCACCGACTGACTTCCAGCGGACTGGATATTCCTGTAGGCATGAAAAACCCTACCAGCGGAGATCTTTCTGTTATGATAAATGCAATAACGGCGGCTCAAAGTTCTCATATGTTTATATACAGAAACTGGGAAGTAGTAAGTAAGGGGAACCCTTATGCTCATGTTATTCTCAGAGGACACACAAATAAGAGAGGACAGTCGATACCAAATTATCATTATGAAGACCTTAAAACAGTATATGATATGTACAGTAAAACTGAACTTTTGAATCCGGCAGTGATAATCGATGCCAATCATGCCAATTCAGGCAAGCAGTATCTGGAACAGATAAGGATATCAAGGGAAGTGCTTCAGTCGAAGAAGCTTAATGAGGATATAGATAAAATGGTAAAAGGGCTTATGATAGAAAGCTATATAGAGGATGGCTGTCAGTCTGTAAATGGTAATACTTACGGACAGTCTATAACAGATCCTTGCCTGGGATGGGAAAAGACAGAAAAGTTGATATATGAAATGGCTGAAAGCCTGTGATAAAAAAAGAAATTTTATGTTTAGTATTTGACTTGAAAAAGTAAGAGGCATGACTTTTGATCATGCCTCAGACTGTAGACAAAAGCCCGGCTCACCATAAGAGTGAGTCTGGGTTTTTCTA